>JADJRF010000005.1:0-319053 GCA_016712355.1 Vampirovibrionales bacterium | reverse complement strand
TTCGAGGATTTTCTTGCTGAGCGAAGGGCCGATGCCATAGATGTAGGGCAGGGCAAAGCGGATTTTCTTCCGCCGGGGGAGATCGACGCCGACCAGTCTTGCCATGGGGACTCCTGCTAGTGTCTTGTCTGAGAGAGGGGGCTATTACGAAAACGGGAGAGGGCGTGAGGCGCCAGGGACGCAGCGCCGGACGCAGCCGACGCAATCAACGCGAAGCAACACGCTAATGTAAAAACATCGCCGGATCAAGAGGATGCCCGCAGGCGCGGCAGGACGCCCGCCGGCGCGGCGCTTGAAAGGCTAGCCCTGACGCTGCTTGTGCTTGGGGTTTTTGCAGATAATGGCCACGCGGCCCCGGCGTCGAATGACTTTGCAATCCGGGCAACGTTTCTTAACGGACGTACGCACTTTCATGGACACGATTCCTTCGCGGAGGGTTGAGAGGGGAGAGTACGGGTAAAGAGCGGGAGAGGGCGCAGGCGCCGCGCGCGTCAGCCTTTCATCCGGTAGGTGATGCGTCCGCGCGTCAGGTCGTAGGGCGACAGCTCGATTTTTACTTTATCACCGGGAAGAATCCGAATAAAGTTCTTGCGGATTTTACCGGAAATATGCGCCAGAATTTCCATGCCGTTTTCCAGCTTCACGGTGAACGTGGCGTTGGGCAACGCCTCGTTGACGGTTCCTTCCATTTCGATGACGTCTCGAGCCATGAAAACCAGCTGGGTCAGACAGGAACGGGATCCGCGCATCGCGCCGGGCCTTTGGGGGCGACGTCGGGCGCGCAGGATCCCTTACGCCGGGGACGGTCGTAATCGGGTCAGGATTTCGGGGTCGGCCTCGGTGACGACTACTGTATGCTCAAAATGCGCTGATGGCAAGTGGTCGCAGGTCAGCACCGTCCACTTGTCGCCTGCGGTATAGACGTCATCGCCGCCCAGATTGAACATGGGCTCAATCGCCAGAATCGAGCCCGGTCGCAGCAACGGGCCGCGCTCACCGGTCCTGAAATTATGCACGAAGGGCTCTTCATGCAGCTGGCGCCCGACCGCATGGCCGCCGTAGTTGCGCACCAGGCCAAACCCGTACTTCAGGCACACGTCTTCCACCGCGCCCGAGACGTCTTCGAGGCAGCGCCCATCGCGCATTTGCTCGATGGCGGCCATCAGGCTTTCTTCAGTGGCGGCCAGCAGGCGTTGGCAGTCGGCGGAAATCGCGCCGACGCCTGCCGTATAGGCGGCATCTGCAATCATGCCTTTATAAGTCGCGCCGACGTCGATGCTGATGACGTCGCCTTCTTGCAGGCGGCGCTCGGCGTTGGGGATGCCGTGAACGACCTCATCGTTAATCGAGGTGCACAACGTCGCGGGAAACCCATGATAGCCCTTAAACGTCGGCAGCGCGCCGGATTTTCGAATGTGGGCTTCGGCGATAACGTCCAGATCCAGGGTCGAGACGCCGGGCTTAAGAGCTTCGCGCGTCAAGGCGTGGACTTCCGCCACGATTTGACCGGCCCGGCGCATCAGGCTGATTTCATGGCGGGATTTTCGATCGACGACGGCAAGCGGCATGGCAGGCGCCTTTCCTCATGTCATGGGGGGCTGTCGCCTTCATTGTAACCGGGAAGCCGTTCAGGGGAACCGCCCGAAATGGGTTTTTATCGCTGGCGCTTGCCGCGCGCTCGCGGCATCGGCTAGAGGCGTCCGACCCGCTGCTGGAGCAGCATCCCCGCTTCAGATTCCTTGAGCTGGCTGGGCGTCGGCGATTTCTGGTCGACTTTTTTCTGCAGTTCTTTCTCGATGACGCGCAGGACTTGCAGCGCAGCGGTCTTGCCGCCTTCCACGTAAGTCTGGCTGAGTCGCTCCAGATGCGCTTCTTCCGGCGGTTCGCTGGCGGCGCGGCAATGCCCGAGATAGGTCTTGACCAGGCTCATTAACTCCAGAATACTTGCTGCCATGTACTGGCGATCGTCAGGCGAGAGCAGCCCCATATACGTCAGGGCTTTATGCGCATGGGGGCTCTGATCATAAGCGCGTTTGCGGGTTTTTGCCTTGAAGTACGCCAGAATTCTTTCCGGGCCTAACGATTTAAAATTCTGAATCCGCTCTGACGCCTGAAATTCCTTGTCCGCCATCGCGACAATCGCCCGGCACACGATCTGCTGGAGCGATTCCGGCAAGAGGAGAATCGTCTCCACGGCGGAAGACAGGGCTGGAATCCGGTCGTACCAGCGGTGTCCTGTTTTGCTCGGCTTGTCCATATCACGCGCTCGCTGCTGGGGACGCGTCCTTCGCGCCTGAGAAGACTATCGACCGAAGGGCGCTGAACTTGAAAATGGCCCTTAAATCCGCTGGCGGCGTTGCGGGGTTCTTAAAAATCCGTCGTTTGGGCCTGCGATTTTGCCGTGGCTGCGTATACTCTCAAAACAGGAGGCGACTGGTACATGAACACACGCACGCTTTGGGGGATAATGCTGATTGCCACGGCGCTGTTATGGGCGTCGATCGCGCTCACGGCGCAGGCCGGGCCTTACGAGAAAGGCGCCGCGGCCTATCAAAAGGGCGATTACGTCCAGACGGCGCAGATTTTTGACAAGCTGCTGAAAAAATCGCCAGATAATCCGCGTTACGCCTATTATCTGGCCATCGCAAGCGCGCGTCTGGGGCGTATTGCCGAGGCCCGCGCGGCCTATGAAGCTGTCCTGCTCGCCGCGCCAGACGGTCCCGAAGCGGCGCTTGCGCAGGAAGGGCTTCGGTATCTGCCCGCGCTGGCCCTGCAAGTGGCCCAGGGCGACCGGAAAGATAATGCGCAAAGCGCGCAAAAATTTGAGGCGCAAAGCGATGCGCCGCTGGCGCCCGTCTTAAGAAGCGCGCCCCTGCAACCGGTCGCCGCTGCTGCTGCGACGACGGTCTCGCCGTCGGCCCCTGTGGCCTCTGCGGTCAATGCCGGCTCCCCGGCTGCCAGCGCGCAACAGGCCTCTCCGGCGCCGCCGACGGTTTCGACGCCGGTTCCGGCTGCGTCTGCGACCCCTGCCTGGACGCCGCAAGAGGCGATGGCGATGCAGATGTTGATGAGCTCGATGGGCGCCAATGCCATGGGCAATTCAATGGCGAATCCCAGCGGCGTCAATGCGATTCAGCCCTGGATGACGACCCCTCAGGCGATGCCGGGCGCCAATGGCCAGCCGCCCGCCGCTGCGCTCGATCCCGCCGCGCTCAACGCCATGATGATGAGCCAGATGATGGGCTCGATGGACATGATGGGCGGATCGCAGGACCCTAATCGCGACGAACGCTGAGCTTTTGGGGCTCGTTTTGGGCTCGATTATCGCCCGCCTGCGAGAAACTGCCGCGCGATATGCCCCGCAATAGCCGGATTTTCGCGGAGTCTTCGCAACGAGTACGCCCGCCAGTCGCGTCCAAAGGGAACGTATACGCGCAGCGGACGGCCTTCCGATAATAATTGGCGGCGTAAGGGCGGATCCACGCCATAAAGCATCTCAAACTCATAGCGATCCGGGCCCAGGCCGCGCGCGTCCAGACATTGGCAGGCTTCCCAGATCAGCCGTTCGTCGTGCGTGGCGATGGCCGTAAACGCCCCGCGATCCAGCATCTCGTTCAAGAGCCGCATGTAATTGCGGCGGATAATTTCGGGGTCCTGAAAAGCGATGGCGCGCGATTCGCGGTAAATGCCCTTGCAGAGCCGGAAATTCCCGGCGCGGGGGCCCTCGCTCACGCGGCGCACGTCGGCCAGCGATCGCCGCAGATAGGCCTGAATCGCCACGCCGACGTTGTCAAATTCTTCGCGCAGGCGCTCATACGCGCTCAGCGTCGCTTCGGTGCGCGTGGCGTCTTCCATATCGATTCGCACAAACGCGCCTGTGCGTCCGGCGTGAGTCAGCAGGCGCCGCGCGTTATTCAGGCATAAGTCTGCGTCTTGCGTCAGTCCCAGGGCTGACAGTTTGATGGCGATATGGCTGTTGAGCTGCTCATGCGCAATGCGGTCCAGCGCGGCGGCGTACTGATCGGCAATGGCGCGGGTCTGTCCCGCGTCGGTGACGTCTTCGCTGAGCAGATCAACGGTACAGCGGGCGCCTTCGGCGTTGAGCGCGCCAACGACGGCAGCCATGGCGTCGAGCGAGTCGCCTGCCACGTATTGCCTGGCGACCGGCCACAGCGCCCATGACGGGGCCAGCGGCAGGACCTGCGCCAGAAACGTTTGCCAGAGTGCGCTCATTAGTAGCCTTTTTATCGTCTTGTTATAGCCTTTCCCTCGCTATAAAGGCATTGTAGAGCGTCGTCGCCCCGGCGACAAACCCCCAAATGGCGGACGCCGACCGGGGGCGGCAAAACAGGAAGTTTTTCCTACCCGCGATGGGCAATCCGTCTCACGACGCGCGGGCGCGGACGCTGTTTAATCATGTCATTGAACGGCAACGGCGCGATCGCCGCCCCGTCTCGAGTTTTGTAACCCACCAGACCCTGAATACGCATGTTCTTTGGCCGACACCCGTGTCGGCCTTTTCTTTAAGCGCCCTTATAATAAAAGTCGGAGGCGTCGATTGGGCCGATGCGCGCGTTTTCGCTTTTTTCTCCCCAACATCGAGACGGGATCGCCTTGATGGCGGTCATAGCCATTGGCGCGGCGCTGGCGTATGTGGATCATCAGCTTGGGCTGCACACGATGCTGGTGGAAGTGGTGCATGCGCTGGTCGTGACGGGGCTTTTTATTGCGTGCCTGCGACTTCAACGCCGCACGCCGGAAATTTCGCAATTCGGCTGGCGGATGGCCGTGATTGGCTTAGGTCTGCTTGCCATGGGCAGTTGGGTCGATTTGCTGGACGACCCGCCGACGCTGGCGCTGTTCCAACTTCACGGCGTCCCGTTTGGGCGCAGTTGGGAGCAGGCCTTCCTCAAGAAGATCCTGGGGTATACCGTGGGCATCTCGCTGCTGGCGATTGGCTTGATTCAATGGGCCCCGTGGATGATCCGCACCCGTCGAAACGTTCACGACCTGAATCGCGAGCTCAGCCATTTGCTGATGTCGCTCGATGAGCGCGTAGAGGCCGAGCGACTGGCGCTGTCGCGCGAATTGCACGACGATCTGGCGCAGCGGCTGACGTTTTTGGGTTATCAGGCCCAATTTTGCCAGAAAACTATGGGCGATACGCCGGAACTCAAGCAAATCGGCCAGGATATTTCTGACGCGCTCAAGACCGTGCGGCGTCTGAGTCGCGATCTGCGGCCCGAGTCGCTCGACAGTCTGGGATTTTTACCGGCGCTGGAGCAGTTCATCGAAAAGCAGCGGCGTCTGAGCCCCGAGATGACCTTCACGCTGGATTGGCGTCCTTGCGAGCCGGGCGCGCTGGATAATCGCCTCGATGACCATGCGCGCCTGCACCTGTTTCGAATGATTCAGGAAGCGGTCCGCAATGCGGTCAAGCATAGCGGCGGCGCGCACATCGCGATTGCCTTGCGCCAAGCGGACGACGGCTTTTATTTGACGATCGCAGACGACGGCGCGGGTTTTCCGTGGCGCGAGCCGCCCTGCGATGACGCCTTGCTCGGCGATGGGCATCTGGGGCTGGTGGGCCTGCAGGAGCGTGCGCGCGAACTCGGGGCGAGCGTCCGTCTGTTGTCTGCCGAAACGGCGCTTGCCAGCGAACGCGGCGCGCGCGTCGAACTGCGATTGCCCAAAGGACCCTCTACCGCCGCAACAGGAAAATCCCATGGCTGAAACCGCAATCCCCTTACGCGTCTTACTTGCCGATGATCATCCGATTTTGCGCCAGGGGCTGAAACAACTGCTCTCGCTGACCCCCGGCGTCGTGGTGGCGGGCGAGGCGGGTAATGGACAAGAGGCCGTGGCGCAGGCCATGGCGCTCAAGCCGGATGTTATCCTGATGGACGCGGCCATGCCGCTGCTCAGCGGTTATGACGCCTCGCGCGCGATTTTGACGGCGTGGCCGCAGGCGAAAATTCTGGCCCTCACCAACGAGGACGACCCGCAAACCGCCCAGCGTTTTCTGGATATTGGCGTCCTGGGATTTTTGCTCAAAGACGCCGCGCTCGATGATCTGGCCGCCGCCATTCGCCAGGCCGCCGCTGGGCAAACGGTACCGCTGGCCCCAGAGATGGCCGCGCGAGTGGCCGCCCTGCGCGCCGCTGCGAAAGAGCGCGACGCCTTTACCCTCACCGCCCGCGAGCGCGAAGTGCTGGGGGCGCTGGCGCGCGGGCACTCCAATCAGCAGTTGGCCGATGTATTGTGCGTCAGCCCGAAGACCGTCCACAATCACTTGTATAGCATTTACAGTAAAATCGGCGTCGCCAGTCGCTCAGAAGCCATCGTCTGGGCCCTGCGCAACGGGTTTTAAACGGTCTCGGAAACCCGGGGGAGTCGCCGCGCCTTTCGTTATGGTATGACGGGTATAAGCCCGTTCGCCCGCTTCGCCGATCGCGTCCAGATAGCCACTATTAAGAGAGTCAGAAAACAGAAAGACTCAAAAGAGAAGCGATAAACAGAGAAGCGACATCCAGACGTTATTCACGTTATTCAAGAGCGACAAACGCTAAAAACATTAGAGGACGCATGCCATGACGCCCCCTTGCTTGCCGCAAACCATTTCGATTCTGGATCAACTGCGCCGCGATCACCGTCGCTGCGAGACGCTGATTGTCGAGCTGCGCGAGCTGGCGCCTGCTGCCCAGGCCGGAGATGCCGCGGCGCTGGAGGCCTTCGTCGATGGCTTTAACGCCCTGCGCGACACCCTGCGACTGCACTACCTGCGCGAAGAGCAGGGCCTGTTTCCCTTATTAAACCAGTATCGGACAATGGTCCTGCTTCAGGTGGAGCACGACGATATTGTCGCTCTGGAACTCGAGCTGGCGGAGTCTATTGAGACCGCCGCCGCTCAAAAATCGCTGCCCGCCTCAGTCATTGAGCAACTGGCGCGCTTTGACGAACGTCTCAGTTGCCATGTGCGCGAAGAAGAGAATGGCGTCTTTACCCTGGCCGAATCGGTTCTTGAGCCTGAAGAAAAGGCGCTGGCCGCGCGCAAATGCGAAGAACTGCTGGCCGAAGACGCCCAAGGCGAGCCGCTAATGCTGGAGCGCCCCCAGCCGGTGATGCAACTGCATCGCGATTCTCTGCTGGAGGCTCAGGAACGCCCGATTGTGTACTCGACGGCTTTTCAGGAAGAACAGGCCAGCGTTCAGCGCTTATGGCTGCAAGCCGGCGCGGCGCTGACGCGGCACTGGTCCGCCCAGTATCAGTATATTCTGCTGGTCAGCGGGGCGGTGACGATGACCACTGACGTCGAAACCCTGCCGTTGACGCCGGGTCAGAGCGCAACCATTTCGCCGCGCTTCGCCTTTTCGATGAAGGCCGAGCAGGACAGTCTTCTCATTGTGACCAAGGTATGGCCCCGGCCGCATTTTCGTCGGGCGCGTCGCTAAGGCTGCGATACAATAAGAACTCGACAAGAACGCGATGGGCCTATAGCTCAATGGTTAGAGCAGGGCGCTCATAACGCCTTGGCTGGGGGTTCAAATCCCTCTAGGCCCATTTTTAAATTCTGACGGCTTGTCGCGCGATAGGGGGGGGATGCGCGTCAGTATGAATTTTTGTTAAATTCACGCCTCTCGTGTGGGGCTTGAATTAGTAAAATTGAATGCAGGCGCTGATCTGTCGGCTTTGTTCCCGGTCGCTCAAAAATTGATAAATATTAACAATGCTAGGATTAATTCGAAATATATGTCATAACCAAAGGGAAGAAATACAGAAGAATCATAATCAGTTTGTCTTAAGCGTTTGAAGGGCTTTTTCTGAAGGGTTTTTTCTGAGGGTGTGGCGGCGGCGTCTGCCAGTGCTTCGCCTGTGTGTTCGCCATTCTTTATGTGGAGAGGGTTCTTCGTAGAAAGCCTGTTATTCATGATCTCTGTTCTTCAACCCGATAGCGGATGCCTAAACTCTTTCAGGGACTCAAAAAGAGGCGGGCCGATAGCCAGGTAGATAGGCAGGCAGGTAAAAAAATAGACAGGTAGATAGATAAAAAATAGACAGTAGGCTGTAGACAGGTAAAACAGATACAGATAAAAATAATATAACAGGTCAGCAAAAAATATCAGTTAGAAAGACATAGGAGGCAACCTCAATTATGACCATTCTCGCTATTATCATTGTCGGCGGTATTCTGGGCTGGTTGGCCAGCATCGTGATGCGGACGGATGCGCAACAGGGTATTTTCCTGAATATCGTCGTCGGCATCGTGGGCGCCATTCTGGCGGGCTTCGTCTTGACGCCTTTGCTGGGCGGCGCGCCGATTACCTCGGGTGCGTTTGATATTCGTTCGCTGCTCGTGTCGTTTGTCGGGGCCGTGCTCTTGTTGGGTCTCATCAATCTGATGCGTCGCGGCAGCGTTCGATAGCGCGTCGCGTACCCGTCGCGAGTCGTAATTTTCAAGAGGGTTGGGCGCATCTTGACTATGCGCCCTTCTCTCTTTCTCACTCTTTAGCGGGGCTATCCCTGGCCCTGTAAAACAATAGAGAAAATTGAGCAGTAGAGAAAATTGAAATAGAAATCAGATTGACAATAAAAGAGAGGCGATTCTCATGCCCAATTCTAAAAAATCCGTCGATACTGGCAATGGCGGCGAAACGCATCAACAAGCCCCGCGCGGCGATGAAGCGGCTATTTTAACCACTAATCACGGGCTGCCCATTGCAGATAACCAGAATTCATTACGCGCTGGCGAGCGCGGCCCCACGCTGCTGGAAGACTTTATTGTCCGCGAAAAGATCTTTCACTTTGACCACGAGCGTATCCCGGAGCGCATTGTGCATGCGCGCGGTTCAGGAGCGCACGGCTTTTTCGAGTGTACGCGGCCGATACCCGAGCTGACTCAGGCCTCGCTTTTCCAAACCAAAGGCGAGCGCGTGCCGGTGTTTGCGAGATTTTCGACGGTCGCAGGCGGCGCCGGATCGGTTGATACGCCGCGCGACGTGCGCGGATTCGCCGTTAAATTCTATACGCAGCAAGGCAATTGGGATCTGGTCGGTAATAACGTCCCGGTCTTTTTTATTCAGGACGCCATTAAGTTCCCGGATCTGGTTCATGCGGTCAAAATGGAGGCGGACCGGGGCTTTCCGCAGGCGGCGTCTGCGCACGATACGTTCTGGGATTTCATCTCGCTGATGCCAGAGTCGACCCATATGGTGACGTGGGCCATGTCGGATCGCACCATTCCGCGCAGCCTGCGCATGATGGAAGGCTTTGGCGTGCATACGTTTCGCTTCATCAATGCGCAAGGCGAGGCGCGCTTTGTCAAATTCCACTGGCGTCCCAAGCTGGGCGCGCAGTCCACGCTGTGGGACGAAGCCGTCAAGTTGGCCGGCGCCGACCCGGATTTTCATCGCCGTGACCTGTGGGAGTCCATCGACCAGGGCGATTTCCCGGAATGGGATCTCGGCGTGCAGATCTTTGACGAAGACTGGGCGGCCCAGCAGCCCTATGACGTTCTGGACGCCACCAAGCTGATTCCCGAAGAAGACATTCCGGTTGAGATCATTGGCCGCATGGTACTGGACCGCAATCCGGATAACTTCTTCGCCGAAGTCGAACAAGTGGCCTTTCTGCCCTCGAATCTGATCCCGGGGATTGATTTCTCCAATGATCCCTTGTTGCAGGGGCGCTTGTTTTCGTATCTCGACACGCAAAAATCGCGGCTGGGGACGACGAACTTCCATCAAATTCCCATTAACGCGCCCAAATGCCCGATGGCGAACTTCCAACGCGACGGCATGATGCAAACCCGCGTGCCGACCGGGCGCGCCAATTACGAGCCCAACAGCCTGGCAGAAGCGGGCGAAGAGGGCGGCCCGCGCGAAGTTGCAGCGGCAGGGTTTACGACCTATCCCGTCAATACTGAGCGCAACGAGCCAGATCAAAAGCTGCGCGTGCGCTCTGAGCGCTTTCGGGATCACTACAGTCAGGCGCGGATGTTCTATCGCTCACAAACCGAAATCGAGCAAAGCCATATTGCCAGCGCCTTTGTCTTTGAACTCTCGAAGGTGACGCTCCCCCATGTGCGCACGCGGATGCTCGGTAATCTGCGAAACGTGGATGAGACTCTGGCCAAGCGCGTCGCGGAGGGTCTGGCCCTGCCGCTGCCGCCGGCTTCCAGGCCAGCTCAGGACCCCATCGATCTGCCGCCTTCTCCTGCGCTCTCCATTGTCCAGAACATGAAAACCACGCTGAAGGGGCGCAAGGTCGGTATTCTGTGCGCCGACGGCTCTGACGGCGAGGCTATCGCGGCGATTCGGGCGGCTGTTAAAAAGGCCGGCGGCTGTAGCGCGCTGATTGCCCCCAAGGTCGGCGCCGTTCAGCTCACCACCGGCAGCGTGCCGGCGGATGCGCAACTAGCGGGCGCGCCCTCCTGTACCGTCGATGCGATTGCCGTGGCTTTGTCGAAAGACGCCGCAAATCGTCTGGCGCGCGATGCGGCGGCGGTTCAGTTTGTGATGGACGCCTTTGGCCATCTGAAGGCGATTGGTCATAACGAGGCGGCCCTGCCGTTGCTGGAGAAAGCGGGCGTCGAGCCCGATGACGGCGTGACGCCGCTTGATGACAGCTTCATCAAGGCGGCGGCGAAACGCTTCTGGGCGCGCGAACCAAAATTGCGCGATCTCGCCTGAGAGGCGCGTTAATTCACTGAAGCGCCCCGTTTCCGCGAGCCGCAGACGGGGCGTTTTATTTGAAAATATGCTGCAATTAAGGCGCGGTGCGGCCTCTCTCGTAAATATCGTTATAGAACAGGCTGCGGGTTTCATCGCCGCTGAGGGAGCGCGAAAACTGATGCCCAAATAAGGCGAGGCCCGCGAGCAGGGGAACGCTTTTCCAGCCCATGCCCACCAAAAAGCCCAAGCCTTTACGGACAAAGCCGAATCCGACGCTGCGCGCAAGCGAGCTGATGCCGCGCCCGATGCTTTGCAGCGCCTGCGTTTGCCAGATCGCGCGACCGCCTGCGGCGACCCAACGATGCGGCTTGAATCCGCCTGCGTATAACCCGCCTGCGGCCAGTCCCAGCAGCGGCAGGGTCAGCACCTCATTAAACAGGCCGTTCACCCTGACCATGGCCTGATTGAAATTGAGAAAGAGGTCCATCGGGCCGTTGGTCGTCAGGTAGTTATAACGCGACACGAGGCCTTCCATGCCCAAGCCGTTAAAGAGGCCGCGGTTTCGATGCATCAGCTCGTACGTATTACGCCATTCCAGCGCGTCAGATCGTACCTGCCATGCGCCAGAAATATCGTCGTAGCTGCCTTTCATCATCCATACGGCAAACCCCGTGGCGGCAAGGCCCATCGCGCGGGCGGGCGTTATGACAGACGTTGGAGTGATCATGGCGTTGTTAAATCCCCTTCTCTGGCATGCGGGAGTCCCCCTGACTCACGCAGAAGAGAGTCGCTTGATATTTCCTGTAAAACGACTGAAGGGGATTTTGTGCCAGTGAAACGTCTTAACGGGCCGCCGTTTGTAAATCGACCGAGGTAACGGCCGTGGTGGTCGCGCTTTGCGCAAATGGCCCTTCGGCATCGTTAAGGCTTTGCGTTTCCGAAGTAATCACGGCGCTGGTAATTTTCGGCGTCAGCACCGTCGGGCGCTCGGCTGAGGCGGCGCTCGGATTGGCGTCTCGCGAGGCCCACTGACAATTGGCTTTCTCCAGAATTGTTTCCACGCGTCGGGCCAGCGCTTTATAACGATGATGGCTCTGTTCGTAAGGCTCTACCTGGGTCAGATAGAGATATTTTTCGCGAGTCAGGGCATCTTCGGTCAAACTCGTATGAATCCACTGGCGATGGAACTGGAAGAACGATTCAAAGCTATGCACGATGGCGCTCATCGCCCCGAGAATCGCTGCCAGTTGGATGGGCGTGACTTTTACCGGCATCAGGGGCAGCAGAATAGTGGTCGTGGGCTCAAACACGCCAATCAGGGGAATCATCGCCGCCAGAATAATCGCCAATGACTTACACGTGGTGTAAAGCAGGTGGTTTTTAAGGCAAAGCCTCCGGTACTCTGAAATAGCGCTGTTAAGACGCTTGATTGCCACGTCTTCCGGCTGTAACGACTTCTCCATGACACGCCTGTCCTCTGTTCGCAAGGGTTTACGAACGTCAGCATAACGCGGGCGGCGGGGGGAGTGTCAAGAAATGTAACGGCTTTCTCGGTCAAACGAAGGAGAGCCGTCTCGTTAACCCTCTGCGGCGAAAGACGCCCAGAAGTCGTCTTGCGACAGCGTGCGCTGCTCGCCGCTGGCAAGAATTTTCAGCGTGAGCGTGTGGGCGGCGGCTTCCGCCTCGCCCAGAATCACGGCGAAGCGCGCGCCGCGCTTATCGGCCGCAGCGAGTTGCTTGCCAAAGCCTTTGCCGCTGAGATCCGTGTCGGCGGCAAAGCCGCGCGCGCGCAGCGTTTCGGCAATCCGCATGGCTTCCAGCGGGCGATCCGTCACCAGATAATAATCGAGCGCGGGGTCTGTGGGCAGCGCGTGTTGCGCGCACAGGCTGAGCAGGCGTTCCATACCCAGCGCCCAGCCGACGCCCGGCGTGGCGGGTCCGCCCAGTTCCTGCACCAGCGCGTCGTATCGTCCGCCGCCGCAAACCGTTCCCTGTGCGCCCAGTTGAGAAGAGACGATCTCAAAGACCGTCGCATTGTAATAATCGAGTCCGCGTACCAGGCGATGATTCACCTCATAGTGCGCGCCGAGGCTGTCCAGCCCGTTTAGCACGGCGTTGAAGTGCTCGCGGCTGGCATCGCTCTGCCACTGGCCAGCGAGATACGTCTCGATCGATGGGTCGGCGTACAGGGCCTGGCACGTCTCGGTTTTGCAGTCCAGCATCCGAAACGGGTTTGACGTATAGCGACGCTGACACGTCGGGCAGGTTTTGGACAGATGCGGGGCCAGACGCTCGCGAAATCCATGAAAAAAGGCTGTTCGCGAGGCTGCGTCGCCGATGTTATTCACGTGCAGCGTTAAATCGCCCAGGCCCAGCGTCTCAAACAGCGACAGGGCCAGGCGAATGACGGCCACATCCATGAAGGGGCCTGCATCGCCAAACACTTCCACGCCCGCCTGATGAAACTGCCGAAGGCGTCCGGCCTGCGGGCGCTCATGGCGAAACATGGGGCCGATGTAAAAGAGTTTCACCGGCTTGGGTTCGCGCGTCAGGCCCTGAATATACGCCCGCACGACGCCAGCAGTGCCTTCGGGGCGTAGCGTCAGCTGCTCGTCGCCTTTGGCGAAGCTGTACATTTCTTTATGCACAATGTCGGTTTCTTCGCCAACGCTGCGCGAAAATAACGCAGTCTCTTCCAGCAGCGGCGCGCGGATTTCCTGATAAGCGTTCTGCGCCATGCAACGACGAATGGCGTCTTCGAGCGCGCGCCAACGCGTGGTTTCGGGATCGGCAAGGGTGGGCAGCAGGTCTCGCATTCCGCGCAGACGTTGCGGGGTGGGACGCGCGGCGGCTTGTGAGGCGCAGGCGTTCGACGGATCGCGGGTCATCGCGGGCCGGGCTCCTCTCAGCCTTGGGCGAGAATCTGGGGGGGGGCTGCGTCGTCGAGATCCTGGGCCAGAGCGTCGGCCTGTGCCTTCAGCAGGCGCTCGACGCCGGTTTTGGCGTAGTCGAGCATGCGCTGAAGATCCTCGGGGCGGCAAGGCGCTTTCTCAGACGTCGCCTGTACCTCGATATACGCGCCGTCGCCATTCATCACGACATTGGCGTCGACTTCGGCCGTCACGTCTTCTTCGTAATTTAAGTCGAGGCGCGGATCGCCGTCGATGACGCCGACGCTGACCGCCGCCACAGGCGATATCAGCGGAATCTCGCCCAATTTGCCCGCGCGTTGCAAATGGCGCAAGGCGTCCATTAAGGCGACGTAGCCGCCGGTAATGGCTGCGACGCGCGTCCCGCCGTCGGCTTGCAGCACGTCGGCGTCAATGGTAATCGTCCGCTGACCCAGACGGCTGAGATCGATGCAGGCGCGCAATGAACGCCCAATCAGGCGCTGGATTTCCGCCGTCCTGCCGGACAGCTTGTAGCGCTCGCGATGGGTGCGCGTGTTGGTAGAGCCGGGCAGGAGAGAATATTCCGCCGTCAACCAGCCTGCCTGATCGTTGGGGCCGTGATAAACATGGCGCGGCACGCGTTCTTCGATGCTGGCGGTCGCCAATACGTGCGTATCGCCGTAACACATCAGCACAGAGCCCGCCGCATGGCGCGTATAGCGCCGGATGATGCGAATCGGACGCAGTTCGTCATTTTGTCGGCCATCGGCGCGGTCAGTCATGGCGGATAATCCTGTCAGTGCTTACAATCGGCGGGCGCGTACGCGACGTCCGCAGGCGATACGCCTTCTATCATCCCACAAACAAACTGGCGCAGTTTCTATTGCGCCGTCGGCATCTGCGGCAGGGCGTCCAGCGCGCGGCGCACTTCCTGAATGTCCTGCCAGGTGAGCCACTTGGGACTGCCTTTTTCTTTAGACGCGTAGCGCAGCAAATACGACGGATGAAAAACCGGCATCGCCACCGCGCCATGGAACGGCGTTGGCAGCCAGCGCCCGCGCAGGCGCGTAATGCCGCTCAAATTCAGCGCGCCTTTTAGCGCGGTAGCGCCAGCCAGCAGAATCAGGCGCGGCTGAATGAGATCAATCTGGGCTTGCAGATAAGGGCGACAGGCGGCCATTTCTTCCGGCAGCGGCGCGCGATTCTGCGGCGGGCGGCATTTGACGATGTTGCAGATGTAAATATCGCGATCGCGATCAATTGCCATCGAGGCCAGAATCCGATCCAGCAGTTGGCCGGCCTTGCCGACAAAGGGCAGGCCGGTTTCGTCTTCATGCTGACCGGGGCCTTCGCCAATCAACATCAGCGGCGCATGCGGATTACCGCGCGAAAAGACCGAGTGCGTCCGGCCTTGGCACAGGGCGCATTGCTGACACGTAGCCGCCT
This sequence comes from Vampirovibrionales bacterium, assembly GCA_016712355.1. Taxonomy (NCBI): domain Bacteria; kingdom Bacillati; phylum Candidatus Melainabacteria; class Vampirovibriophyceae; order Vampirovibrionales; species Vampirovibrionales bacterium. The sequence continues at coordinate 304,046 of JADJRF010000005.1, read as the reverse complement.
GACTGGCGATCGTTGCTAACGCCGCCTCGATCGCCTGCGGCGACTGGCGGGTTGGCGCCTGCGCATCGGCGGCGGGCAAGAGCGAGCTTTGCATGGCGGATTTCCCCCAAACGCGAACGGGCGCTGATTGCGGGAAATTTTACCACGGAGGGATTCACCCGGGCGAGAGGCTTACTGGGGAGCCTGATACACACGGTTATAAAACTGCGCTTTGGCAAAACGCTCAGGATGTTGAAATCGTTTGAGCGCGCTCAGCGTCTTGACGTTGACGCGCGCCGGGCGCGGATGGCCTGGAAACGTGGCGTCGCGCGCGATACGCTCGTCGCCAGCGACGCCGCTCAAAATCAACTCGACGTCCGGCGCCGCCAGGCGCGATTCACGAGAATGGGTCATGGAAACCATCTCCATTGGGGCGAGTCGGGGCTGGACGCTCGTTTGTTTCTGTCACCGGTTCTTGAAACCTGCAAAATGAAGGGGATGAACCGGGTATCGACGGATGCGCAGGGTTTCCGTATCCTCTGAATGGAGGAGACCGCGGCGTCAAAGGCCCCTTACAATCAGGGAAAGCGCTGCTTTGCTCGCCAAAACGGGCAAACAGGCGTCTGATGAATCCCCTTTCAAATAGGGTACAATTCCAACACCGCCGACGCCCTTTGGGCGTTTTGCCAGCCCGACATTTGCCCGTTTTCCACCTTGGAAAACCCATTGCGCCCCTCCGATTCAGAGGCTTTAGAGCAGCCCCCATGCCTACGACGCATCGAGACAAGGAACCGCCCCGCGTCAGCCCGTTGGCGTTGGACGATGTAGAAACCACGTTATCTGATCGCGCGACCCGACACGTCAAACGGCTAATGGCCGCCTTCTTGTCGCCCACCGGTCTGACCGTGCTCCTCGGCGCGCTGACGTTTCTGTCGCTGAGCTTTATTCTCGGCTTTGATTATCTGGCCGTCGAAAAAACCGTGGACAGCGGCGTGAGCAAGCGAACATTTTTTGCGCCCTATGCGCTGGAGGTGCTGGATCAGGCCGAAACGCGCCGCCAACAGGAGGCGGCCCAACTGAATGTCGAGGCGACCCCGGTCTTAATGCCGCGTCAAACCTTTGATCGCAGGATTCTGGAAAACAAGCGCAGCCTCCTGGAGCAACTCGGGCGCATTCGCGCCAATGGACGGCTGAAAACGCTTGCCAGTAAACGTCAGGCCTTCGATGGCATCGCGCAACTGGCCGAAAACCCTGAAGACGACGTGATCTTCAATGGCCTGTTTTATCAGCGGCTGAGCGATGACGACTGGTACCAACTGACCATGTCGATCGATTACACCATCGATCGTTTGCTCAAATCCGGTATTTCGCGCGACGCGTATTTTCAGGACCGCGATACGCTGATCACCCGCGCCATGCCGCCTTCGGCCAAACGCAGTCATGCCCAGATTGTGCGCCGACTCGTCTGGTCGATGATTATGCCGACAATTGTCGTTGATGATCAGGAAATGGCGCGCTTGCGTCGTGAAGCCGCCGATCACGTCAGCCCGGTGATGCATCGCTTTGCCAAGGGCGAGCGCATCGTCGCCAAGGGCGATCGATTGACGCCAGCGCAGGAGGCGGCGCTGGAAAAAATCGGAAAATCCGTCAAGGGCGTGAATTGGCCCGGCTTTTTGGGCGTCATGCTGCTGTGCGGCATGTTTACCGCGACCATCTGGACCTACATGCGCCAGTTTAACCGCAGCGAGTTCTTCCGCCCGGGGTATGGGCTGCTGGTGATGACCATGACAACCGCCTTTGCGGTGGTCTATGCGATGATCCAACGCTGGACGATGCAATCGGACGCTGCGGCATCGCCATATTTCTTCCCGCTGGCGACCTATGCGCTGACGCTGGCCATTTTCACGCATCCGCGTCTGGGCGCTTTTATGACGACCCTGCTGGTCTTCCTGATGGCGCTGACGCTGAAGACCGGCATGCCGACCATGATTGTCCTGCTCATCGGCAGTCTGGTCGGGATCTACACGCTGACCCGCAAGCTGAATTTCTGCGATCGAGGCCAATTAATGTGGGCGGGCCTGTATATTAGCCTGACCAATCTGGCGCTGATTCTGGCCGTGTCGTTGATTTTCGGGACGCCCAACCCCAGCGGCTGGACGTCGATCGCCTCAGACGCCGCCTGGGGCCTGGTCGGCGGCTTTCTGTCCGCCGCGCTGACCATCGGCATCCTGCCGTTTCTGGAATCGGGCTTTCGGCTGGTATCGCCCTATACCTTGCTGGAGCTGGGCAATCACGACAATCCGCTGCTCAAGCGCATGCAATACGAAGCGCCCGGAACGTTTCACCACAGCCTGATGGTGGCCAGCCTCTCCGAGGCTGCGGCTGAGACCATCGGCGCCAATGCGCTGCTGACGCGCGTGGGCAGTCTGTATCACGATATCGGCAAGATGAAGCGCCCGCTGTTTTTCATCGAGAATCAGGCGTACTTTGGCGCGGAAAACCCGCATGACAAGCTCACGCCGCGCCTCAGCAAGATGGTGATTACCGCGCACCCGCGCGATAGCCTCGAAATGGCGCGCCACCATCACTTGCCCGATATGCTGATGGACTTTATGACCGAGCATCACGGCACCATGCTGGCGGGATTCTTCTATAATCAGGCCTGCATTCAGGAAGGTAAAGAGAACGTCAGCAAGTCGCAGTTTCGCTACCCGGGCCCCAAGCCGCAATCGCGCGAAACCGCTATCGTAATGATGGCCGATGCCTGCGAATCCGCCGTGCGGGCTCTGAAGAATCCTACGGTGGGGCAAATTGAAGAGCGCATCGATAAAATTGTTCAGGCCCGCATTGATGATGGCCAGTTTGACAATTGCCCCATCACGTTCCGCGATATTCAACTGGTGAAAGAAACCTTTGTGCGCGTTCTTCGCGGGATTCAGCACCATCGTATTGAGTATCAGCAAACGGTGATTAAAGAACTCGGCAAGAAGCTGCCCGAAACGCCGTTGCCGCAAACGCCCAGTGACCTCACGCGCGGCGCGACGCTCAAAGCTGTCCCGCCTCCGGCTCCTTCGCCGGAAGACGAGTCGGGCAAAACGCAGCAGCAGGCCTGAGAGAGCGGGCTGTCCTGATGCAGAACGCCCCGCAGCCATCGCTGCTTTTATTGAGCGAAACGCAAGCCCCGCCTCTCATCGCCATCTTATTCTGGCAGGGTGCGCCCATGTCTTCGTCCCCGCCGCCCTGGTTTCGGGATTTTGTCGCGGGGTTTGCGGATTTTTGTCAGGATGCGATTGAGACGTTCATTGCGGCGGGTATTCCGCAGGCGTTGGACCTGCGAGCGAACGGCCAGCGCTGGGAAGCAGAGATTATTCTGGTGAATGACGCTGACATGGCCGAACTTAACGAGCAGTATCGCCAGAAAACCGGCGCGACCGATGTGCTGACCTTCAGCCTGTTTGCCGAATCGCCTCAGCGCGCGCAGTGGGCCCGCCTGCCGACGGCGCAACTGGGCAGCGTATTCTTGTCGTGGGAATGGGCGCTGGCGCATGTCGATGAAGAACCTGCGCATCGCGGCGATGCCGCACGTTTTTTGCGCGAGCGTCTGGCTCATGGCTTGTTGCACTTACTGGGGCGGCATCACGACAGCGAAGACGCCTATCAGCAAGTCGTCTCGCTTCAAAATCAAGCGCTGGCCCAGCACGACGCGCGTCGCTGAAACGCCCGTCGGCGTCTAGGCGTTCGTCACGCTTCCGGCTAGAATAAATGCTAGGGAGATCGTTTAAAAAAGGATCCCGTCGATGCCCCGCCCCGCCATCAACCCGGTTCTGACTGTTGCGCTGGCCGTGGCGTGGGCCCTGATGGCGAATGGCTTCGTGTCGGCGGCTGACAGAAGCGATGTTTCGGGCCCCATCGCGCGCGAGGCGTTTCAGAGCCCGCCTGAGCGTGCGCTGTCTCCGGCCGCCCTTGTCGACAGTCAGACAACGCCCGCTAAAACCCTCCCGCTGATTATTGGCAGGACGGTCGTCACCCGCGAATGGACCCGCGCTGAACGTCCGGCCTCAGGCGCCTCAGCCCAGCGCCGTCTGTCGAGACCCACGTCCGCTGCTGCCTTAATGGATCCCGCCGCCCCGCCGCTGCCGCACTATGCAGGGGGAGCGCCGCCGCTGACTTATACCATTTCTGGCGATCCGAGAGTGTATACGCTTGCCTCGCCCACAGACGAGGCGCGCGTCGTTGATCTGAAGGCGTTTCGCGCGACCGGCGCCGCCCCCGTCGAGCCGATGGCCATGGCGGCGGTCGTCGCTCCTGCCGCCGCTTCGAATGTCCAGACGCCGAATGCGCCGTCTGCAACTGCTGCCGGCTTGATGAGCCAGGCGGTTGCCGCCTATCAGGGCGGTAATGTCGCCCGCGCCTTGGCGCTGATTCAGCAGGCCGCGCAACAGGATCCCGAAAATCCCGCCATTCAGGCCGCTCAGGGTGAAGCGCTGATTCAGACCCGTAATTGGCCCGACGCGCTGCGCGCCTATGAGCGGGCCATGCGCCTGGCAGATATCCATGCCATGCGCGATCGCTACCTGAGTCGCTATGCGGTGGCGTTGTATCTGCAAGGCGATCGCCCGCAGGCCATCCAGCGATTGGCGTCGCTATTGCCGGCGGAGCCCGGCGCCCGACTGGGACCGGCGGCTTATGGCGCGTATCTGATTCTGGGCGCGTTACAGCAGCAGTCGGGTCGCCCGGAAAGCGCTGTTGCGCCCCTGGAGACCGCGACGCTGCTGAATCCCGCTTCCGCCGCCGCCCAGTACCAACTGGGGCTCGCGTATGAGCTGACTGGCCGTACGGCGCAAGCGCTTGAGCGGTATCAGCGCGCCAAGGCGCTGAATCCGGAATCGCCGGAAGTGACGCTGGCGCTGCAACGCTTGCAGGGCGCTTCATGACCTCTCTGCCGCCCCCCATCCTCACATTGGACGGCGTCGAGAAGTCCTTTGGCGGGCAACCTGCGCTGTGCGGATTTTCGCTCAGCGTGGCTCCCGGCGAAACCCTGGTGTTAATGGGCAGTTCCGGCTGCGGGAAAACCACGGCCCTGCGCTGCATCAATGCGCTGGAAGTCCCCGAGCGCGGCGACGTGCGATTTCGTGGCGCGCCAGTCCATGCCGAGGGAACGAATTTACAGCGTCTGCGCACCGAAATTGGCATGGTCTTTCAGCAATTTAATTTGTTTCCGCACATGACCGTGCTGGAGAATTTAACGCTGGGACCGACCCGCGTTACGAAAACGCCGCCTGAGACGGCGCGTGACACCGCGTATGCGCTCTTACGCCGCATCGGTTTGGCCGATCGCGCTCACTCTTACCCGGATCGCTTGTCGGGGGGGCAGCAACAGCGCGTGGCGATTGCGCGGGCGCTGGCGATGGCGCCGTCGCTGATTCTACTGGATGAACCGACCAGCGCGCTCGATCCGCGAATGGCAGGCGAAGTGCGCGCGATGATCGCCGATGTGGCCGCACAAGGCGTGACGCTTGTGCTCGCCTCGCATTCGGTGCGGCTGGCTGAGACCATTGCCACGCGCGTCGCGTTTGTTGATCGTGGACGCGTCATTGAACAGGGACCGCCGCAACAGATTTTAGTCGATCCCCAACAGGCTGCCACGCGCGCCTTTCTCGAAGGCGTGTCGTCATGAGCGCGCAGAAAGCGGGTGTGCATGTCGCGTCGTCGTAGATTCCGCGCCCGGACGTTCTGGCACAGTCTGCGCTATGCCGTGGCCGGGCTCGATTACGTAGTGCGGACACAACGGAATTTTCGGATTCACCTGGCGTTGGCGGCTTGCGTGGCCTTGGCGGGCGTGTTGACGAGGCTTTCGCCGATTGAATGGATGGGGGTTACGCTCGCCATCGGCCTGGTCTGGACGGCGGAAATCCTCAATACCGCCATTGAAGCGCTGGGCGATTTATACACCGAGGGCGAATTCAGCCTGATGGCTAAAATCGCCAAGGATGCCGCCGCCTCCGCCTGTCTGGTTTCTGCGCTGACCGCAGTTGTCGTTGGGGCGCTGGCCTTCGGGCCGCATCTGGCAGCATGGCTGCGCCTGTCGATTCCCTGACGCGTCCGCGGCCCGGCGCGCTTTGTGTAAAAATTATTTAATAAACCCTTCATTTTTGCGCCGCGCCGCCGATAGAAAAAGCAATGCGTGTCCCGTGGAGCCAACAAATAGGAATCAATGTGCGTGCCAAATAAGCGCTGGTATGATCAGGACCCCACCCTCTCGATGGCGATTAGCCTCTTACGGAACATCTCCAGCGCCGATCAGGCCAAAATTTGTAACACCGTCTTCCAGAATCTGGAGTCTCAGGGCGTTGTGCGCGAGTATCCGGCCCTGAAGCGCCGCCGCCCGCAGTGGTCGTTCCTCCAGAACCGCCGCGAGACCATGGATGACGCCTCCTGGTATATGCTGGAAACCCTTAAAGGCTTGTCGCGAGAATCGCAACTGGATGCCGCGCTGACGATTATCGAACTGACGTATCGCCTTGATGCAGGCGTGGGCGTCTACCTTGAAGATGCCGATCCCCGCGTCTGTTCGCTTCTCGAAGCGGCAGGGTAAGCCGTAAAAATCTAACAGGGCGCCTCGCCAGTGCTCGTCGTCAGACCCTTGCCCTGGAAGGCGTCAGGCAACAGGTCGCCCAACAGCGTTTGTCGTAGCGCGCCAGTAGCCCCGTCAGCGCTGATCACCAGCGTCTCGCCTGTCATGAATTCCGCCATGGTCTGGCGGCATGCGCCGCACGGGGTGACGGCCCCAAAGGATTCTTCCTGAGCCCAGACGGCAATAGCGCTGAATGTGCGCAGGCCCCGCGAGACGGCGCAGGCAATCGCGACGCGCTCGGCGCACAACGTCAGCCCGTAGCTGATGTTTTCGATATTGGCGCCCGCGATAATCTCTCCCTGATCTGTGAGAAGCGCTGCGCCGACGGCATAGCGGCTATAGGGCGCATAATGATGGGCTGCGGCCTCACGCGCGGCGTCTAATAGCGTGCGGGCTTGCGTGGCATCCAGCGGCGACATCGGCTCAGGAGGCTTTTTTGTGAGGCGCGCGCGGGGCTTGCGTCGCCAATTGGCGGCGAAGCGCGGTAATGGCGCCCTGCAACTGCGGATCGCGGCCAGCGCGCAGATCGTCAATCGTCAGGGGAATCGTAATATCGGGAGAAATGCCCTTGTGGTTGATATCCACCCCATTGGGCGTCAGGTATTTCGAGATGGTGATATTCAGGCCCGCGCCGCCCGACAGCGGCTCGATTTTCTGGACCAGTCCCTTGCCAAACGAGCGTTCGCCCACCAGCATCGCGCGATGATGATCTTGCAGGGCCCCGCTAAGAATCTCGCTGGCGCTGGCGCTGCCGCCGTCAATAAGAATCGCAAGCGGCGTCATGACGTCTTGCTCGCCGTCGTCACGCGCGCTTTCAACGCGTACGGGCCGGTGGCGACGGCCCACAATCGAGACAATCACGCCGTCTTTCAAAAACAAATCTGCAATGGAGACGGCGTTGGACAGCAAGCCGCCATAATTATGGCGTAAATCCAGAATCAGCGCCCGCTTGCCGCGTAATTGCTTTAGTGCGGCGCGCATCTCGTCGTCAGCCTTTTCGCTGATAAAGGAATTCAGGCGAATATAGCCGATGTCAGGATTCTGGGCAAGCGGCTTGATAAAGGCCGACTGAATCGAAACTTCGGCGCGGCGCAGGGTTTTGACGAGGGTTTTAACGCGCGAAGCGCCTTCGGGGCGTTGCAGGGTGAGGCGTACGGGCGTGCCTTGCGGCCCGCGAATGCGATCGGCGGCTTCTTCCAGCGTGATGGTACGCGCAGACACGCCGTCAATGGCGTCAATCACATCGCGCGCTTCCAGGCCGGCGGCGGCGGCGGGCCCATTGGGCAGAACGCCCATTACGGTCACGCGCCCCTCGCGCAAGGCGATCTGAATACCCACGCCAAACACGCGCGAGTCGATTTCCATGCTCTGATCGCTCATTTCGCGCGGCGGCAGAAACCGGGTGTAATCGTCGCCCAGCGTCGCCAACATGGCGTCAATGGCCACATACGCGTCGGCAGGCGCGCGTAAGGCGTCGTCATAGCGTGTGCGCCAGTGTTTCCAACGCTCCGGCGCCTGACCGTTGAACGTCGGATCCAGATAATCGCGCGTGACGGTACGCCAAGCCTCATGATAGGCGTCAAGCGCGCGTTGGCGTTCCTGCTCCTGCTGCGCGGACAATGACGGGGCGCCTGCGTCCACGTCTGAAGATTTCTCTGTCAGCGAGGCGCCGCAGCCTGTCAAAGCGCACAGCCCCAGCAATCCCAGCGCAGACAAGGCTGACTTCCATTGCCAGGGGCGAAACGACATCAACGTCTGCCTTTATCCCGCGCGCAGCGGGACTTAGCGATTGCCCATGTCATCGACGTTGGGCAGCTTGGGCGACGTGTTGGACAGAATAAACAGATCGATGATTTCCGACAGCTCGTTGGCTTTGCCCTGATAGTACTTGATATCGGACTCCAGCTTACGAATGACGGTTTTATACTCTTCGATTTTCTTGATATTGGCGCGCACCGCGTCGAGCATTTCTGACTGGGCGGATTGGGCTTCCGTCAGCACGTCTTCCATTGAAATGCCCATGGCTTCCATGGTCAGACGGATGATTTGCGCCCCAGTCTGCTTGGTCACGCCATCGGGCAGGTCGTTGACCAGGCGGATCAGCGTGCGCACGTTGTTGCTGAATTCCGTATCGACGTCGAGCCCCAGATCGTGGGAGTCCGGGTGCAGGGCGGGCATTTTATCAAAGCCCATGGCGGCCGGGGTCATGGTGGCGGCGCTGGGCGCAGCGCTGGCGCGTTCGGGTTCGTCATGGCTGGCGCCTGCCCCGCTGGCGCTTCCCATCATGGGGGGTCTGGACAGATCTTTGTAACCGGATAAATCTTGCATGCTTCCTCCCGCAACTCGTTGCGCATTTGACCATACTGCCCGGCGTTCCGTCTGATTGACGACGCCTTTTTCGGGGCCTGCCTGTGAAATCCGCCGGGAACGGCTGCGCCGATGCAGGCGCGGCATCAAGCCCGATACGGCATTTTGGATCAGGACTTGAGAAAATTCAAGCCCCGAATCCTGCGCATCAGCGGCATGACGCGAACATCAAACCTCTGGCATCGACCCCATTCGGGGCTCTTGCCTGCGTTCGCTTTCATGAGCCTTTCGTTTATAATCGCAGACGATCCGCTCGCAGTCGTGGGGCTGCGTGGCAAAGAGATTTACGTCAGGATTCACTTCAGGCAGGTCAGATTTCTCAGAGAGGCGACGCGCGATTGTGACCCGTCATGGCGCTTTAACCCTGATTGCCGGGGCCCGGGTTCTCAAACCGGACGGCCGGTTCTATGAGGAGACCGTCATCCTTGAAGGCGCGCGCATTCTGGCTCTGGAAGCCGAGACGCCGGGCGCGCTGCTGCTCAATCATGACGACGTAGAGGTGATTAACGCCGAAGGCGCGCTGCTCACCCCTGGCTTAATCGATCTGCATATTAACGGCGCGTTTGGCTGCGATTTTAACGCGGCCCCCATTGCTGAGATTCAGAGGGCGTTGCGTCTGCTGGCCGCGCGCGGCGTGACCTCCGTTGCGCCGACGGTCATTACGGCGGCGACCATGGACATGCTGACGGCCATCAACACGCTGGAAGAGACGATTCATCAGGCCCGGCCCGATTTATGCCGCATGATCGCCATCCACGTGGAAGGCCCCTATATTTCCGCGCGCTACCGCGGCGCGCACCCGGCGGAGGACATTCCTGAATCCATCGGTATCGAAGAACTGCGCGCCTTCACGTCGCCGCATGTGCGGATCATGACGCTGGCCCCCGAGCGCGATCCCCAGGGCCTTAAAATCCAGTACCTGACGGAAAAAGGCGTTCGCGTCAACGCGGGCCACACCAACGCCGGCAGTGACGAGATCACGCGCGCCGTCTCGCAGGGGGTGAGCGGGGTCACCCATCTGTATAACGCCATGCGTCCCTTCCATCACCGCGATCCCGGCGTGATTGGCGCAACGCTGGCTATCCCGCAGCTTTATGCCGAAATCATCGCTGACGGCGTGCATGTGCATCCGACCGCGCTGCAGGCGGCGGTGCGCGCCAAAGGACTCAATCGCATCATGCTGGTGTCCGACGCCATGGCGCTGGCGGGTTTGCCGGAAGGCTCTCAATGCGTCTTTGCGGGCCAGACCGTGACGCTGCGCCGTGGAGAAGCCCGCAACGAGGAAGGCAATCTGGCGGGGGCGGCGTTTCTACTGGACGATTGTATTCGTCGTCTGGTGAAGAGTCGGACGCTGGGCTTTGAGCAGGCGCTCACCATGGCCAGCGCCACGCCCGCAGAATATTTGGGCCGCTCAGAGGACTTGGGCCGCATTGCTCCCGGGTGTCTGGCTGATCTCGTTCTCTGGGACGCGGCCACGCTGACGGCCAAAGCGACCTGGGTAGATGGCAAGCTGGTCTATGAAGCCGACGCCGCCCTGAATCGAGGCCTGTCGCGCGCCGCCCTGTCGTAATCGCAGGCTTAGGGGGGGCGAATTCCGAGGGGCGTTTGACGTTCTATTCGACCGTGACGCTTTTGGCGAGGTTGCGGGGCTGATCCACGTCTTTGCCCAGATATTCGGCCATATAGTACGCCAGCAGTTGGAGCGGGACCGTCATGATCAGCGGCGACAGCAGCTCGTCGGTTTGAGGCATTGCCACGATAGATTCAAATGTTTGCGCCGCCTTGTTGCTGTCCAGCGTTGCGCTGGTAAAGGCGATCACATGGGCGTCGCGCGCCTTGGCTTCCTGGCAGTTGGAAATCATCTTCTCCAGTAGCGGACCTTGCGTCACCACAGCGAAAATCGGCAGTGAATCATCAAGCATCGCGATGGGCCCATGCTTCAATTCGCTGGCGGAATAGCCTTCGGCGTGAATATAGCTGATTTCCTTGAGTTTGAGCGCGCCTTCCAGCGCCACGGGAAAGTTAATGCCGCGCGCAATGAACAGCGCGTTTCGCGTCGAGCAAAAATGCCGCGCAATCGCCTGAATTGGCTCCGGGGCGCTGAGCGCTGATTCTATTTGCGCCGGAATGCGCAGTAACCCGGCCTTGAGATCGCTCAGTCGCTGGGGATCTGCGCTTTGGCGCAATTCGGCCATCGCCAGCCCGAGCAGGTACAGGGCGATGATCTGGGCGGTGAAGCTCTTGGTGGCGCAAACGCTGACTTCTACCCCCGCGCGCACGGGCACGGCCAAATCCGATTCGCGCCCCAAGGTGGAGTCTTCGCGGTTGGTGATGGTTAAGACGCGCGCGCCCAGCCGCGCCGCTTGTCGGGTTGCCTGTAGCGTGTCGGCGGTTTCGCCGGATTGCGAGATGGCGACCAGCAGGGTGTTTTCGTCGACAATCGGGTTGCGGTAACGATACTCGCCCGCCGATTCCACCTCGACGGGAATGCGGACCAGATCTTCAATGAAATACTTGCCTACCAGCCCGGCGTTATACGACGTGCCGCAGCCGACAATCACCAGTCGAGACGTTTTCTTCAGCAGCGCTTCAAGCTGCTCGACGGCAGGAGAATCTTCCGATTCCAGGGGCAGCAGCCGAATCGGATGGTGGGGATCCAGCAGGCGTCCGCTGAGTGAATTGCGCACGACGTCAGGCTGTTCATGAATCTCCTTGAGCATGAAGTGCTTGAAGCCCTTTTTGTCGATTTGCAGCGGGCCCATATTCACGGTTTCCAGCTCCGGGGTCAGCGCGCCGCCGTCAAGATCGCACAGGTGAATGCCGTCGGGTCCGACGTCGACGATCTCCTGATCGCGTAAAAACAGGATGCGCTGGGTGTGCGGCGCAATGGCGACCGCATCGCTGGCGATGACGTATTCGCGCTCGTCGCTGCGCCCTTTGTCTACAAAAGCCTCGCCCACCACCAGCGGCGCATGATGACGCACGGCGAACAGGCGCGCCGGAAAGCGCTTGTGAATAATGCTCAGCGCATAGGCGCCCTCGACGCGTTGCAGCGTCTCGCGGATAATCGCGCGAAAGTCGTCGACCGTCTCGCACGGCATCTCGCTGGCCAGTTGCTCCAGCAGTTGAACGACGCATTCGGTATCGGTATCCGACACAAACGAACGGCCTTTGGCTTGCAGCGCCTGCTTAATCTCGTAGTAATTCTCGATAATGCCGTTGTGAACCAGCGCGATTTCCTGCTGATCGCCCATATGCGGATGCGCATTGATATCGTTGGCTGCGCCGTGCGTCGCCCAGCGGATATGGCCGATGCCGACATGCAGTCCGCTGGCGTTTCCGGCCGTCATGGCAGGCGTTAGCGTCTGGGCGAGCAATTGCTCCAGATTCATCAGCTTGCCCGCCGCCTTATACACATGAAACGCATTCTGCGGATCCAGAAACGCCACGCCCGCCGAATCATACCCGCGATACTCCAGCGTGCGCAGGCTTTCAATCATGATCGGAATAACCGAGCGCTTGCCCAGATAGCCAACGATTCCACACATGGCGATGTCGCTCCTCGCGCGGTTGATACAGGCCGTTTACAGCCCTGCGCCTGAATAACAGGCGGACGAACAAGGGCCTATCATGGCCAAAAAACCAGCCGATAGCAAGACGCGGCCCGCGAGTGAAGCGGGCCGCGTCGATTGCGACGTTATAAAGTGAGAGTGAGCGAGAGAAAAGCCGGGGCGTCGCCTGAGAGCATCGCCTGTGCGTTGCTTATGCGCGGAGCTGGCGTCTACCCACCGGTTGCGCGGTTGGCGACATGGGCTGAACCTGAGACCACGGCATGCCGCTCGCGGTTGACGCGCCTCCTGAAGACCAAGCAGCCGGAGCGGTTTCAAACAGGCCGGTGAACATGGGGTCTTTTGCCGGTTGCGGCGCGCCCAAGGCCAGAGACGCAATGCCGTCAAACGTCCGGTTTGTCCAGTTGGCGACGCGATCGGCCAGGCTGGGTTTGCCCGAAGCGTCGTTGGCAGCTTTTTTCTCTTCTTTAGCTTGAGCTTTTCGGAGTTTGGTCTCCTCTTTGCGCGCGCGATCCTGTTCGACAAGCTGCTCGACGCGCTGGCGAGAGCTTTCTGCGGTTTGTTGCGCGACGCCGTCATAGTATTGTGCGGCGCTGGCTGCTTTATCAGCGGTCGACTGCACGGTCTGGGTAGCGGAGTCGGCGGCTTGCTCTGCGCTGTACAGAGCGGCTTCCTGTTCAGAGGCGGTTTTGGCGCGCGTCGCGTTTTCCAGCGAATACGCCATGCGGTCTGAGGCGTTTGCAACCGCCGCTTCGCCGTCTGCGACAATGGCGTCAATGCTTTGCGTCGCATTGGCCATTACTTTTTGAACCGCCGCCTCGCCGCTGCTGACGGCGTTTTGAACGGCCGCATTCGAGCCGCTCGCGTTCGAGGCCGGCGCGCTAATGGCGCTAACTGCGGTCGACTGGCTGGTTTGAATACTGGCGGTGGAGGCCGTGGCCGCTGAACTGGCGGGCGCTGCTGCCGCTTCCTGCGCGGTGCGCGTCACGGTTTCGCGGCTGGCGGTATTGACGTTGGCGCGCGGATCGGTCAGCGACGCAGAAGACGTGGTGACGGAAGTCGGTTTCGGCGCCGGATTGGAGGGCGCTTCCGCCGCCTTGACGGTTTGCTCGGCCACGACCGGGGCTTTGGACGGCTTGAGATCTTTTGGGCTGTCTGCTGCTTTGGCGGCGGCTTCTTTCTGAGCCTTTTCAATTTCTTCTGCACGTTTTTGTTCGAGCTTGGCGGCTTCCTGTTTTTGTTTTTCGAGTTCGGCGGTTTGTTTTTCCTCGTCTTTTTTCTGCTGCGCCGCTGCGGTAGCCGCTTGTTTCGCGTCGACCTTGTCGGCTTCTTTTTTGTCTGTTTCTTTCTGGTCCGCTTCTTTGTTATCGGCCTGTTTAGCTTTGGCGGCTTCGGCTCTCTGCTTTGCCTCCTCATAGCTTACTTCGCCCGGATTGTCCGGGTTGCTGGGCGTTTTTTCTGCGCTATCGACGCTATCGGCAGGCTTCTCTGCTGCGGTTTTAGAGGGCTCGGCCCCGTTTTTCTTCTTGGCGGCTTGCTCAATAGCTTCGGTCGCGGGGGTGGGCGCGGCTTTTTTGACAATGCCCGGCGCGTTTTCGGAATTGCCCGCTAAATGCTGCCCTGCGATGAAGTTCACTTTTGCGGCGTTGCCGGTCTTTTTGACGCTGTCTTGCGTCTTGGCTTCCTGTTCGGCTTGGGCGGCCTTTCTCTCGGCCATGATTTCCCTGAAGCCCTTCTGGCCGCTATCTCCCGTAGATTCTGCGCTTGCGGCTGCGCTGGACGCCTCAGCGTCAGCGGCGCCGCTTTTCTTGTCAGAGGAAGCGACGGGAATCGTCATCAAATTTGGAAATTTAAGGGACACGTCGCCCATGGCTGGTCACCTTCAAGATTTCTCTTCCCTGAACGATACCTGGGGTTAATTACTCAGCATGAAACGGATCTGACTCAGAAGAATATCAGTCTTCAAATAAATAAAAACAACTGTTGTTCTCGAATTGATATCCGCAAGCAAAAATTAAGAAATTGGCAACGCTCAGAATGGGCGGGCGTTTCTCCGATTTTGCCTCAGAAGCCCGCATATCTGGCGCATATCCGCAGGCGCCATGCCGTATCCGGCTGTTTGCGGGTTCTCCCTTCCCAAAGAGCTGCTCAGGCCAGGGCGGGGCCAGGCTGCTTGCAATCGATGCCTTTCTGGTACAATGCAGGCTCCTTTCGTTTTCTCAATCCCAGCTGGAGTTATCGATACCATGGCCAAAAAAGGCAAAGGCAAGGGCGTGACCCACATCCGCCTTAAAAGCACGGAATCCGGGCACGAGTACCACTCGCGCAAAAACAAGCAAAAGCATCCGGGACGTCTTGAACTGCGCAAATACGACCCCATTGCGGGCCGTCATGTGCTGTATCGCGAAGAGAAAAAATAGCGCGTCTCGTCAGTCCGCAGGTTGCGCAGCCGCTTGGCGCTGCAGTTATTAAACTGGTTTTATGGCCACAGATCCCGGGAGATTCATCGATCGACAATGGAACGAACTTTTATTGCGTTGAAACCGGATGCCGTGCAGCGCGGGCTGATCGGCGAGATTATCCAGCGCTTTGAGCGCAAGGGCTTTCAGTTGATTGGCCTGAAGATGATGCAGGTGAGCCGCGAGCGCGCCGAGCAGCATTATGGCGAGCATCGCGAGAAGCCTTTTTTCGGCGGCCTGGTCGCGTTTAT
Organism: Vampirovibrionales bacterium; assembly: GCA_016712355.1. Taxonomy (NCBI): domain Bacteria; kingdom Bacillati; phylum Candidatus Melainabacteria; class Vampirovibriophyceae; order Vampirovibrionales; species Vampirovibrionales bacterium. Next base: position 288,787 of record JADJRF010000005.1, on the reverse strand, counting down.
TACCAGCGGCCCGATTGTCGCCATGGCGTGGCAAGGGGCGAACGTGGTGGCGGCCGCGCGGACGATGATGGGGGCGACGCATCCCAAGGATGCTGCTCCTGGCACGATTCGCGGCGATTTTTCCGTCGATTTGGGCCGTAACGTGATTCATGGTTCTGACAGCGTCGCGAGCGCCGAGCGCGAACTGGCCCTGTTCTTTTCCCCCGACGAATTGCAGACGTGGGAGCGTGGCGGTGAGCGTTGGCGTTATGAACAGCCCGAGAAAACCGAGGCGTGCGCGCGCTAAGGGGCTCGTTTTCGCTTCTTATCAGGCTTGTAAGCGTTTGCAGGAGAGCGGCGGCAGGTGATGACCCGAGGGTTTTCCTCGTTGAAGGCCGATGCCTTCAGCGAGTCCGTGATTCGCGAGATGAGCCGTCTGGCGAGCGCTCATGGCGCGATTAATCTCGCTCAGGGCTTTCCCGACTTTCCGTGTCCCGAAGAACTGAAACGCGCGGCGGCTCAGGCCCTTTACGAAGACGTCAATCAGTATGCCGTGACCTGGGGGGCGGCGGATTTTCGCGAGGCCATCGCGGCCCATTACCGTCCCCGACTGGGGATGCCCATCGATCCGCACACCGAGCTGACCGTCACGTGCGGCGCGACCGAGGCGATGGCGGCGGCCATGATTGCCACTGTTAATCCGGGCGATGAGGTCATCGTGTTTGAACCGTATTACGAAAACTACGGCCCCGACGCGATTCTGTGCGGGGCGATTCCGCGCTTTGTCACGCTGCATGCGCCCGACTGGCATTTCGACCCGACCGCGCTCAAGGCCGCCTTTAACGATCGGACGCGCGCCATTGTCATTAACACCCCCAATAACCCCACGGGTAAAGTCTTTACGCGCGAAGAACTCGCGCTCATCGCCGAATGCTGCCAACAGTGGGGCGTGTTGTGCATCACAGATGAAATCTATGAATATATTCTGTACGACGGCGCCGAGCATGTGTCCATGCGCAGCTTGCCGGGGATGGCGCCGCTGACGATTGCCATCAACGCGCTGTCGAAAACCTATAGCGTGACCGGTTGGCGCGTGGGCTGGCTGCTGGCCGACGCCCCGACGACGGCGGCGATCCGCAAGGTTCACGATTTTCTAACGGTTGGCGCGCCCGCGCCCCTGCAACGCGCAGGCGTGACGGCGTTGTCGCTGCCGCCCTCCTATTTTGATCAGCTGGCCAGCGACTATAACGCCAAGCGTAATGCCATGATGGCGATTCTGGACGATGTGGGCATCCCGTACTTCCGGCCTCAGGGTGCGTATTACCTGTTTGCCGATATCGCCTCGCTGGGGTTTTCGGATGATATCGCTTTCGCCCGCCATCTTGTGGAAAGCGTTGGCGTGGCGGTGGTGCCGGGCTCCAGCTTTTTCCACCATAAGCCGGATGGCGCCCGTTACGTGCGTTTTTGTTTCAGCAAAACGCCTCAAACGCTGACCGCTGCGCATCAGCGCCTGCGGTCATGGGCGCAGGGCATGGCCTGACGCCGCCCCCTCTGCCCCGTTTTCGTGCGGGCTGGTATGATAGAGCGTATGAGCGCCGACAAATCACAGCCATTTTACGCCTCTTGGTGGTTCGATTGGGTTTTTATCGGCCTGTGCTTCATCGCGGGCTGGTTCTTATGGGACCATATCAGCCAGCACTGGATTGAAAATGCGCCGCTGAGCAATCGATTTCTGGAGCTGGCGCGTTCGCTGGCCTCGGGCGATGGCTATACGTTAACCCATGGCGGCATCCACGGGCCTTACCTGCAAACGCCGCCGTTTTATCCCGCCTTACTGGCGCTGGTAATGACGCTGGTGGGCGCTGTCAGCGGACCGGAACTCTCGGATGCCTTCCTGGCCCTCAATCTGTCGTTATATCTCCTGTCGATTGTCCTGACGTTCGCGTTTTTGAGTCGGCGCATTAAAAAGCCGTATTGCTTCTATATTACGGCCCTCTACGCGCTGTCTCCTCTCACGCTGTCGGCGGCGCAAAGCATGACGCCTGCCATGACCTATCTCATCTGTTCGTTGATGGCGCTGGTTTTCATTGATCGGTATTTTGTTGATCGCAAGGTCGCGATTGCGCGCTGGCCGTTGGTGTGGACCTGCCTGTGGGTGGTCGCGGCGCTGGCAACCAAGAATCTGGGCTTGGCCCTGTTAGGCGCCTTTGTGTGGATGGCGCTGACGAAGCTGGAGTTCAAGCAAGCCGCCACGGTCGTTGCCATCATCGCGCTGATTATGAGCCCCTGGCTGACGCGCAATATGCTTTACAGCAGCAATGATGCGCTGACCACCGTGGAGGTTCAAGGCGTCGAAGATCCCGAAAGCCGCCGGGCGATGCTCAGCCCCTTGCGCTCCTCTCTGGGCTTTGGACGTCAGCTCTGGCAAAATGCAGATGCGCTCAGCGCCGACATCACTGATGCGACGCTGGGAACCGTTCGATTTGAGTATGTGGCCGGGCCACTGCTTCGCGAGACGGGCTTTTCTGACCTGCGCTTTCGCTATGCCCAAGTGAGCTGGATTCGCTGGGGCGTGGCCTTGCTGGCCCTTACGGGACTGGGATTCAGTCTTTATCAGTTCTCTGGCGTCACTGGCATCTATGCGATTTTGTTTATTCTGACGTCTCTGACCCTGCCGTTGGAGAGCAGCCTGTCAGTCGCGCCGGTGCTGCCCTTGCTGTTGTTTTTTCTGTATACCGGCCTGCTGTGGCTGGCGCACGGCTTGGAGAAGATTCTGCAAACGCGTATGGCGCATATCGCGTTCCCCGTGTTAACCGCTCTGATTGCCATCAATAGCCTCGATGGCCATTTGCAGGCGTTTGCCCGCGATAGCGGCGCTGCAACCGCCTTGGGGATGCAAGCGGTCGATGAAGACCAGGCGGTCAGCTTGTCGCCGAAAAATCGTTACTCGCGCGCCATTCGCTGGTTGCGCGCAAACACGACGCAAGATGTCAGGCTGGTGGCGCAATCTGCCGAAGAGATTGAGCGCTATAGCGGCCGCCGGGCGCGCCCTCCGATTAATACGGAGTCCACCGAAGACCTGGCGCAGGAGTTGCTGCAACGGGCCGATTACATCGTTGAAGATCGTAGAAGCGCCGACGCCGGGGCCAGCGCTCTCAGCCCCGCCATTCAGCAGATTTCGCCGCGCCTGAGACTGGCATTTAACGATCGCCGCGCCGACCTGCGCATCTGGCAAGTGACCGCGCGCCCCTGATTCGCCTTGCTTAGAGGCGCACAGCGTCCGCCATGGTCCGAATGTACGCTTGAAGGTCGGCCTGCCAATGGTCCGGGCGCTCTACCATAGATTCGCGCGCGCGTTGGATCACCGCAGAGCCGGTAATCACGCCATCCGCCCCGAGCGCCGTCATTTGCCGCACATCCGCAGGCGTGGAAATCCCGAAGCCGATGCAGGCGGGCAACGAAGATTTTGCCTTGACCCGTTGCGCCAATGCTTGTAACGCCGTGTCATAGCGCGCTTCAACGCCTGTTACGCCCAGACGGGAAACGATATACAGAAATCCGCCCGCCATGGGCAACAAGGCATCCAGCCGCGCATCATCGGTCAACGGCGAAACAATAAAGGCCAGGGACAACCCATGCGCATTAATCGCCGGAGCCAGCTCGCCTGCGGTCTCTGGCGGTAGATCGGGAACCAGAATCGCATCCACGCCTGCGGCTGCCGCATCAGCGCAAAATCGGTCGGCGCCCCGCGCCAGAATCATGTTGTAATACGCCATCAAGCCAATGGGGACTTGCTTATCCTGAGCGCGAACTTCTGCAATCAGGGCGAAGGCGTCGTCAACGCGGGCGCCTGCCGCCAGCGCTTCGGTGGCGGCTTGCTGCAACACCGGTCCGTCCGCCATCGGGTCGCTAAAGGGCAGCCCCAACTCCAGAGCGTCCGCTCCTCCGGCCATCAGCGCCTCCAGAATCTGGCGTGAGGTCTCAACCGTAGGCCAGCCCAGCAGGGTGAACGGGATAAAGGCGGCGCGCCCCTCCTGGGCAAGTTGGCCGAAACGATGCGCGTAGCGATCCGTCGTGGCGGGCGCAGACGTCATGGGCGCCTACGGCTCTGAACGTTGCGAGAGCAGAAAAACCCGCGCATAGGGGTCTGCTTTGCCGAGTTGGGCAATCGCGTGACGCGACAGACCCATGGCAGGCTCTGCGAAGAGGCCCAGTAACAGCGTTGCCGCAGCGCAGATTGCCAGCGTCATCGCCATGGCGAAGGCCGAAGCCGGTTGTCGCACGCCGCGCGACAGACGCTCCACCGGCGAAGACGGCGGCGCGATTGTCATCAGGCGAATGACGTTGAGATAGTAATACAGCGAGATCGTGCTGTTGAGCAGTGCGAACAGAATCAGCCAGAGCGCAGGACCCCCGGTAAGCGCCACCGCCTGAAACAGGAAAAACTTGGAGAAAAAGCCCGCCATAATCGGAATCCCGGCCAGCGATAACAGAAAAATGCTCATCGCTGCCGTCAGCCATGGCTTTTTACGGCCCAATCCGGCGTAATCGGCAAGAGCGTCGCTCCCTGTTTCGTTCTCAAAGCGAATGGCGGCGGCGAAGGCCCCCAGATTCATAAATGCGTAGGTCAACAGGTAAAACAACGTCGCGGGAAGCGCCGCCGTCGCGCCTGCGGCCGCAAGCGCCAAGCCCAGCAGCAGGTAGCCCACATGCGCAATCGTACTGTAGGCCAACATGCGCTTCATGGAGCGTTGCCGCAGCGCCGCCAGATTGCCCCACGTCATCGAAACCATCGCCACCAGCGCCAGCGCGAAAAACAGGGGCGCGTGCGCGTGTCCCTGAAAAGCCGGCATCGGGGCCAGAATCAGCGACACGATGCGAATCGCGGCGGCGAAGGCAGCCAGCTTCGAGATCACCGACAAATAGGCCGTGACCGGCGTCGGCGCGCCTTCGTATACGTCCGGCGTCCATTGGTGAAACGGCGCGGCGGAAAGTTTAAACAGGAGGCCCGCTAAAATCAGCGCCCCCATCGCCGGGGCGATGGCCAGCAGGGGCAGTGGCTTGGCCGATGCGCTCAACGCGGTAATGAGGCCTGCAAAATCCGTGTGGCCGCCGCTCAGGCCATACAGGAGCGAAAAGCCGAACAGCAGACAGGCCGATGCCCCGCCGCCATACAGCAGAAACTTAAGACCGGCCTCGGCGCTGCGGGCGTCATTGCGCGCAAATCCCGCCAGCAGAAACGAAGAAATGCCCAGCGTTTCCAGCGCAACGAAGAACATCACCAGATCGTGGGCCATGGTCAGCAACAGCGCGCCGACGGTTCCGCACAGCAGCAGCGCAAAAAACTCGCCGGATGCCGCCGCAAGGCGTCTTTCCAGATAGCGCCCCGACATCAGAATTACCAGAAACGTGGATAGCAGAATCGTCCATCGCATCAGCGATCCCATTAAATCCACGCGCAACTGCTCGCTCGCCACGGGGATATTCACCGGATCCGTCAATAAAAGCCCCTGCGGGTTCATATGCGTCAGGACAAACAGGGCGCTCATCGCCACACAGGCGACAAAAGAGCCGATTAAGGCCGTGGGCCAAATCTCGCGCCGCAGCGATTCCTGACGGCTTGCGGCAAACAGTAGCAACAAGCCTGCTGTCAACAACAGCAACAATTCCGGCGTGAGCAACAGGAGGTTTTGACGCAGCAAGGTCGCCCCGAGCGGACTATCGAACAGGGCCGCCAGCAGCGCGGGAGGGGATGCGGTCATGGGGCGTTCGTCTCCTGAGGCAAGGGGGAATGAGCAACTGAAGGAAGCTGTGAAGCAGAAACAGTCGAAGAAGAAACGGCGGCGTCCGCCATCGTCACCGGCGCATCAGGCGCCTGAGCGCCGATGATCTGGCGATGGGTCGGCATAAACGCAAAGCGCTCAGCCATCGCCGTGACATCCGGCTCAAAATGACGCGTTAACCATTGCGGGAAGAGTCCGTATAGCAGGACAAACGCGCTCAATGCGCCTAATACGAACGTTTCACTCAGCGTCGCGTCCGTAAGGCCCGTCCAGCGTTCTTTAAGAGGGCCAAAGAAGACGCGTTGCAGCATCCACAGCATATAAGCCGCGCCCAGAATCACGCCGATCGCCGCCAACGCAGTGGCAATCTGCATCGTCCAAACCAAATTCGGACCGGAAGCCGTTGCCCACGCGACGGTAAACGCCCGCGACAGAAACGCGCCGTAAAATACGAGGGTTTCGCTGGCGAAATTCACCAGCAGGGGCAGCCCTAGGCTCGCCAGCGACATAAACATAAAATAATAGAACAATGCCGGAACCTGCTTGCCCAAGCCGCCGTAATCGGCGATTGCCCGCGTGTGCGTGCGCACGTACAGCGTGCCGACGCACATAAACAAAGCGGCGCTGACCAGGCCATGGGCAAACATCACAAATACAGCGCCATTGAACCCGGCGGCATTCATGGCGGCCAGACCCAGCAAGACGAATCCCATATGACTGACGCTGCTATAGGCCACCAGCTTCTTTAAATCTTTCTGAACCATGGCGACGCCAGCGGCATAGACGATATTAATCACCGCCAGCAGCGCGATCCACGGCGAAAACTGGTGCGCCGCTCCCGGCAGAAATTCCCAGCAGAAACGCAGCATCCCGTAAGCGCCCATTTTGAGCAGGACGCCCGCCAGCAGCATGCTCACCGGCGTTGGCGCCTCTACATGGGCGTCTGGAAGCCAGGTATGCAGCGGAACCACCGGTAATTTCACCGCAAACGCGATAAAAAAGCCGGCAAATACGAGCAATTGCGCGCCGGACGCCAGGAAGGGAATCGACGCCTTGACGCTTTCAAACAGAAACAGATTCTCTGGATTCAGGCCGATGGCGCGCCCGTGGACGTACAGGCCTAAAATAGCGGCGACCAGAAAGATAGAGCCGAACAGCGTATACAGCACGAACTTGGTGGCGGCGTAGTCCTTGCGCGGGCCGCCCCAGATGGCGATTAGCAGGTACATCGGGATCAGCTCAAGCTCGTAGAACAAAAAGAAGCAGAACAAATCCCGCGCCAGAAACACGCCCAGAATGGCGCTGGTCAGCGTGAATAACATGGCGTAATAAAGCTTCAGGCGTTTATGGATGCTGGAAACGCTCGCCACGCAGGCCAACGCGACCAGCAGCGTTGTCAGTGTGACCATCGTCATCGACAAACCGTCGGCTCCAACGGCAAAATGGATGCCCAGACCGGGTAACCAGCGCCATGTTTCTGCAGGCGGCAGCGCTGGCGCATTCCAGGCAATCATCGAGTACAGAAACAGCAACGCGGACGCGCCGATGCCAAAAACGTGCAAGTTGCGACCGCCGTCGGCAGACGGTTTGATGAAGGGAATAATGGCCGCAAACGCCAGCGGCAGAAAAATCAGCGTCGCGTAATAAGGGATGGTCATAGGACGCGCGGAACTCCTTTATCGCCAGGCGAGCAGAACAACGACCAGCGCCGTCATGCCGAGAAACAACAGGGTAAGATAGGCTTGCGCGCGGCCGGTTTGCAGATATCGCAGCGCGCCGCCTGCGCCCATTGTCGAGCGCCCGGTCAGATTCACTGCCCCGTCAACGATGTGTCGATCAAACGCGGCGCTTGCGTTGGCAATAGCCAGGTAAGCGCGTTGCGCCAGCCAGTTATAGGCTTCATCGAAGTACCATTTGCGGGCAAATAACGTGTAAACAGGCGACAAGGCGGAGCGAATGGCGTGCGGGACATGCGTCCACGGCTTCCAGTAGAAGGCGGCGGCCAGCGCAGCGCCCGCCAAAGCCACCAGCGACGACAGCCAGCCAATCTGCTCATGCGAAAATCCCCCGTGATGCGACAGACCGCTGACGGGAATCGCCGGTTGGATCAGCGAGGCAAACGACGGAATATCGCCCGCCTGACCGGATAACAGATAGCCGATGAGCAACGACGGCGCGGCCAGTACGACCAGCGGCAGGACCATTGAAGGCGACTCGTGATGCACATGCGCCTCGCCGCGATAGGCGCCGAGAAACGTCATAAAGAACGTGCGGAACATATAAAACGCCGTCACGCCCGCCGTGGCGGTTAAAATCCAGAAAATGGGCGCAGAGTATGCTTGCGCCCCCGCCAGAATCATATCTTTTGACCAGAACCCACTGGTGAGAAGCAGGCCGGAAATCGAAACCGTTCCGATCAAATACGTCCAGCCGGTAATGGGGAGTTTCTTAAGTAAGCCGCCCATCCGACGCATATCCTGCTCATTTTCGCAGGCATGAATCACGCTGCCAGAACCTAAAAACAACATGGCTTTAAAGAAAGCGTGGGTAAACAAATGGAACAGGCCTGCCGCAAATGCGCCGCAGCCCATGGCCGCCATCATAAAACCCAGTTGCGAGCAGGTCGAATACGCCAGCGCCTTTTTGATATCGGTTTGTGTCAGCGCAATCGTGGCCGCCAGAACGGCTGTGATCACCCCAATGATAGCGACCGCGCTCATGGCCTGCGGCGAAAGCTGAAACACAGGATACAGCCGCGCCACGAGATAAACGCCGGCGGCGACCATCGTTGCCGCGTGAATCAGCGCGCTAATGGGCGTTGGGCCTTCCATCGCGTCCGGCAGCCACGTATGCAGCGGAACCTGGGCGCTTTTCGCCATCGGCCCCATAAACAACAGCAGGGCAATCAGGGTCAGGGGAATCGCTGACAGGAACGCCGGGTGCTGCGCGACCAGCGCATTGATGCCGCTAAACGATAACATGGCATTGCCCGGCGCGGCGATCTGCCACTCCACCCACCAGTGCCAGGTGAAAAACAGAAAGGTCAGAATCCCCAGCAACAGGCCGAAGTCGCCGACCCGGTTCATGAGAAAGGCTTTGACCGCAGCGCCCGCCGCCGCCGGTCGCGTGAACCAGAAGCCAATCAGCAGATAGCTCGACACGCCGACCAATTCCCAGAAAATATACATCTGGACCAGATTTGTACTGAGCACCAGCCCCAGCATCGAGAAGTTAAACAGGGCCAGATAGCCGTAGAAACGCGCGTACCCGTCATCATGACGCATGTAGCCGTGCGTATAAATCTGAATCAGCAGGCTGATAAACGTGACGACCAGCAGCATCATGACCGAGAGGGGATCGATCAGATAGCCGACTGAAATCGTGAAAAAGCCAGCCTGGAGCCAGGGCGCGTTGATCTCAACGGTCTGAAGCGCGCCGCTGAGCAATTGCGCGACCAGCGGCAGGGTATGCAACAATCCCAGCGTGGTGGCGAGAATCGTGGCTCCCATTGCCCCTGCGCGCGCCGCCGCCCGAATCCGGGGCGAGGCAGACGTCGCAAACAGGCCCCCAATCAGGGCAATTGCCAGAAACGCCGCGAGCGGATAGACGGGGATAAGCCATGGACGCTGCGTGAACCACAGAGCGAGGGTTTCCAGAGACACCGGCGGAGTTCCTTTAGTTGAAACGAAATCGTTAGGAGGTAAGTCCGACTACCCTTTGAGGGTCGTAAACGCATCCATATCCACGGTTTTACGCTGGCGAAACAGCGCCAGAATCAGCGCGAGACCGACGGCGGCCTCAGCGGCGGAAACCGTCAGGATAAAGATCGCAAAGACATGGCCATTGAGCAGCGCGGCGCCATTAAGCTGCGGCGCCAGGAAATTATTCAGCGCCACCAGATTAATATTCACCGAATTGAGCATCAGTTCCAGCGACATCAGCGCTCGAATGGCGTTGCGACTGGTGAGCAGACCGGCCAGCCCGATGGCGAACAACGTGGCGGCCAACGCCAGATAATGCGTCAGGGTAATGGGGCCGAACAGGGCGGCGAACGATTCAGGCGCAGGCGTCATCACGAGATTCCTTTAACGGAGGAGGCGACGGCGGCGGGGTCCTTATGGTGAAATGTCGCGCGATTGAACGCGGGCGCGGCGTCCTGGGCCAGCGGCGCATTTCCAATGGCGAATTTGACGCCAGCGGCCTGGGCGGCCTTCACCTCATTTAACGTCTTCTTGGCAATCACAATCGCCCCGACCATGGCCGCCAGCAGCAGAACCGAGGCGATCTCAAAAGGCAGCGCATAGCGCGTCATCAGCAGTTCGCCCAACATGGCGGTGCTGCCCTCGCTCTGAAAGCGCGCGATGACCTCGGCAGACATTGCGCCGGTGGTAAACGAGAAGCGCGCGGCGGGTAACAGCAACCCCAATAAGGCGCCTGCGGTCAAAAATCCCAGCGCGCTGCGCCACAGAACCCGTTTGGCCGCATCAGGCGCGTCGACAATTGCTCGATCCCCGGTACACATCACGCCAAACAACAGCACGATGGTTAAGCCGACGGCATATACCAGCACTTGAGCCACTGCCAGAAAATCCGCGTTGTTTAACACAAAAAGCCCTGCCACGCCCATAAAAGCGGCGATTAAAAACAGGGCCGCCATGACCACGCTGCGATGGAACACGACGCCGAGCGCGCCTGCCACGGCAATCGCGGCGAAGATCCAGAAAATCAGACTTTCAACGAGTAACATAGAGGGCGAGGCCCCTTTCCCTTGCCGTCAACCAGCTTAATCGACCGTGGGCGTCAATCCATGCGTGCGACGCCATTCGTCCGATTGCGCGCCATCCAGCGTGAGGTCGAACTTATCCAGCGTCAGCGCCTCGCGCGAGTAATCCGCCAGCTCGAAATCCGGCAGCATCTTAATGCAATCGACCGGACAGACCTCGGTGCAGTTCCCACAAAAGATACAACGACCCATATCAATGGTAAAGCGGTCAATCACCGGCTTCTTGGCGGCGTCGCGATGCATCTCGATTTGAATCAAATCCACGCAGGGGCACACGCGCGCGCACGCCTTGCACCCAATGCACAGGTCCGCGCCGTCCGATTTGGTCAGCAGGCAGAGCCGCCCATGGAAGCGCCCGCTTAATTCGGGCATTGCTTCTGGATATTCCAGCGTGACGGGCTGACGGCCGAAGTGCTTGAGCACCGTTGCCAACCCCCGGCCGATTTCCAGCATGCCGCCGAATAACGGGGCTTGGGGCGCTTGAGGAGGGAGAGGCGAACTCATGAGCGGGCGATCCTCGCATTAAGACGACGGGAAAACGCGCGCGCCGAGGCGACGTAAAAACCGCCGATTCCGACGATGAGCGTCAGGAGCCATGCCAGCGCCATCGGCCAGTTGGCTGCTGCTTGTGCGCCCCAGGCCGCCAGAGAAGACGCAGGCGGCGCCCAGAAGCGCTGCAACGCAACCACAAACACATTAATCAGCGCCAGCGGAATCAGGAACTTCCAGCTAAAGCCCATCAGTTGATCGGGCTTGAGACGCGGCAACGTTCCGCGTATCCACATCGCAAAGAAGATAAAGCCGTAGGTTTTCAGAATAAACCAGAACGCCATCTCCAGTTGGATCAGCAGGCCGCCCAGACTCGGCATGCGGGTCGCTTCGGCCACCCACTGCGCCAGCCCGACGCTTTGCGCCAGGGTCGGCCCAAAGGTCATGTCTCCCCACTGAACGCCCGCCAGCGGCGAAAGATAGCCGCCCGCGAAAAACACCACGGCCAGCGCGCTCATCACAAACAGGGCGGCGTATTCGGCCAGAAAGTACATGGCGAATTTCATGCCGCTGTACTCGGTGTTATAACCGCTGACCAGCTCGCTTTCCGCTTCCGGGAGATCGAACGGAATCCGGTTGACCTCGGCCAGAGAAGCGATCAGAAAAATCAGGAAGGAAACCGGCGTGAGATACAGGCCAAACCAGCCGATCGCGCCCAGCGGCCCTTGCTGGGCCTCGACAATCCCGCGTAAATTCATCGTCCCGGCAAAGAGACAGACGGCCAGAGCGGCCATAATCAGCGGGATTTCGTAACTAATGGCCTGAGCCGCGCTGCGGACCCCGCCCAGTAACGAGTATTTGTTATCGCTGGCCCAGCCCGCCAGTACGACGGCAACGGTGGTAATGGACGAAATGGCGAACAACAGCAGCGCGCCGGTCGGCAGCGAAACGCCCCAGAGGTAATCGGTAAACGGAATCAGCGCAAACAGCGGAAACACCGGAAACAGAAACAGCGCTGGCGCCAGCGTAAACAAGACCTTATTCTGGCCCGGCGTCATAATGTCTTCTTTAAACAGCAGCTTGACGCCATCGGCCAGAGTTTGCAGCAGGCCGGCCGGCCCGACGCGATTGGGACCCTTGCGCTGCGTCAGCCATGCTAGTGCCTTGCGCTCCATCAGCACCATAAAGATAACCGCCGCCTGCGCGAGCGTGGCAATGGCGCCATACACCAGAAATGCCCATACCAGCAGCATAATCGCCTGGACCCCGTCTTGCGAAACGTCGACCCCAACGCGCTGATGCAGGTCGACAAACCAGGCGGGCAATTGAAATGGCGTGGACGCGGGCGTTAATGGGCTCATCTAGCGATCCACCTCCGGTAAAATAACGTCCAGACTGCCAAAAATGGCCATCAAGTCAGGATACAAATTGCCCACCATCATCGAAGGCAGGATGGACAGGTTCGAAAACGAGGCCCCTCGCCATTTCACGCGATACGCTTTGGGCGAACCGTCGCTGATTAAATAACAGCCCAGCATCCCGCGAGGCGATTCCACTTGCGCAAACGCTTCTCCCGCAGGCGGTTTCCACGTCAGCAGGTTGATTTTAGCGCCCTGAAAACGGCTGTCGAAATCCAGCTCCGGCGCGGGAATGGCCGCTTGCGCCACATCATCGGGGCTGGGCGTTTGTTCGGCTTTTTTCGCCAGCGCGACGCGCTTTTTGGCGGCGTCAACCGTATCGGCGATCGCTTGATATTCGGCGCGCAGCGCGTTGATTTGCGCCGTGTCGCCGCCCGGAATCTGATCCAGCGCCTGATGCACGATGCGCAGTGATTCGCGCATTTCGCCCATCCGCACGACGTAACGCGCGTACACGTCGCCGACCGTCTGCGTCGGGACGTCGAAGTCGACTTCGTCGTAGCAGCAATACGGATTGGTCTTGCGGAGATCTTGCGCCACGCCGGACGCCCGCAGCGAAGGACCGGTCACGCCGTAAGCCAGCAGCGTCGGCTTGTCCACAATACCCACGCCCACGCAGCGGTCCAGAATAATCGGATTCTTATTGACGATGGCCTCGTATTCGTCAAAACGATGCGGCAATTCATTAATGACGCGGCGCACTTCATCGAGCCAGCCGGGCGGCGCATCCTGATTCAGACCGCCGAAGCGGTAGTAGTTATACATCATGCGCGCGCCGGTAATGCTCTCCAACAGAGAGAAAATTTTCTCACGATCGCGAAACGCATAGAAAAACGGGCTGCTTGCCCCCAAATCGAGCAAAAATGTCCCGAACCACAGCAAATGAGAGGTAATCCGGTTTAATTCCATGGTGATCATGCGCAGGTACTGCACGCGGCGTGGAACGGAAAGCCCCGCCAGGCGCTCCAGCGCCGTGACATAGACGTAATGATCATAAAAAGAAGAGAGATACTCGACGCGATCAATCGTCGGCTGATACTGAAAATAAGAGCGGGTTTCGGCCATTTTCTCCTTGCTGCGGTGCAAGTAGCCGATGACCGGCTCCATGGCCTTGACGACTTCGCCGTCAAGCGTCGTCACCAGGCGCAGTACGCCGTGGGTGCTGGGATGCTGGGGCCCGATATTGACGACCATATCTTCGGTCGCGCCGTCTTGTGACGGCTGAAAGGTCTCCAGAATGCCTTGCGGTAATGCGGTCGTCATGAAAAAAAGCGCTTTCGTAACACCATTAGCGGTGATTCCATACCAGACGGGGATCGTTTTCCACGTAGTCCTTGCGCAGCGGATGCCCAATCCAGTCGGCTGGCATCAGAATGCGGCGCAAATCCGGGTGCCCTTCGTACACAATGCCCATCAAGTCGTAGCTCTCGCGCTCGTGCCAGTCGGCGGCCGGCCACACCGGGGTCAGGCTGTCAACGCGATCGGCGTCATCCGCGCGTGTTCTGAGGCACAGGGTGTCATGCGTGTCGAGTGAATATAAATGGGCAAGCGATTCGCGGTAGTCGCTGCGATCGACGCCGCTGACGCTCAGCAGCAAGTCGAACTGACAAACGTCTCGCAGAAACGTTGCGACCGCCAGCAGCGCATCGGCGCGGACGTCCAGCATCTCAACCCCGCAGGCGTCGAGCGCTGACGATTCCACCGGGAATCCCGCGTCGGCCAGACGGGCGGCATAAGAGGCGCTGATGGACAGGGCGTCGGCGTCGGGCGCGTTCATGAGATCTCCCGCTTCATAATATACTCCTGCGGCGCGCGCTCATGACGGAATTTAACATTCCCACGGACCCGACGCCCGTCGCGCCGAAGCGCATCGGCGTCATAGGCCTCGGTTTGTACGCCCCAGCGAATATGCTCTTCGTATCCCTGCAACGGCAGCAGAACGTCGCCCGGGCCAATCGCTACGCGGGGATGGTGATCGCGCGCACGTTCGCGCCGATCGGCCAGCGACTCGTCGCGGATTTTCTTTTGCAGCAGAATCAGCGCATCGAGCAGGGCTTCGGGGCGAGGCGGACAGCCGGGAACGTACACGTCCACCGGGATCAACCGATCCACGCCGCGCACCACCGAATACGCGTCATTTTCGTACATGCCGCCAGTGACGGTGCAGGCGCCCATGGCGATCACGTATTTGGGCTCTGGCATCTGCATATACAGCTTGACCAGCGCCGGCGCCATCTTATGCGTAATCGTGCCTGCCGTAATAATGAGATCCGCCTGTCGCGGCGTGGCGCGAAACACTTCCGATCCAAAACGGGAAATATCAAAGCTGGAGGCCGTCGACGACATCATCTCGATGCCGCAGCACGAAGTTGCAAACACCAGCGGCCAGACCGCATTGGAGCGCGCCCAGTTATAAACGGCGTCAACCGTCGTTGTCAGTACGCCAGCGCCTTCCAGCATTTGCTGAAGCGCGACCAAGGCGCGGTTTTGCGAGGATTCATCCGGTGCCAGCATGTAGCTGCCTCTCGTTCAGGCGTGCGACCGCCCGGTTATTGCCAACGCAGGGCGTCTTTTTTCCAGGCGTAGGCCAGACCTATTAACAAAATGCCGATGAAGATGCCCATCGTGAGCAGGCTCACGGGTCCGAGCGCGCCCAGCGCCATGGCCCACGGAAACAGAAAGACGGTTTCAATATCAAATAAAATAAACAGAAGGGCGAAGAGATAAAACTTTAAGTCGAAGCGCAGGCGCGCATCCCCAAACGGATCCATGCCCGATTCATACGTGGTTTCTTTCAGGCGCGACGGCGCTTTGAACATCACCACCTGGGCCAATGCGAGCAGGGCAAACGGAAGCGCGGCGGCAAACGCCAATAGCGCAAACAACAACGGGAATCCGGTGAGATGAAAGTGCGTCGAGACGACGGGATCCGCAAGCGGCGTCATAAACGGTGGTGTCTCCTTACCCTGCGCCAGATTCGTATTAAACGCAAAAGATTGGCAGGGGTCAATTGAAGGCCATCGCGTTAATGCGATCCGATTAAGCGTTTCGATTCATATCAGATAGGCGGGTGGGGCGTTATTATAATAACGCTAACGTTAACGTTAATCAAATGCGCTCTTTTCTGCGCTCTTTTCAACATGTCCCTTATTGGGCGCTCTTTTCACACCCCTTTGCGCTTACTTCTTTCCTATAATAAAGTCCCGCGGATCATAAAGGCTTTCGCGGTGTCGGCGTATCGGGCCGCTGGGTCCCTCTCAGTATGATGTTGTGGATGTGATCGAGGAGGCGTACATGACTTCTCTTATAAGTCCTCTTTTGAACCCCGTTTTGAATTCGCTGGTACCCAAGTCCGCCGCAAAAGCGTCGCTTGCGCTGGCCGCCTGCGTCTGGCTTTCGCTGGGGAGCGTCGGCGTATGGGGCGCTGCCAGCGATCCGGCGCTCATCAAGGCGGATCGTCTTGCGCAACAGGGGCAGGGTCGCGCCGCGCGCGCTATCTATCAAGCGTTTCTGGCGGCGCATCCTGCCGATTACGACGCCTTAATGGCCATGGGGCGTCTCGCTGATCGACAGGGTGATTTTTCTCTGGCGCGGGCGACGTTTCAAAAACTCCTGCGCCTGTATCCCGGCGATCGCGCCGCGACGCTGGGTATGGCGCGAACCTTGTCGCGTCGCGCCACCGCTCTCGGCAAACCGGATCTGTCTCTGGCGCCGCTGATTAACGAATACTTTCAACAGGCGGCCCTCGTAAACCCCGACGATCCGCAATTGCTGACCTATCGCGGCGAATGGGCTTTGGCGCAAGAGTCGATGGCTTCGGCCAGCCGGGATCTTCAGCGCGCCGTCGTCGTGGATCCGGCCTCTGCTGAAGCATGGCGGGCGCTGGCGCGGTATTTTCTGAAAACGTCGCAGTACCCCGCCGCGCGAGACGCGGGCTTGCGCGCGATGGATCTCGATCCCAACGAGAGCGACGGCTATTTTATGATGGCCCAATTACTCGCCGCCGCCCAGAAGCCGGATCAGGCTCTGGCTTACGCGCAGAAGTCTCAGGCCCTCGATATGGGCGTCAACCCTCAGCGAACGCTGTTGATTGCCCAGTTGTTGGAGACCCTGGGTCGTCCTGAAGAGGCGATCGGGGCCTTAGAGCGCCTGTCGCAGGAGGCGCCTGCTTACGATGAGGCGACGCTGAAGCTCGCCTGGCTGCGGGCGGCGGCGAATCATCCCGAGGAGGCGGCCCAGGACTATCGCCGCCTGTTTCGCCAGAATCCCGCTCGCGAAGAAGAAGTCTGGGCGTCTATTCGCCGCCTGGTCCATGAGCGTCAGCTGGAAGCCGCCTTGCTGCAACTGGCCCCTTTCTACTGGCTTGAAGCCCCTCAGCAACGCGAGGCTTTTCATGTCGCCGCTTCGGCGCTGACGCAAGAACGTGAAATGGCCCCCAATAGCGCGGCGCTGGCCCGCCAGTGGCTGATGCGTCTGGACGCGCGCTTCTTGCAGGGGACGCTTTCTGTCGCCGATCCGCTGCTGGCGCTGGATCGACTGAAACTCTCACTGGTCGCCGACCCTTCGCTTGCCAGGGCCGAGGCGACGTTGACGACGATTCTGGGCCAGACCGCTGAAACCTCTGAGACGGCGCTGAGCGCAAATCAAGCGCTGGCGGCGGGGGAAGCGTTTTTCTTACTGCAGCGGTACCGCGAAGCGCGCCAACAGTTTGACGCGATCGACGGTCTTGATGCCGTGGGGTTTATTCGCGCTGTCGATCGTCTGGAGTCGCTGGGGGCAATAGGCTCTGCGCGTTCACTGGCGGATCGCGCGCTGACGCTGACGCCTTCGCCTGCTTTGAGCGATTCGAAGGATCGCTTGTCCCAGCGCCAGCAACGCGCCATCGCGCTGATTCAGGACGGGAACAGTTTCTTTCGTGAAAAACGCTATGCTGAGGCCCGCGACGCCTATCGTCAGGCCCAGACGTTTTCGCCCGACTGGGAAACGCCGCCGCTTCGACTGGCGGACGCTTACGAGATGCTGAAAGATCCGGCGCGCGCGTACCAATCGTATCGTCTGGCCGTGGCTATGACGCCCGAATTACTGGATTCCAAGGGATTCGCGAAAAAATATCGGCGTCTGTCCCGCCGTTTTGGCGGAGTGGAACCCGCTCAAACGCCCCCGGTAAAGCTTCCGGCGCGTTAGAAACGCGTCCACTCGACGCGATTGCCGCGAATCACCTGTACGGCCTTGCCCGGGCCTTTGGGCGCAATCATCATCAACGACGTCGGGTCGCTGGCCACTTCCGGGCCGCCCGCGCCTTGGGCTGGCACGGGAGCCGGGCCGTTCATCGGATTAATCGCCGTTAGCGGCTGCGGCCCTTCTCGCCAGCGTCCACCCGCAATACGGCTTCCCCCGCGCGCTTCCAGCGATGCGAGAAACTCCGTCGGATTCACAAATCCATTGGGCTGGCGCACTTCAAAGTGCAAGTGAGGGCCGGTCGAGCGTCCCGTCGAGCCGACCAGCGCAATGGGATCTCCTGCGACAAGGGGCTGTCCCGCCTGAACCAGCGTTGCCATTGCGTGCCCGTACAGCGTGTAAAGCGACTCCGTATGCCGTACGACTACCACATTGCCGTAGCCCTGATAAGGCCCGGCGTACGCCACCACGCCCTCCATCGGAACATAAATGGGCGTGCCGGCCTCGGCGGCGATATCGAGTCCGGCATGAAAACGCGATTGCCCCGTGATGGGATCCTGACGCCAGCCAAAAGGAGAGGAAATTCGTCCGTTAGGAACGGGCGAATATCCCGTGCCTGATGGCGAAACCCCTTGCGCGAGCGCTCCGGCGCTCAGAAAACACGCGCCGAGCAAGCCGGATATCAAGGCGTAGAAGGCCTTGCGGCAAAACGTTTCTGACGCAGATTGCACTGACCAATCGCTCACAATGCGCATATCGCCCTTGTCCTGGCGCTTTCGCTCGACATTTCACCTGGTCGCCGATACAGGACATTGTGGCCGATGCCGCCGCGCGAGTCCCCCCCTACATGATGGAACTCATAAAAAATGCGCCTCAGCCGCTGGCCTGCTGTTTTATTTTTCTCTCTCTCTCTCTCTCTCTCTCTCTCTCTCTCTCTCTCTCTTACGCGTTCTGATTCTGAAAGCGATTGGCCAATTGCCCGCAGGCGGCGGCAATATCCACGCCGCGCTCCAGGCGCACCGTGACCTTTTTGCCCGATTGTCCGACCAGACGAGCAAAGGCGTCAATCGCGCGACGCGAAGGGCGTTGATAGCGGCTCTGTGGCCCGGTGGGGTTGTACGGGATTAGGTTGACGTTGCATTTAAGTCCATCGAGCAGTCCCGCCAGCCGCTGCGCTTGGGCAGGCGAGTCATTGACGCCGGCCAACATGACGTATTCAATCGTCAGGCGTCGCCCGGTTTGTGAAACATACGCCCGTAAAGCGCCCATCAGCTTTTCCAGCGGCCATTTGCGGTTAATCGGCACCAGTTCGTCGCGCAGGGCGTTGTCGGGCGCATGGAGCGAAACTGCCAGCACGAGTTGCCACTGACGCTCGGCCAGTTCCAGAATTTGAGGCGCGACGCCCGACGTCGAGAGGGTAATGTGCCGCATGCCTACCTCTGCCGAACGATTCAGCAGCTCGATGGCTGCAACTGTTGCGTCAAAGTTGAGCAGCGGCTCGCCTTGCCCCATCAGGACGACGTTGCGCACTTCCTGCCCGGCGTCGCGCTGGACGGCCAGATACTGATCGACAATTTCGCCGGGCGTGAGCTGGCGCGAAAATCCCAACGCGCCCGTGGCGCAAAAACTGCATCCCACGGCGCAGCCCGCCTGCGTGCTGAGGCAGGCGCTCAGACTGTCGCGGTCCTCAAAGCGCATCAGCACGGATTCCACCGTTTTACCGTCCGCCAGCCGAAACAGATATTTGACAGTCCCGTCACTGCTGGTCTGCTTGTCGGCGAGCGTCACGCAGCCCACGGTATACGCTTGCGCCAGACGCGAGCGGAAACCTTTGGCCAGATTACTCATTTCCTCAAAGCCGCGGGCGTTTTTGACGTAGAGCCAATGATGCAATTGATCGGCCCGAAAGGCCGGCTCGCCCAGCGATGTCGCCAGCGCGCGCAACGCCTGGGGCGTCATCCCTACCAAGGGGGTTTTGACGTCCTGGCTCACGGGCGGATCGGCGGTCAACATGAGAAAAGGCGCTCCATCAGGAAATCGTCGTTATTATAGCGGTTTCAGGCGAACAAAAAAAAAGAGGCAGGGGGAATTGCCTCTTGACAGTGATGTTAAGGGATAGGTTAGCGGTAAAGCGTCAACGCTCACGCGTTCGAATGCGAAGAACGCTGAAAATCTCGAAACGTCGGGTCGCGATCTCACAGCAGATGCGGGGCCAGTACGATGGCCAGGGCCAAGGCGGCTCTCAGCGCCATCGGCCAACGTGAACGGCGGCCTTGAATCACGCGCAGCGATGGGCGGCCCGCCTGGGATCGCGCGCGCCGCTTCGTGACGACGTTTTGAGGCGCAAGGCGCAAATTCCCAGCGCGAGGACGTTCAAACAGAGCGGCAGAATATTCAATGGCAGCGGCCATGGGTAATTTCTCCCAAGGTTACAGGGTGGGACACAAGCTTATGGAATTGCAGTGAAACCGGGCGGCGCAGGCAATCAGGTCACGTGACGAATCACGGCCTCGACTTTGCCCTGAACCTGTACGTCAGTGGCGTAAATCGGCCCCATGGCGGCGTTTGCCGGTTGCAGGCGCACGCGTTCGGGTTCGCGATAAATACGTTTGAGCGTCGTCGACTCGCCTTCGACCAGCGCCACGACGACGTCGCCATCGCGCACGGCAGCTTTGGGGTTAATAATTACCATATCGCCATCCAGAATATGATCTTCAATCATGCTGTCGCCGCGCACGCGCAGGGCGTAACAACCGATGGGGCAGAGGTCTTCACTCAGGTTCAGGGTTTCCACCGAATCGGTGACCGTCTGCAACGGCTGACCAGCGGCGATAGCTCCCAGAATCGGCAGCTTGCCGGGGCTCTCTATCACATCGGGGTTAATGCAAATGGCGCGCTTTTCAGCGGCGTTCCAGTGGATAAAGCCTTTCTTTTTAAGGGCCGTCACATGGTGGTGAATGGTCGAGGTGGAACTCACGCCGCACAAGCGGCAGAGTTGCTGAATCGAGGGCGGATAACCGTTTTCGCGGATAAAAGACGAAAGCGCATCGAGCACTTGCCGTTGTTTGGGAGGAAGGGTTTCCCGTTCGGCGGTCATGACGCCTGGTCTCCTGTCTTGAAGCGCTCTCGAAAGGACGTTCGTCGAATGTTTAGGCTATCGAAATTAAATTCGATGATTTGACTATACCATCGCTTTTCGGGAAATCAAGTCCCGAATTTCTCAATCCAGAAAAAATGCCTCAGGGTCAGGGTTTTATCGATTCCGGATCGCTGTTTTGGGTAAAAGCGTCTTTTTCGTCGAGGCGTCTTGTAACGCAATCGCGCTTGCGGTATCTTATGCCCGAACGTGAAACGCTTGCGCCTGACGCGAACGGTAACGTTTATCACGCTGAATCGTTTCTCTCCGCGAAGGCGGCCTTCGATATCCTTCTCTCAAAGTGTTTCAGAGCTTGTTTCTTGTCTTGTTCCGTCTGAGAATCCGTCAGAGAGACTGGTTTTTCAGGACGCAGCGCGCAAAAATCCACGGTAATAAAGCGCTGCCAGAGAGCTTCTCCGTTCTTTCCTCAATCGTCACCAATTGGAAGGGCATTGACCGATGACCAATACCGAAACCGTCAACCACTTCTCGTGGACGATCGGCGGGCCGCAAGGCACCGGCGTCGATTCGTCCGCTATTCTGTTCGTGCGCGCCTGCGCGCTGGCCGGGCTGTACTGCTACGGCAAGCGCGAGTACGAATCCACTATTAAAGGCGGCCACAGTTATACCAACGTCCGCGTGAGCGAAACCTTTATCAATTCGCACGTAGACCCTATCCACCTGTTTACCGCCTACGAAAAGACGGCCCCGCTGGTGCATGCGCCCGCGATCACGCCCGGCGGCGCGCTGATTTACGACCCCAAAGTCACGGATCCTGCGCAATTGGGCTTGCAAAATGGCGTGTCGGCCATCGCAATCCCTTACGATGAACTCCTCAACGAATTGGCGGCGGAACTCAATCAGCCGCTGGCCAAAGTGATGATCATGAAAAACACCCTGGCCGTCGGCGCCTCGCTGGCCATGGTGAAATTCGATCCTCAATACGTCGAAGCCGCGCTGAAAGGCATCTTTACGGATCGCAAGGCCGCGCTGGTGCCCATGAACATGCGCGCCGTTGAAAAAGGCTACGAAGCGATTGAAAAGCTCGGCGTGGCCGCGAACTTCCCGTATCGCCTGGAGGCTCGCCCCGACAATCCAGAACGCCTCGTGATGAGCGGCACCTCCGCCGTTGCGTTGGGTAAAGTCAAAGCGGGCTGCAAATTCCAGACCTATTACCCGATTACGCCCGCCAGCGACGAGAGCGTCTATCTGGAGTCGATCGCTGCCGAATTCGGTATGAACGTGGTGCAGTGCGAAGATGAAATCGCGTCGGCCTGTATGGCGGTTGGCGCTGCGCTGACCGGCGTGCGCGCTGCGACATCGACTTCCTGCCCCGGCTTTGGCCTGATGGCTGAAGGCATCGGCTGGGCTTCAATGAATGAAGTGCCGGTGGTCATTGTCGACTACCAGCGCGGAACGCCCGCAACCGGTCTGCCCACGCGCCATGAGCAAGCCGACCTGTTGTTTACGGCCTTTATTTCTCACGGGACCCCGCAGCGGATCGTCGTGGCCCCCGGTACGATGGCGGAATACTTTGAAGACGCCTTCAACGCCTTCAACTACGCCGAACAGTACCAGATGCCCGTCCTGATGCTGACCGATAAGTGTCTGGCCAACAACACCATGACGATTCACCCGTTTGACGAGTCTAAACTCGTCATTAATCGCGGCAAGCTGGTGAGCGACGAAGAGCTGGCCCGCCTGTCCCAGCAGCCGGAGTATCAGGGCGTCTTCAAGCGTTACGCCTTCAGCGAAGATGGCGTCTCGCCGCGCAGCTTCGTTGGTCAGGAACACGGTATTCACTGGAACGCCGGCGACGAGCACAGCGAAATCGGCCATATCTGGGAAGACCCTGAAAACCGCATCAAAATGATGCAAAAGCGCCAGAAAAAGCTGGAAACGGCGCTCAAGGGCATTCCTCAAGACAAGCAGTTCAAGCTGTACGGCCCGGAAAACGCCGAATGCACGGTGGTTGTCTGGGGCTCGACGCTGGGACCGCTGCTGGACGCGCTGCCGATTCTCAACAGCGACGGCCTGTCGGTTAATGTTCTGCAATTGCGCCTGATGGTGCCTTTCCCCGTGGACGGCGTCAGTCAGATCCTCAACCGCGCCAAAATCAAGGTCGGTTTCGAGATGAACAACACCGGTCAGCTCGCCAAGCTGATCCGTATGGAAACGGGCATCGCGATGGATCACATGATCCTCAAATATACGGGACGCCCGGTCTCGGAAACCGAAGCCGTGGCTGCGGTGCGAGACGTGATGAAACAGCAAGTGAAAGAGGTGGTGCTGCACTATGGCTACTAATGTTCAAAACAAACCCCTGACCGCGCGCGATTACAAGTCGGATCTGCTGTCCGACTGGTGTCCCGGCTGCGGCGATTTCGGGATTGTCGCCGCGTTGCAAGGCGCGCTGGCTGAGCTTCAGATTCCGCAGCACCGCGTGGCGGTGGTCGGCGGCGTCGGCTGCTCCAGCAAGTCGCCCCACCTGATGCAAACCTACGGCATCCACACCCTGCACGGCCGCCCTGTGCCCTTCGCCCTGGGCGTGGCCCTTGCCAACCCGGATCTCACTGTCGTGGTGACCGGCGGCGACGGCGACGGTTACGGCATCGGCTCGGGTCACTTCATGAACGCCGGTCGGCGCAACGTGGATATGACCTATCTCGTCTACAACAATGAGGTCTACGGTCTGACCAAAGGCCAGGCCTCTCCCACGTTGGCCTATGGACAGCAAACCAAATCGCTGCCCGTGCCCAACGTCCAGGAGCGCGTTGACCCGCTGTCGCTGGCGATTTGCTCGGGCTACACGTTTGTGGCGCGCAGCTACGCCTACAACAAAAAGCACCTGACGGAGACCATCAAGCGCGCCATCCAGCACCCTGGCATGGCCATTGTGGATATCCTGCAACCGTGCCCCACGTATAACGACCTGCATACCAAAGAATGGTATGACCAGTCGATCGGCGTCGGCGCCACGCAAACCCCGCGCGTGTACGATATCGAAGCCGAAGGGTACTGCGGCAAGGTGAACAACCCCAAAGACGCTGCGGAATGGGAGCGCAAGGAAATCGCCGCGCTCACCAAAATCCGCACGCCCGAAGACCGCATCGCTGTGGGCGTGTATTGGGAAGTCATTAAGCCCACGTTCATGGAGCGCCTCTATCCGCTCAATCCGCAGCTGAAAGAGCGCGCCGTGTGCCTGGCCCCGCTGGCCGACAATGCCGGCAAACCGCTGGCCAATCTCGGTAACGTCTACGAAGAGTTCCGCGTCTCCTAGGCGCGAGACCCTCGGTTCTCTCTACACGTTTAAAAGCCCTTCGTTGCAAGACGGGGGGCTTTTACGATCCGGGATGCCAAACGAGCGAGACGGCGAAGACGAAAAAAAACCACGAGCGGTTTGGCTCGTGGCATAAGGTGTGTCCAGTGGAGATAATAGTAGGTAGTTACAGGAGGGTTTGAGAAGAGTCTTCGGGCGCAATCGTCGGGCATAACGCCAAATGCGACGCTGCGGATGCCGGACGCCGGCGCTGACGACAGGCTTGCGTCAATGCGCTGCGGTAGCACATCTGAAGGTAGCCGTACTCGTCATCATTGAGCAGTTTGCTGGCTTCATTCAACAGACGAAGCGCCTGACGATGCCGCCGGATTTGAATCAACAGACTCAACTTCTGGTCCAGCAACGGGGCCAGTAAGTAATCGTGCGCCCGACCGATGAGCGACAGGGCCAGATCACAGCACTGTAAGGCTTCACGCGGTTTTCCCAGCGCGTCCAGAACGCCCGCTTTTGACGCATAAGCCTCAGGACGGTCCGGATGCGCCTCAATGGCCTGATTCAGCAGCCGCAAGGCCGCCGCATCATCGTTAAGACAGAACAGGATGTCGGCCTTCAACACCAGCGCGCGCTCATTGCGCGGCGAAAGAGCCAGCGTTTTATCAATCATCGCCAGTGCCGCTTCATAATCGCCCTCAAAGGCGAACAAGTCGCCTGCCGAGCGCAGATAGCGTTCTGCGGAGAAATCAAACACGCGGGCCAACAACTTCAGGTGTTTCACAACGCCCATTCCTTTCGCCCCGGCGACGCCCATTTAATCGACGCGCCGGACCGGCTTTTACGCATGCGGCTTTGCAGCATGCAAACGCTCTCTCTATCAATGCGCCTTTGAGTTGCTATCAACGGCAGGCGCTCTCTGGAACTCTATCCTTTGAACCTGCGCTTATCCTACCAAATCCCCAGACGCTTCTGTGGCTCCCCACCATTCGTCACTCCCGGGAAAGCGGGCGCGAAGGGAAGAATTTAATCAACAAACCCCATAATAACCGTTTTGTATAGTCTTCAAGGTTCATCGTTCATCAAATCGTTGTGGCGTCTGGCGAAATGCCCCTGCAATATTTTGTTACATGAGCCCTCGCTTGGCGCGTATTCGGGCCGTTGCGCCATTGCAACCGGCGGGTCTTGCTGAACCTGCGCGGCTGACGGATAATAGGCGCGCTCGTTTATTCCCGCGCTTGCGGGTGGATGCGCTCGCCCATCGTTCCCGGTCACAGGATAACGCCCGTGAGTCATCACTATCTGCTTGAAATCGGCACGGAAGAATTGCCGCCCGCCTTCATGGAAACCGCGCCTCAGGAGCTGGCGGCGCAGGTTGAAGCGGCGCTGGCCCAGCATGCGCTCGACTTTGAACGCGTCTGGACAACGGTCACGCCGCGCCGCCTGATTCTCAGGATAGATGGATTACACGACACCCAGAACAGCGTGGAAGAGGCCGTTAAAGGCCCGCCCACGCGCATCGCCTTTGACGCCGACGGCAACCCCACGCGCGCCGCCGAGGCCTTTGCCGCAAAGCAGGGCGTGACGATGAACGAGCTTCAGCGCGAGATGTTCGCGGGCGAAGAATGTCTTGCGACCACCGTGTTTAAGGGGGGGCGTCCCACCCGCGAACTGCTGGCGGAGATCCTGCCGCCGCTGGTGTTGGGCCTGTCCGGGCCGCGCTTTATGCGTTGGGGCGATTACGACGTGCGCTTCGCCCGTCCCATCCGCTGGATTGTCTCGCTGTGGGATGATGCCGTTTCGCCGCTGGCGATTGGTCCTGTGCAGGCGGATCGCCTTTCGCGCGCGTCTCGCATGCTCGGCGACGTCGCGTTGTCCATTCCTTCTGCCGCAGCGTATGAAGACGTCCTGGCCACAGAGGGTCAGATATGCGTGAATCAGGACGCCCGGCGCGAGCGCATCGCCGCGTTGCTGGCGGAATCCGCTCAGGCCCAAGGTGGCGCCTTGCCCGAAGGCCCCGAATATGACGCTTTAATGCAAACGGTCGCCACGCTGGTAGAATCGCCGAGCATTGTCGCCGGAAGCTTCGACGAGGCCTTTCTCGCTATTCCCAAACCCGTGATTACCACCGTGATGGCCTCTCATCAAAAGTATTTCCCGATCGAGCGCGCCGATGGCGAGCTGATGGCGCGCTTTCTGGCGGTTTCTAACGGTCGCCCCCAAGCCGCTGATAACATTCGCGCTGGCAACGAACGCGTGCTCAAGGCCCGCTTGCAAGACGCCCGCTTCTTCTACGAAGACGACCTCAAGCGCCCGCTGGAAGATCGCCTGAACGATCTCAAAGGCGTGACCTTCCAGAAGGGTATGGGCTCGCTGCTCGATAAAACGCATCGTCTGGTCGAGCTGAGCGCCAGTCTGGCCCAGGATCTTGGATACGATGCGGCTTCGATGGCTCTCGTCAAGCGAGCGGCGTTATTATCGAAAACGGATTTGGCGACCTCCATGGTCTTCGAGTTCACCGAGCTTCAGGGTGAGATGGGCGCGCGTTATGCGGCCTTGCAAGGCGAAGATCCGCTGGTGTCGCAAGCGTTGAGCGAGCAGTATCTGCCGCGCTTTCATGGCGATGCGGTGGCTGTGTCGCCGATGGGCGTTCCGCTGAGCGTGGCGGATAAAATCGACACGATGACAGCGGTCTTTAGCCGCGAAAAGGTGAAGATGCCCACGGGATCGCGTGATCCGCTGGGACTGCGCCGCATGGCCAACGGCCTGATTCTCACATTGCTGTATAACGGGCATTCGCTGGATTTACTCGCCTGCGTCGAGCGCGCCTTTGGCCTGCTGAACCGCCAGTTGCCGCAAGAGAACGCGGGCCTGACCGAGACGCTGAATCGCTTTGACCAGTTTTTGTCCCAGCGCTTGCGCGGGATTCTGCTCGATCGCGGTTATCGTTATGACCTTATTGACGCGGTAGCCGACGCCGCGCCTCCGCTGCAGAATCTGCCGCTGGCGCTGGCCCGCCTGGACCGGCTGACGCATCTGCTGAAAGACGAACCCGCGCTGACGGCCCTGCTGGAGCCCGCCAATCGCATCAGCCGCATTCTGGGCGCTGCGTATCAGCCGCAAGCCACCCTCGATCAGGTGAATCCCAAAGCCTTTTCGTGCGTTGAAGAGTCGGCCCTCTATGAAGTGGCCCGACAGATTGCCGCCGACGACGACGCCCGGCAGGGCGACGATGACGCGCTGGCCACGTCGCTGCAAACGCTGGCCCCGGCCGTCGATCGCTTTTTCGAGAAGGCCCTGGTTAACGACCCCGATCCCACCGTACGCGCCAATCGCCTGACGCTGCTCAGCGCGTTGAATCGCTATTATCTGCGATTGGCCGCCTTCTCCCGGATCGTGATGGCGCAAGACACCCCTGTTGCGGCGGTTCTTGCTGAATAGGCTGAAACCGACGAGAGAGACGCCCTTCAAAACAAAGGAAAGGCTTTGAGACGAGACTTTGAACTGCCTGTCGACGTCCCGAGAAAGTCGGAGATTGTCCAGCGCCGAATGATCGGCATGGTGACGCTGACCGTGCTGGGCGTCATTGTGTTTGCGCTGTTCCTGCTGGCAGTGAATCTGGGACTGGTGCTGGCCAACGGCGCGTCGTCGCTGCCGGATATCAAGGTGCTGGAAACCTACCAGCCCAATCAGAGCACGCTGATTTTCGATCGCAACAACTCGCTCATCGCCAATATCCATGGCGATGAAGATCGTGTGGTGGTCAAGCTGCGCGACATCTCGCCCAATATCCAGCACGCCGTGATGGCCATTGAAGACAACCGCTTCTATCAGCACAACGGCGTCGATGTGCGCGGCACGTTGCGCGCGATGACGACCAACCTGCGCGGCGGCGACGTGCAAGGCGGCAGTACGGTGACCCAGCAGCTCGTTAAAAACCTCTTTTTAACGCCCGATCGCACGTATAGCCGCAAGCTGGCCGAAGCGCTGCTGGCGATGCGGGTCGAGAAGTTCTACAGCAAGAACAAAATCATGGAGATGTACCTCAATCAGGTGTATTGGGGTAATCAGGCCTATGGCATCGAGAAGGCCGCCCGCCGGTATTTCCGCAAAGCGGCTGCGGATCTCGATATCGCCGAATCGGCTTTGCTGGCCGGGCTGCTCAAGGCGCCCGAAGGCCTCTCGCCGTTTGCTTACCCGGAAGCCGCCAAGCGTCGCCAGCTCGAAGTGCTCGATAAAATGGTGGAATATGGCTATATCACCCTTGAGCAGCGTGATACGGCGGCCCGTGAGACTATCCGGCTTAATAGCCAGCGGCCAAAGCCGTCGAAACACCCGTATTACGTCACCTACGTCATTCAGGAGCTTGAAAAAGACTACGGTGAGGATGTCGTGCGGCGCGGCGGTCTGCGCGTCTTCACGGCGCTGGACCCGCAGGTGCAGGGCGCCGCAGAAAAGGCGCTCACTGAGCATGTCAAGTCACTCTCGCGCGGCACGCACGTCAGCAACGGGGCGCTGGTGTGCATCGACGTTGCTTCGGCAGAAATCCCGGCCATTGTCGGCGGGGTGGATTTCGACAAAAGCCAGTTTAACAATGCGACCCAGGCCCGACGCGCCGCAGGGTCGCAGTTCAAACCCTTTGTGTATCTCACCGGCTTTCGTCTGGGGCTGATTACGCCCGAGACGCCGATCTCAGACCGTCCGGTCAGCTTTAACACGGGCTATGGCGTGTGGCGTCCCAAAAACTGGGACGGGCGCTTTATGGGGGCGATGAACATTCGCCGGGCGCTGACGCTGTCGCGCAATACGCCCACAGTGCAAATCGGGATGCAGGTGGGCATCGATGAAGTCATCTCCACCGCGCGACTGGCGGGGATTACGTCTCCCATCGACGCTAATTTCTCCAGCCTGCTGGGCTCTTCCGGTATGGCGCCGATTGAAATGGCCACGGCTTTCAGCACGTTTGCGCGCGGCGGCATCCGTATGACGCCGAGCGCCATTCGCCGCGTCGAGAATGTTCAGGGCAAGGCGCTGTATATCGATAAACCCGCTGCGCAGCAGGTATTCGACCCCAATGCCGTCGCCATGCTCAACTCGATTCTGGTGGATGCCGTTGAGAAGGGCACGGGCAAGAGCGCCATTCTCGAAAACCGCCAGGTCGCAGGAAAAACCGGCACGACCGATCAGGTCCGCGACATCTGGTTTACCGGCTACACGCCCGACATGGTCGCCACAGTCTGGATGGGCAACGAGCGCTACGTCCCCCTGAATGGCGTCTTCAGCTCCAACGCCGCCAAAGTATGGCACGCTTTTGCGCAGGAATATTACCGGGCGCGAACCATTGTCGCCACGGAGTTCCCCCAGCCGCATGCCGGATCGCTGGTGAAGCGTCGCGACATGGTGCTGAATCTCAACCCGCCGCGCCCGCGTCCGGTGGTGACGCCGCCGCTGCCAGAACTCGATGCCGATCCCCAAGCCGCCGACCGCGCCGAAAACGTGTATCGCACCTTCGAAAATCGCTATGCGCCCGGTTCTCAGCCCCCCGGCGCTCGCAAGCCCGAGCTGATCGGCCCGCCGATTCCCGGCGGCGGCCCTGTCCCCGCCCAGCCCGAGCCGCCGGCGCGCGCCGACGCCAACGATTAGCGACGACCTTCACGCGCGGCGCTTGAAGCGCGTCTTTCCCCCGATATAATAGGCCCATGATGCCTCCTTCTTGCGATTCCCTCACCTACGAATCCCGTTTTCGCGAACCGCTGGCGCAGGTGGAGGCGGCCTTAACGCGCTATTTGCAGCCGCAAGAGCCTATCGCCTTTAACGGCGTCGCCATTCCCGGACCGCAACGCCTGTGGGAAGCAATGCGCTATGCCGCGCTGGCTCCCGGCAAACGAATCCGCCCCACGCTGACGCTGGAAACCTGCCTCGCCTGTGGCGGCGCTTACGCAGACGCCCTGCCCACGGCCTGCGCCATCGAAATGGTCCATGCGCAAAGCCTGGTGCACGACGATTTGCCATGTATGGACAACGACGATCTCCGACGGGGACAGCCCACGGTGCATCGCGCCTTCGATGAAGCCACGGCGGTGCTGGCAGGCGACGCCCTATTGGCGATGGCTTTTGGCGTCATGACGCGTCATACGCCTCTCAACGCGCGGGTTACCCCGGAAATCCTTGTCGCGCTGGCGGCCGATCTGTCAGACGTCAGCAGCGTTTGCGGTCTGGTGAATGGCCAATATGCCGATATTTACTACGAAAACCGAGAGTTTGACGCCCATGCGCTGGAGTACATCCACACGTACAAGACCGGCGCGCTGTTTCGATTCGCCGCCCGCAGCGGCGCGCGACTGGCCGCGGGCGATGACGCCCTGATTACGCGCTTCAGCCGATTTGGCGAGTGTCTCGGGCTGGCGTTTCAAATCGTCGATGATATTCTCGACGTTGAGTCGTCTGCTCAGGCGATGGGCAAGACGGTCGGCAAGGATGCCGCCCAGCGCAAGGCCACGTATCCTGCGCTATACGGCGTCTCAGCCTCTCGCCAGAAAGCCGCCGCGCTGATGGACGAGGCCCACGCCCTGCTCAATGCCGCCCCTATCGCCGATGTTCAGCCGCTGATAGCCTTGGCGACGTTTATGGTTGAGAGAATCCACTGATATGACCCTTCTGAACCATCCCCCCATTGCCGGAACCGGGCTCGAAGTGATGCTCGCCGCCTTTGTGGCGACCATTACGGCCCAGTTCTTCAAGATTTTGTGGTACCAGCTCACCCACGGGCGGATGAATTTTCGCATTTTCTTTCACACGGGCGGAATGCCGAGCAGCCACAGCGCCTGTATGACGGCGCTGGCGCTAAGCGTCGGTCTGGTGGAGGGCTTTTCTTCCACGCTGTTCGCTGTGGCGCTGGGTTTGGCGATGGTGGTGATGTACGACGCGGCGGGCGTGCGTCGTGCGGCCGGCCAGATGGCGGGCATTCTCAACAAGATGACCGACGACTTATACCAGAGCCGTCCCGGCTTTATTCCCGGCCGTTTACGCGAACTGCTGGGCCACACGCCGATGGAAGTGCTCGTCGGCGGCTTCTGGGGCGCATCTGTCGCCTACGCTTTTCATATTCGGCTGTAGGAGGGCGCTTCAGCCGAGAGCGCACGGCTCAAAGGCCTGAAAGAAAAGCCCATCCTGAATGATTTGATAAATCGCCCGCTTGACGTTATCGGGCGTGATCTCTTGGATGAAAACGTTCTTGTCGCGGGAATTGATCCCATACACCTTTTGCCCGCTTTCAACGGCTCTCAGCCCCTCCGGCGGTAACGCAGGTTTTCCCAACGCCGGATGATCCAGCCTGATAAGCTCCTGCGCGTTTTGAACGGTAAAGAACGTTGCAATATAAGGGCGACCGCGAGAAAGCTCAACAGTCACATCGACATTCAGGTTGTCAGGGTCTCGGTCGCCTAGGTCGGGAATGTGGAACGCGCGCAACTCAGAAGTCGCTAACTTTCCCTGATAATGATCGATGGGAAACGCGAGAAGCTGGGCGTGAGAAGAAAAGCGGGCGTGCATCTGAAAGGTCCATACTCATTGGTGCGTGAAACGACCCTGAATAACACCATCAAAACAAAGCCCTGACTAAATGTGTCTTAACTCGGGTAGTAAGGCCTGAGAAGAGCGATGACCTGTTTTTGTTTGCCCTTAGGCATCATCGCGAGGACGTCATAAGTTTTCTCTCCCGTGCGGGTGAGAAAGACTCGTGCGCCGCAGACATGACGCAACTCAAAAACCCCTTTAAGATTTTCTATTTTATCAGCGCCTGCGGCGAGGATAGCGCCCTGTTCGAAATGCTCCAGCATGGCCTTAATCTCATTTCTGTAGCTCTTATAAGCCTCTTCGGATATTTTTCTGATTTTCGGGCATCTATAGTTAAACGTGAGCGTATTGATCTTGGGAAGAATAGACGGGTTAGGCAATTCCGCAGAATCGCTCGCTTTTTCAATAGGTCGGCTGGCTGTTGCAGCCCTCGTTTTTGCTAGTTTCTCCTGAAGGGGCTTTTCTTTTCCCCATACCCATGTAAGAAATTCGCTGCCTGCCTTCTTCAGCGCATTCGCTTTCTTGTTGACGATCCCGCCTGCAGCAGCAGACCCTACCATCATGGCGGTGTCGAGCATGCCGCCGTTCACGTCGCGCTCGCGCCAAACGCGCTCAACTTCTTGACCCGCCTCAGCAAAGGCGGTTGGCGGATAGAAGCTTGCTAACACCGGCGCGGCGACGTCGTCCCAGAGGGAGACCTGTGGCCCGGAAGGCGCTGGCGCAGGGCTCTGATTCGGCGAATAGAGCGGCGGTACGTCGCAACCGGGACCACTCCAGCCATTTTTGCATGCGCCGACAGGCAAGGCGCTTGGCTTATGCGCAACAGTTGACTTGGAAACAGAGGGCATCGGTCCCATAGTGCAGTTATAACCCCCGGCGACTTTTTAGTGGCTTTCATGATTTTAAAAACAGTTAATCGTGTTTTGATGCGAGCCTTTCGAAAGACTTAAGCTTCTTGCGCGGGATGCTACAATAGAAAGCGACCGTCCGCTTCGCGGCGCGCGTCGGGTCGGCGTTTCCACAGCGCCGCAGCCGGGCTGAAACCATACATGAGAACAGGCTAAAACAGGATAGAGAAACGCCCTCGCTGGACTGTCACCCCGCCGCCTTCCGACTTCCGTCATCCCTCTCTGGCCCCTGCGCCTCTCTGCTAAGGAGCGCTCTGACATGCGTCACCCTCTTGTTTCCGCTGTTGCGCCCGTTCTCCTGACGGGCCTGTGTCTCGCCGCGTGGCTGGGCGCGGGCGCTCTGGCCCAGACGCAAACGTCGGATACGGCCGCCCCTGCGCCGACGTTGTCGCTGCTTAAAAGCGTCGAGATTGATCTGAGCGGATACCTGGAAGCCAAAAGCCTCCCGTCGCAGTTCGTCGCGGCGAACGACGTGGTGAGCGCCATCGACGCCTCGCGAAACATCGCCCTGCATATGGAGCTGATTCGCCGCGCGGCGCAGCAACTCTCGCCGGAAGAGCGCATCGCCTTGCTGGCGGCTCTGGAAGCCCGTCACAAAGAGATTCCAGACGATGTCTTTCGCTTTTTTGATTCCGGCTACGGCGAAGTGCTGCTCGATGGCAACAAAACCGGGCTGTTTTTCCTGCGAAAAGCCAATGATCAACTCAAAAACCAGTTCACGAGCCTGGCCTACGCCATGGCGCAGGCGGAAATCGAGTTGAATCAAGAACATGGCGCGCCCGATCAGCTCACGCCGCGCAAACAGGATGTGGCCTATAAGCTTACTGACGCCGTAAACCGCGACGCAGAGGCGCATATGCCTGGATTCTGGCCTGCGTTTCGCGCCGTTATCGACCGACTGCGCCCTATTGCTGCCTATACCGACTACGCGCAAACCGACTTTACCCAGAACTATCTTCCTTACGGGGTGCTGCCTTCCCCTATTGATCCCGCGCAAGACGGCGAGGACGCTGAAGCGTCTCCTTCCGGCATTGCGGGCGAGGCGTCCAATCTGGATCCGGAGCCGGCCTGCGTCTACCCGGCGCTGAGCGCGCCGCTGGATTTCTCGCGGCTGTTTCGCTCGCTGACGCTGCCGCTGGATGGTCACGGACAGACGATGACGGCGCACTTCTTCCTCGCCGATGTCGAGCATCGCTACCGCGCCGTGATTCTCGACGAGGCCGGGCGCCCGCTGGTCGATTTCCAGACGACAGCCGCCCCCTATATCTTTGAAGACCTCGACGAGGACGGCGCGCCTGAGATTGTCATTCGCCAGATGGCCCAGAACCCGGCCGCTCCGCTGACGGTGTATCGTTACAACAAGTGCGTCTTTCAGGCCGATGAAGCCATTTCGGCGCTGTTTCGCTAACGGCTGCGGCGCGTGAGCGATCGGTTTTCTTCATAAAAACTTCATCTGCCGGAGGCTGGCATGTCCCAAAACAATGCTTATAATCAAAAACACAATGTTAGGATTTAGTTACGGGCTCAAGGTTCCCGGCGAGCGGTCGATACGTTTGTCGCCCCACCATTACGAGGGAGAGGTTCATCATGAAAGACGTTAACAACCCCAACCCCTTTATCCAGTTTGGCAAAACGGCCCCGGTCGGCGACGACGCCAGGCGTAAACCTGCCGCCGGCGCTTCAGACGCGCCTCCGGCGGCAGAGCCGTATACGCCGCAGACCAATTTTCAGGATCCGTCCGTTGTGTTCGACGCGATGGCGGGCGCGTCGAAAGCCGCGCAGCAACGCATCGTGGAAGAACGCGTGGCCCGTGGACTTGCCGGCCTCCCCTCGCCCGAGACCATGGCCCGCTTCGGGGCGCAGGTCAAAGCAGAGTTCCCCGGCGTGAACGATTTGAACGTGGCGCTGATCGCCAGTGACGTGGCTGTCAACCTGGGGCTGGGCGTGCCGGTCATTAAGACGACGTAACGCCTCGCGTATTGCGATTAGACATACTCAATTCAGGGGCCTTGCAGAGGGCCCCTGAATGCGTAGGGGCGCGGCGATTGGCGTTGCGATGCCTGCGTTGCCATGGCCCGCGCGCGCCGCGAATTGAAAAGATTGCTTTACGGAAGTGGCCATGTTGAGTATGATGAATTCTAATCAGACCCCCGCGCTGTCCCGGCAGACTCTGGGACGACTGGTTCAGGGCAGCCAGCGACGCTGGATGACGGACGTTTTTAGGGTTGCGGCTTTTCAGGTTGACTGCGACCGTCATCTTTGAAGCGCGCCGTTTTCTCCTGTCGGACCTTCCCCTTTTCCTGTCTCCCCTCTCGTGGCTTGCCGGCAGGCGCTTCCATTCTCCTATACTGTAAACCCAAAGAGGATTCAGGGCATTGACGCCAAAGACATCCGCCTCTGAATTGGATCCTTCCTCCGCGCAATCGGGAAAATCTCCCGGACGAGGCGAGAAGATTCTGATTGTTGACGACGAAGCCAGTATTCGACGCATTCTGGAAACGCGCTTTAAAATGATGGGCTACGAAATCGCCACCGCCGGCGATGGTGAGGAAGCCCTCGATATCTTTGGCAAGTTTGGCCCGGATATCGTCGTACTCGATATCATGATGCCCAAAATGGACGGCTACGGCGTCACCAAAGAGATTCGCAAGCAGAGCGACACGCCGATCATCATCTTGACGGCGCTGGGCGATGTGGCCGAGCGTATTACGGGCCTGGAGCTGGGCGCAGACGATTACGTCGTCAAGCCTTTCAGCCCCAAGGAACTGGAAGCGCGCGTCAAGGCGATTCTGCGCCGCACGTACAACAAGAATGGCGCGCCATCGAGCAAGGACGAGAAAAACGTCATTGTCATCGGGGCCATCAAAATCGACAAGAGCAAGCGCCAGGTCTTCAAAAAGAACGAGCGCGTGCGCCTGACCGGCATGGAATTCAGCCTGCTGGAGCTGTTGGTGAGCAATTCGGGCCGTCCCTATTCGCGCGGCGAGATTCTGCAGCACGTGTGGTCCTACCCGCCGGATCATCGCATTGATACGCGCGTGGTCGATGTTCACATCAGCCGCCTGCGGGCCAAGCTGGAAAACGATATCAGCAACCCCGAACTCATTCTGACGGCGCGCGGTATCGGCTATATGTTTCAGAAAATCGACTAACGGCGGACGTTTGCTGATGATGGTCGGCTCTGTTCCTCGCTGGGCGCTTTCCATGGTCATCGTGGGCGGCCTGCTGGGCTTTGGCGCAGGACTCCTCAGCGGGTGCCGCGATGCGCAAGCCCCGGATGCGCAAGGCTACCGCGAAGACGAGCGCGCGCTCCTGCAAATCGCCGCTGAGAACCTCGTGGAGCTGGAAATCAAGAAAGACTACGCCACGCTCTACGATCAGTACGCCAGCAAGGCTTTTAAACAGCGCGTCCCGGCCCGCTATTTCCTCAAGCTGACCAACTGCGTTGAGACGCATCTGGGCGCTTTTCTCAGCTATGACCGCAAGTCGCTGCGCTTCAAGCGCGAACGCGTTGGGGCCGCGACGCGCGATGCGCTGAATCTGCGGGTCTTTCGCGACAATGGGCTGCTGGCAGAACAATTCGTCTTCACGCCGGAAGGCTTGTCGTACAAGATAGACGCCTTTCGCTGGCTGTCGCAGCGCGCCGAGTTTCTGGACTGCGTGAGTCGCTTGAGCCAGACGTTCGACGTGTCGGATGTGTCCAGCATGTCCGATGGCTCGCCTCAAGAGGCCTCCCCGAATGACGATGAGGCTGCGCCTGCGACGACGACCGCCGCGTCATCGAGCGCGACTGCTGGCAGCGCTTCTGGCGCCGCTTCAAATCCTGTTACCCCTGCGTCTGAGAAGTCCTCCTCTGCCCCGGCCGCTCCCCCCAGCGCGCCTGCGGCGACATCGCCTGCGACGCCAGAATCCCCCAGCGCGGCCAAGCCTCGGCCTTAAACGGGTTGATGAACCCCAAAACGCCTCGGATGAGACCCGACACGGCTATTCGCCTTCTGCGCCCCCGGCGGCGGCAGAAACTCTTCTGGCTGACGCGATTTCTCCAGCACGAACCACGCCACTGCAAAGCGTTTGAGCGCGTCGCGGTATTCGCTCACATGACGCCCGTCGCGCAACATCGTGCGGGTCAAGGCGCTTTCGGCGTCCTGGACGGTTTCTAGCAGCGATTCAATGGGCGGGATGTTCATAGACAACAGACTCACCTGGGTCGCAGACCGGAGGGCGTCGATGGCTCTCTGCCCCCATTATGCAATGCGCAAGGGAAGAGGGGATTCCTCTATTAGAGGGACATGCGTCGCTGGCATGTCTATCCTATCTCTATTATATATAAAACCGGGCGTTTTTGACAAATTGCGCGGGTGGGCCGGGTTTTGTCGGTTTTTTGGGGGGGCGGGCGAGGCGTTCATCCGCGTTCGCTTTTCGGGCTGGGGGTGAGGACAGAAAACGTCGGCGCCGGATGCGTCTGGCAAATTGCGCGCCAGTAACGATCTTCCGGGAAGAAAGCCGATAGTTCGGCCTCGTTTAAGCCTTCTCGGCCGCCTGTCGCGAAGCCTTCCGGCGGAAAGAATCCCGCCATGCAAGAGCCGCTGCCGCACAAGAGCGGACGGCGCAGCCCCAGTGCGCCTAATTTGACGGCGATTTCCTCGATGGCGGGCAAATCGGCCTGTAAAACGTCTTCAAAATCGTTCCGCGCCCACGCCGTCGGGTCCTGGCTGTGGGTCAGCGCGTGCAGCAAGGGGGTTGGGTCGTGGACGGCATAACCGCCGCGTTGGCGCGCCCGCGCGTAGGCCAGCGCTGTTGGCATCGCCAAATCGCGCGGCTGAACCAGCAGCATGCGATGCCCGTCGCCTGGAGCCGCAAGGGGATGAATGCGATCGCCGCGCTCATCCGCCCAGGCTGTGCCGCCCGTCAGCATAAACGGCGCGTCGGCCCCAAGCGAGCGGGCCATGGACTGCAAGGCGGCCAAGTCGTGCGGGCGATCGCATAGCAGATTCAGCGCATGAAGGGTCGCGGCGGCGTCGGCGCTGCCCCCGCCCAGCCCGGCCGCCATCGGAATCCGTTTTTCCAGATGGACGCGCAGGCCAAAGGGCGTTCGCGCGGTGGCTTGCCAAAACGCCTGCGCTGCGCGGACAATGAGGTTCTGCGTTGGGTCGGCGTCTATCTCGGCCTGCAATGCCGGATGGTCGCAGGTCAAATGCACTGTCGAATCGCCGCTGGCGTCGGCTTCAAACGTCAGCTGATCGGCCAGCGACAGGCTTTGCAGGACGGTAAGGATCTCATGATACCCATCGTCGCGCAGCCCCCGAATATTGAGGAAGAGATTGATCTTGGCGGGAGCCGCCAGCGTGAACGCGCGTGACGAAGGCTCTGCCGTCCGATGGCTTTGGGGCGTCATGGCGCGCGCCGCTCATCCAGAAAGGCGGCCATATCGGCGTAAGCCGCCAGCGAAACGGCTTCGGGGCGAAGCGCGCTGAGATCGCCATAGGCGTCCTTC
Organism: Vampirovibrionales bacterium; assembly: GCA_016712355.1. NCBI lineage: Bacteria > Bacillati > Candidatus Melainabacteria > Vampirovibriophyceae > Vampirovibrionales > Vampirovibrionales bacterium. Next base: position 250,773 of record JADJRF010000005.1, on the reverse strand, counting down.
AGGGCGGCGAAGGCGTCGGCGAGCGTAGGCGCGCCCACATGGGCGGCCAAGGCGTTGCGCAGCGTTTTACGCCGCTGGCCGAAGGCGGCGCGGACCAGCCGGGCATAGGTTTTTAGTTGTTTTGGCGCGATCAGCCCATGGGGGCGGGGCCGTAGGGTGACGACTTTCGAGCGGACCTTCGGCGGCGGATAAAAGGATGCCGGGCCCAGGGCCAGCGTCTCTTCGCATTGCCACCAGGGCGCAAGCATCAATCCCAGCGCGCCATAGGCCTTGCAGCCGGGCTGGGCGGTGAGGCGGTCGGCGACTTCGGCTTGCAGCATCAGCGTCAGTTGCGACAAAGACCGGCGCAGCGGGAAATCCGGGTCGTCGACGTCGCCGCAGACCCGAAACAGCAGGGGTGTGGCGATGTTATACGGCAGATTGCCCGTGATAACCAGTCGCGGGCGTTCTGGAATCGGGGCGCAGGCGCTCAGAAAGTCAAAGGCCAGCGCGTCCGCCGTCACCAGCGTAAACGCCGGATGATCCGCAAACTTGCGGCGCAACAAGGCGCTCCAGCGCGAATCAATTTCCACGGCCAGCGTCTGCGCGCCGGTTGCCAACAGGCGCTCGGTGAGAAATCCGCTGCCAGGACCGATCTCAATGACGCGGTCATCAGGCGTGAGCGCCAGAGCTTGCGTAATCTGCGTCAGCGCGCCGGGGTCAATCAAAAAATGCTGGCCCAGACGCTTCTTGAGCCGTAGTCGCTGGGCTTCGGCCAGGAGAGGATTCATCGCGCGCGCGCCGGATAGACAGAACCCATGGAGACGCAAGCCGTTCGGCCAGCGGGAAATGTGCAGAGGACCAGAAAAGCCGCCCGCCGCCCGGCGACGCCGGACGTCCGCTCGCTGCCTCCAGCCTGAGGACGACGCCACCCGCAGGGTCGGAGGTAATGCTGCTCCGTTCCCGGCCTGACATGGTTCGTCCGTCTTGCGTCGGCATCGCCGGGTTCAAGCGGCGACAGCGAAAATACGGGCCGTTTCGGGCCATCCAGACGGCGACCGTCCCGTAAACGGGAACGGCTGCGGCTGACGCTTACCTTAGCACAAACCCTGCGGCCTAAGCGCCCGTTTTACGCCGACCGGCGCGTTGTGCGGCGGCGAGCGCTTCAATTTGTCCGATGCTCTCTCGTACGCTGGCGTTTTCCAGCGCTTTCTCGCCGACTTTGGCCACGCGCCCAGAAAACCGAATCGTGATTTGCCGCTGTCCCAGAAAGCGCGCGATTTCCAGCGATGCAGGCTGTCCGTCGGCAGAGCCCGCCACCTGGAGAATCTCCGCCGCGCCCAGCGGATTGCCCATTGAGGGGCGGATAAAGCTGTAGCACGATTGAATGGCCCCCAGCCGCAGGCCGTCGGCCAGAGCGCGCAAGGGCGCAAGCAGGGCGTCAAATCCGCGAATCACGCGCTCGAAGGCGATGCGAAACAGGCGGGCGATGGTTTGCTCGGCAGGATTAACTGTCGCGTCCGGAGCCGCGGCGGGCAGCGCCAGATCGCGCCCGTCCAGCGCGCGGGGTTTCTGCCCGGCGATCTGGACCGTTACCTGCCAGCGTAAGAGGCGTCGAGGCGTTTCCGGCTCGCCCTGCTCGCGGCTAGGCGCTTCTCGGCGAGACGCCTTGAGCTCCACGCGGGCCTCAGCGTCTTCAGCGACGAAGGTTTCTTCTACGACGTCGGCCTGCTCGCGTCGGCGACTGTGACGCCAGTCCAGACGCCGAGTAACGCTTAGCGACAGAAATCGCTGAAGGGTCTGCGTCAGCGCGCCGGGCGGCGGCGGCGAAACGGGTCCTGCTACTACGGGAGCGTGCGTCAGCGGGGAGACGCGGGGCGCTGACACGGCGGAAAATACGGGAGACATACTCATCACAGCGGGTCTTTCATGTGGACTCATACAACGCCGTCATCGTATGTAAAAAAATGTAACAGGCGCTCCTCCGAATAGAGGATATGCGCCGCAGGCCAAGGAATGGCTGCCAATGGCAAGGGCCCGGAGCGACGCTTCGGGCCAACGCGAATCAACATCAACTTTCGCGGGAGGAAAAAAAGGGGGGCGCTCAGCGGGTGAGCTTTCACGCCCCCGTCTACGGTTGGAAAAATGAGTGGGGGTAGAGATTAGGGTTGTTGTATTTACTGGAGGAGTTTCAGGGCCAGACTGGGCGCCTGGTTGGCCTGGGCCAATACGGTCAGGGCCGACTGTTGCAGGATTTGGTTCCGGGCCATTGTCGCGCTCTCTGCGGCCACATCGACGTTACGAATGCGCGATTCAGCGGATTGCAGGTTCTCAATGCTGATTTGGAGGTTTTCCTGCGCGCTGCTGAGCTGGTTTACGACAGAACCCAGTAGACCCCGGCGGGAATTGACCGTGTCGATAGCCGCGTCAACAGCGCCTAACGTGGCTTGCGAGTTGGCGATGTTGTCGACCAGCAGGTTGTTAACGGCCAGAGACGTGGCGTTTACCGCGTTAAACGCGCCAGTCGCGCCGATATCGATCGTATCATTGGCGGAAATGTTGTTGGGACCGACCTGTAAGGTGAAGTTGCCCAGCGAATTGGCCGTGCCATTCAGCAGGAAGACCCCGTTGAACTGGGTGGCGTTGGCGATACGGGTAATATCAGCGGCGCGGGCATCGAGTTCCTGTTTGATGGCGACGCGCTGTCCGGCCGAATACGTGCTGTTGGCGGCCTGAACGGCCAGTTCGCGCATCCGTTGCAGGTTTTCGGTCAGGACGCTCATGGCGCCGTCTGCGATGTTCAGGACGTTGACGCCGTCCTGCACGTTGTCCAGCGCTTTTTGAGAGCCGCGAATCTGCGTTCTCAGGCGCTCGGACACTTGTAAGCCTGCGGCGTCGTCTCCGGCCCGGTTAATCCGGTAGCCTGACGACAGTTTTTCCAGTGATTTGGCGAGCGCGTTGGTATTGGCTCCCAAATTACGCTGGGCGTTGAGCGACATGGTGTTGGTATTAATGATTAAAGGCATGACGAAACCCTCCTGTTTGCCGACTCTGCCTGTTAGCGAAGGCGCGAGCCGAGTCCAGTAGATACTGACTCATTTTTCCCCAGCGCAGCAGCTATCGCGGCTTGTGACAGGCCGTGTCGCGCAGGCTGGCGTATTGGTTTTCTTTCTACGGTTTTGAGGAGACGCGCCGGTGGCGGGCTGCCCGATTTCCAACCGTGGAAAAGGGCCGCTGGCGCTTCAGGCGCGGTTAGCGTTTGATGCCTGTCGTATCGAAGGTCCAGACCGAATCCTTGAGGATTGGGTCAAAATCTCCCCCCGAGGGAGGAGAAGGGCGCGCTTCTAAAAAGGTCCAATAGCCTCTTGCCATTTGCTTTTCGAGTGGAATTCGCTCCCGGGGGATGCGGCGAGAATGGAGGGCCTCGGGAGGAGTTCGCGCGCAGGAGAAGACGCGTCTCGCTCTGCGCCGGATGGGGGAAGGGGCCCGGCCTTGTGAGCCGGACCCCTGGTGGAGAGTGTCGTAATGATGAAGAACAGTGTCTTACTTGATGAGCTGCAAGGCCAACGATGGCGCCTGGTTGGCTTGCGACAGAATCGCGGCGGCGGATTGTTGCAGGATCTGGTTTCGGACCATATCCGAACTTTCCGAGGCCACATCCACGTTGCGGATGCGTGATTCCGAAGCGGCCAGGTTCTCGATGCCGACCTCCAGGTTTTGAGACGCCGACTCCAGCTGGTTGACCACGGAGCCGATGGTGCCGCGCCGTTGCGATACGGTTACGATAGCAGCGTCGATCGACGTGATGGCAGCCACGGCGTTGGCGATGTTGGTGACGTTGACCGCGTTGACCGACAGGTCGGTGGCGCGAGAAGCGGCGAACGAGCCGCTGCTGCCCACGTCAATCGTGTCGTTGGCGGCGACGTTGTTGGCGCCGACCTGCAACGTGAAGTTACCCGCGCCGTTGGCGGATCCGTTGAGCAGGAAGACCCCGTTGAACTTCGTCGCGTTGGCGATACGGGTGATATCATTGGCGCGAGAAGTCAGCTCGGCGTTAATCGCGGTGCGTTGGTTGGCGTCATAGGTGCTGTTAGCGCCTTGAACCGCCAGTTCACGCATCCGCTGCAAGTTGTCGGTAATAACGCCCAGCGCGCCATCGGCGATGTTCAGAACGTTGATGCCATCTTGCACGTTGTCCAGCGCTTTTTTGGAGCCGCGAACCTGGGAACGCAGGTTTTCCGACACTTGCAAGCCGGCAGCGTCGTCTGCGCCCCGGTTGATGCGGAATCCTGACGAGAGTTTCTCCAACGACTTGGACAGGGCGGTGTTATTGACCGACAGGTTGCGTTGGGCGTTCATCGCCATGGTGTTGGTATTAATGACGAGTGGCATATCGAAATCTCCTTTTTCGGTCGCCTGCTAAAGTAGGGGGTGTGAGGGTTCGAAGCGCCATGGCGCCTGCCGCTTGCGAGCGCATCCTGCGTTCACGACAGCGGGGCATACCACAGGCTCCGCCGAAAAACCTGAGGACGGGCATCGCGCGTCAGCCTGTCATTGAAAATTCCCGGCCTGGCGGCAGGGCTGTCGGGGCTGAGGCGCAAGACCGCTCACGCGGCTTTTGCGGAGTGGGTGAGGGTAAACAGTGAGAGATGACTGTTAGTAGGGGACTGGATGATGCGGTTATGGGGTTGTAAACGGTTTGTACGACGCGGGGCCGGGCGCACACTCGGGCGAAACGCGCTGCGAGAGCTTAAAATCCGGCTTGAAATCTGGGCGGGAAAATAGGACTGGGCAAATCTGGCACAGAAAATCTGACCTGCGGAATCTGAGAGAGCAAATCTACACGGGAAATCTGATAAAAAAGGAGGGAGAAGCTCCTGCGGCCTTTCACGCAGCCAGGAGGGGCGGCGCGCGACAGGCGAAACGCTAACAACAGGAGCTTCTCTGGAGAAAGAGGAGATGAGGGACTGGGGCGCCCCCCATCCAGTTGAGGTCTCGCTAACAAGGGTCCTATCGGGAGTCTAGGCCAACTCCTTGAGACGCGCCCCGAAATCTCCTCTGGCTGGAGGAGGTCCGCGCTCGCCCAGAATAGTCCAAAACCGCCCGAAAGCGCTTATTTTGCGTGGCTTTGGGACGATGCTGCTCCCCGTCGCTCTTCCCCTCTTTTTGGCCTAAAAGCGGCTCCTGCTTCTAGAGGAGGCGTGGGCGAGACGGGCTCGTCTAGCTGTTGGGGGCGTCGTCGCTGACCACTCGTCCGTTGAACCGACCCATGGCCGCCTGGGCCCCATCGGTCATCAGGCACGCCAGCGCGTCTACGGCCACCTCGCACACCTGATGCGCCAGCGCCGTTTCCTCCGTGTCAAAGGCGGCCAGCACGTGATGCCGCAGTCCCGCGCCTCCCATCATCGGCGGGCCGATGCCCAGGCGCAGACGGGCGAACCTCTCGTCGCCGCCCAGCTCCTGGATAATCGACTTGAGGCCGTTATGCCCCCCGGCGCTGCCTTCGGCGCGAATGCGCAAGCGGCCCAGCGGCAGAGCCACATCGTCCGAGATGACGATTAGACGCTCTCGACTGAGCTTGTAATAGGTCAGCAGCTTGCGAACGCTGACGCCCGAGGCGTTCATGAAGGTCATCGGCTCGATCAGCAAGACAGGGGCGCTGCCATGCCCCAGTGGCGCGCGCGCTTCAGCCACGGCGGCCTGAAATCTGGCGTTGACCTTCAGCGTCGCGCCCCAGCGGCGGCAACAGGCTGCAATCGTCCAGAAGCCGATATTGTGACGCGTGCGTTCGTATTGCGGGCCGGGATTGCCAAGGCCGACCACGATCCACGTATGGGGATCCATCTAAGCGGGCTCTTCCAAATTGTTACGCTCATTTTACAAGGGCGCATCAAAATTCAAATTATTGTTTTTATATTAATAACGAATAGCGGGATGCGTCATGCAATGGGACGCATCTTGGGGAACGAGCGCGTAGCATTGGAATGGAATCGTTTGCGAGGATTCGGCGCCGTGGAGAGCACGCCTTGACGATGGACGGGTATTGGATGGGTGTCCTGACGACGGGCTTTTTGGGGCTGGTCGCCCTTCTGCTGGCCTTGGCGGCGGTTACGGCGCTGGGATTGACGCTGGCGATGCGGCTGCGTCCCTTATGGGGCGAACGGGGCCCCTTGAATTTCGGTGATTCCCGCGCAGCGTCTCGATCCCCGTCCGCAAACCCTTGGCAGAGCTTATATCCTTACTGGTCGGCGGCGCAGGCGACCTTGCCATCGGGGCCGCCTTTGCCGGTGAGCGCCATGGCGGCGGGCGGCGCCTCGTATCAAGGCGCCATGCGCGAAGTGACCGTACTGTGCTGTGATATTCGCGGCTATACGGCGATGGTATCGCAGTATCCACCGCACTGGATTGTCGAGCAGCTTAATGAATTCCTCAGCGGAATGACGGGCGCGATTTTCCAGCATCAGGGCCGTCTTGACAAGTACATGGGCGACGGCCTGCTGGCGTATTTCGAGCCCGCCGACGGCACAGTGGCTTCCAGCGCGGTCAACGCCGCCACGGCTGCGCTCAGGATGATGGATGAACTGGCGCGCCTCAACCAGCAATGGCGTCAGCGCGGGCTGCCAGCCATGGAGATCGGCGTCGGTCTGCACTGTGGGCCGGTCTATATTGGCAGCGTTGGCTCGCATATGCGCATGGACGTGACGATACTCGGCGACGCGGTGAACGTCGCCTCGCGACTGGAGGCGCTCAACAAGCGCTTTGGCACGCGCATCGTCGTCAGCGATCCAATTCGCCAGTGGATTCAGGGGGCGTTTCGCCTGCGGGCGCTGGGTAAAGTCGCGATTCGCGGCAAAAGCCAGCCCGAAAGCGTCTTTGCGCTTACAGGGGTTTTGGACGCATCGGCCCGGCGCGACTGCGCGCAAGCGATTTAGAGCGGCGAAGCGTTATTACAGGCCCGCTCGAATGAATGACGGCTTGGGGCGGACTCCTGTCATGGAGATGGCGTCGATCCCGCTCAGGCGGCATGGCGTCGCTTGGGGCTGAGGCGCCGCTAGCGGGCCCGCACTGCGTCGCCGCGCGATAGCGCCCGATCTCAGGATGCCCGTTGGGAGGGCTCACGAGCCACTCGGCCCATTCGAGCGCGTCGCGCACGCGCAAAATGCGTCGGACATGGCGTTGTCGCTGGATCCGGCTCATGTGCCCAAACGCTGTCCCACAGACGACATTCTGCGGGCCGGTAGAGAGATCGCGTTCGGTCATGGCTGTGCGCCGCAGCAGAAAAGTCCTGGGTTTAAGACAGCGCGGTTTGCCGGGCGCCGCCGCGCGACGACGCGCAGGCCTGGGAGCATCCGGCGCCGGGTCTGGCGCGGCTTCTTTTGAGTGTGTTGAGCGCCGCTCGGACGCTTTGAAAATATCGACTAATCCCTGAATCCCCTCCGGCTCTGCAAGATCGTCGGGAGGGGCAGGATTCTCCTGAAGATCCGGCTGGGGGATCGGGTTTTGCCAGAGCGAGGTTATTTCGGGCAGGCGCGCAGCGGAGAACCAGCGGGCCCGTGCGCGGACGGCTTTCTGTTGCGCATGAAACACGGCGCGGGTGAATTCGCGCATCAGCTCGCCGTTTTTCATCAACCTCATGAAAAACAGAGCCGATCGCGAACGCGTGAGCGCCAAAGACACGTCGTAAAGCCTCCACACAGAATCAAACGCACGAGAAAACCACTGAATCGCACGCGCGCAAATCGCGCTATTTAAACTATACTCCATATATCTTTATTTGTCTAGTGATTTAATCTTACAATTATTAAGATTTTGGCCGTTTGGGGAGATTTTTTTCAGGCAGGCCCTCTTTTGGGCGGAATCTTCTTTTGTCTCAATCGGTGGGGGCGCGACGAGGGCGTAGGCGGGGCGTCTGGACAGGACCTTTCCTGAAGGTTCGCGGGGTGGGTCTCGCGCTATAATGGCGACACGGCGGCAGGCGCGGCGGACTCCCCCTGAATCCTCTATATACAGGGCCGGGGGAACCCGCTGGGCGTTTTGCCAGTCTCAGGTTTTACCATCAAGACCCCAGCCCACCCACCGTAACCGGGAGTTTGAACGGATGCGCGCGCGTTTTTGGAGCCAGCCCTCATGGGGGCTTCGGGCCCTGCGGGGACCCATCATCCCAATAGCCGCAATGGCGGCAATCGCCGCGCTGATGCCCCTCCTCTGGCTGAGCGCTCCCGTCCGGCAGGCGCACGGGGGGCTCTGGGGCGCGCTGCCTGTCGACTCTCGGGCCGTGGCGGCGACGCCTGCGGCGTTTGGCTTTTCACCGCAGCGCTACGAGAGCGCGTTGACCTATGGCATGGGCGTTTACTTCGCCCCGCCGCGATTGACGCTGTATGCCGCGCCCAGCGACGACGCGCCGCCGATCGACGTGATTCGCTGGACGCCGGACAGTCGCAGCTTGCAGGCGTTTTCGGAAGCCCGCAATCAGCCTGTTGCGGCCAGCGCGATGTTTCTGTGCTATTACCCCCAACTGCGCCTGGCCGCCATGGCGACGCTGTCGGAAAACGGCGATGGCTGGGCGGAAGTCGTCGCCGATCAGCGCACGGGCAAGACGGCCTGGGTGAAACTGCGCGAACGTCTGACGGAGGAGGCCGAGCGCGACGCCTGGCCGCGTCATCTGGGGCAATTGCAAACCTGGCTCGATTTTGTGCGCTATAACGGGGTGGCGTCGGGCGTTTACTGGCTGAACGGCGTCTCGCCGTATGACCGTTCCCCGCGCATGCGGCCCGAAGACGGGGCCAAGCTGCTGCCGATTCAGGTTGTGCGCAAGCTGAACGTTAAATTCGCGCGCGGCAACTGGCTGCTGGTGGAAGTGATGGATTTTGACCGCACCACGCCCATCGGCTGGGTGCGCTGGCGCGATGAATCGGGGCGGCTGATGGCGTTTCCGAATTTTTCGGGGCAATCGTCGTCGGTGCTGCTGGGCGGCTTCTAAGGCGCCGAACGCTTGAGCCCCTGCGGCCTTTGCATTACGCTGGAGGCCCACGCGCGGGCTTGATAACGCCTGCGTCAGGACAAGACCCGCGCTAATAGCGCGCGCGTTACAACCGGACCTTCGCTGAATGGCCTTTACGCTGCTGAAAACCGATATCGGCATTTATCGCCGGATGCTGGGCTATCTGGGCCCCTTCCGCAAGCGCTTTATTCTGGCGATGCTCGCCTCGCTGCCGGTGGCGGGCGTGCAAGGCCTGCTGGCGTGGATGGTCGGGCCGTTTACCGACAAGCTGCTGACCCAGCAGGATTTCACGATGCTGTACGCGGTGCCGGCCTTCCTGATTGGCGTGACCATCGCGCAAGGCGTCTGTCAGTACATCAACGAGTACAACACCTCGTATATCGGGCAATCCGTGACCCAGACGATGCGCGCCGACCTGTTTCGCAAGCTGGCGACCATGGACTTGGGCTATCTCAAGCGGCACACGCTGTCAGACTTGCTGACGCGCTATTGTATTGACCCGGCGCAGTTGCAGCAGGCGATTAATGATAATCTTCAGGATCTGATCGTTAAAATCGCGACGATTATCGGGCTGGCGTGTGTTCTATTCTGGCTCAACTGGCAGTACGCCATTCTTTCGCTGGTGATTCTCTCGCTGATGACGCTGCCCATCAGCATCATCTCGCGCAAGATCCGGCGCATGGATCACGTGACGCGCGCAATTACGTCGCGCCTGTTTGTGACCTTCAGCGAATCGGTGCGCGGTTACCGCGTGATCAAGGCCTACGGGCTCGATGGCTATCAATTGAAGCGCTACGAGCGGCATCTGCGCGATTATTTTTCGGCGGCCATGCGCATCGTCAAGGCCGGGATTATTCTGAAGCCCGCCATGCAGATTATTTCGGCCTGCGGCATCGGGCTGGTGCTGGCGCTGGGCGTCTCGCACATCCAGAATGGCACGCTGACCCCCGGCGGCCTTACGTCGTTTATTGTCTCGCTGGGCCTGCTGATTTCGCCGATTAAGACGGTGGGTTCCGCCATCAGCAAGATGCAGCGGATTATGGCCCCTGCCGAGCGCGTCTTCGAGAAGATGGATCTGGATTCCGCCATCGCGGATGCGCCCGACGCCGTTTCGCCAGAGCCGTTTGAGACCCTGCGTTACGAAAACGTCCATTTCGAGTACGAGGCCGCAAAGCCGGTGCTGAACGACATCAGCTTTACCGTGCGCGCGGGCGAGACCGTGGCCTTTGTCGGCGGCAGCGGCGGCGGCAAAACCACGATGATGGATCTGATTCCGCGCTTTATTGACCCGACGGCCGGCCGGGTCCTGTTGAATGAGCGCGATCTGCGCGATCTCTCGCTGGCCGGTCTGCGCCAGACGATGGCCATCGTCTCGCAGGATGCGATTCTCTTTGACGGCACGATTCGCGAGAATATCGCCATCGGTCGCCTGTCGGCCTCTGACGCCGAGATTCGCGACGCCATGGCGATGGCCTATCTCAGCGAGTGGGTCGACAGTTTGGAGCTCGGCTGGGACGCCCCGGTGGGCGAAGACGGCTGCCTGCTGTCCGGCGGTCAGAAGCAGCGGGTGACCATTGCGCGGGCCTTTCTCAAGAACGCCCCGATTCTCATTCTCGATGAAGCCACCAGCGCGCTCGACAACGAATCTGAGGCCATTGTGCAGCAGGCGCTGGCCAACCTGCTCAGCGGGCGCACGGTGCTGGTGATTGCGCATCGCCTGTCGACCATTCGCCATGCCGATCGCATTCTGGTGGTGGAGAAGGGCCGCATTATCGAAACCGGGTCGCACGAGGCGCTGCTGGCGCAGAATGGCGCGTATCACCGGCTGTATCACTTGCAGTTTCGCGATCGCGCCGAAACCGCCGTCTCTAACTCATAGCCGCGTTTTGTACTTGATGGCCATATACCGGTTGAGCAGGGCTTCGTCCAGCCGGGCGGGTTCGGCGTCCACCACGGCGGCGCGCGTTCGTCTCGACAAATCGGCGTAAGCGCGCTGGCGCAATTGGGCCAGATCCAGCGCGACGGATTTTTCGTACAACCCCTGCAACGTCTCCGGGTATTGCTCTGCCTGACGGGACAGGGCGGGATCCTGAAACGAAACCGCCAGCAGCAGATGCCGCTTCGAGAACGCCTGTAAGCCTCGCGCCAAACTGTGCGAAGCCAGCGGGTCCACCAGATCGACAAACGCCACGACCAGAGAGCGCCGCCGCAATTGCTTGGCGGCCTTGAGCATCACGCCTTCGTAGTCGGGCTCCTGCGCCGTGGGTTGCAAGGCGTGCAGGGCGTCGAGCATCCGATTGAAATGGGCGCGCCCGCCCGCGATCGGCGATCGGTGGGTGACGCGTTGATCAAAGGCGATGACGCCGACGCGATCGCCGTGATCAATGGCCACGCCAGCCAGCGAGAGTGCGGCGGTCAGCGCCCAGTCGAAGCGGGTGAGGTCGTTTGCCAAAGGCGCATTCATGGTACGCCCGGCATCGAGCAGAATCAGGATGGGTTGATCCGCCTCAGGCCGCCAGACCTGCGTTACCGGCGCATCCATCCGCGCGGTGGCGCGCCAGGCGACGTGACGCAGATCGTCGCCCGCAACATACGGTCGCAGGGCTGAGAATTCTGTGCCTTGAAGGCCAAGACGCCGACTGCGAAAGTCACCGCCTTCGCCAGAGACCGAGAACCGCACGCGCAGTTGCGCAATGCGCTTGAGATCGGGATACGCTTTGACGACATCGCGGCGCGCCGCGCGCTGTTGAATCCATAGCAGCCCCAGACGGCTGCGGTAGCGAAGCCGGATCGGCTCAAACGTGAAGCTGCCGCGTCGTAACGGCGAGACTTCATACTCAATGGTTTCGCGCTGTCGCGGGGCCAGCGTCCGCGCATAGGCGGGAAACTGAGACCCCGCCGTGAATCCGGACGGTGACGCGCTTCGCCAGCGCATCGCGGTTGGAATGGGGTCGATGAGTTCCACGCGCAGCGCGTCGTCAGAATTGTTGTACAGCGTAATCAACGCAGGGTTGGGCTGATTCATCGACAGGCGTTCGGGCAGCACGCGCCGCGCGTCGATCTCGGCCGGGCCTGCGCTGAAGAGAAAGCGATCCGCTAGCAGCAGCAGAATCAGCGTGAGGGCTGCCAGTTCGATCAACGTGAGCGCGCCGGACCAGAGGAATCCAGTCGGGGTGAGCGCAAGCAGCGTCACCAAGGCCATGGCGAGCCGTCGAGAAGGGGTCGCCTGGCCGCGAAACGCCAACAATGCGCCGGTAATCAACAGCGCAATCGGCAGCAAGGCCGCTTCTAGCGGGAGCTGCGACGGCGACGCCATTTAATAGCGCCGTCTGCGCGGCTTGCGAACCGATTTTGGAATGAATCGCCGCAGCGGCTCCGCCACCCAGCGCGCGCCCAGCGTGCGGGAAATGACGAAATGCTCTTGCGGGGTTCCGACGTAGGTCAGCCACGACAGGTAGGCGCCAATCATCGCGTCCAGCACCGAAATGGGCGACAGGTTGCCGGGGATTTCCGCGATGTTGAGACGCTCTTTAATCATCCCCTGAAGGGCTCGGCAGCCGCGCGGCGTGCGGGTGCGAAAGGGGATAAACAGTTCCAGTCGGTTCTTGGCCTGATAATTGAAGTACAGCATCACCGTAAAGCCGCGCCGTACCAGTTCGTCGTACAGGGCCCACGCGCGCGCGCCCCAGCGGTCGGTAAATTCCCCGCTATGCGGACGATACAGGCGCAGGGGAAACATGCGGATTTCTTCCTGTCGCCATTCGCCTTGAATCGACAGGCTTTTGGGCATATCCAGCGACACGACGACATTGCGCGACGGGCCCAGGCTTTCCAGAATGCAGAGGATCTGGGTATTGGTATTTACTTTGTCGAGGCGCACGAGCCCGCGGGCGCGATCAACCACGGCCACGCCGGTTTCCAGCCCTTCATTTGGGGCCAGATCAACGCCTGCGAAGAGCCATTTATCCCCCATGTCGGGATAATCGGCGGCATCCAGCGGCTGATGGCGGTAATCGCGCGGAGAGGAGGACACGCGGGAGGGGATCCTTTCGATCGCGGCAGCTTGCGCGGGGTAAGACAGCCTCTAGCATCTTACCACTGTCACGCGCGTCGGGCCCAAGGTTGGTCCGATGGTTTGCGACGCTATCTCTTGCTACGGCGTCGCTATGATCCGCAAATCGACGGTGCGGCCAAGGACGTGCCGTCAATCTGCGGATTCACGCGTTTCAGTCTGCCGTCGCTGTCTTCGGTGAACATAAACTTCAAGGAATCGTCGACATAGGTCTTTTCGGGCGGCAGTTCGCCGACGCGCTTTCTCACGTCGGTGTAAAGGAATAAAGGATCCGGGCGTTGAAGCAGATCTGAGACGCGATACAGCTTGGTATCCTGCTTGGGAGAATGCAGAATGCCGGCTTTATTGGGCTTCATGCTGAAGGGATCTTCGAACACACGACTGGGCCCTTTATCGTTGGGCGGCGACGAAATGGGAATGTCTTTACCGGGTCTTTTTCCGATAAAGTCCTCGCCAAAAGGCGGCCATTGGGCAAGTTTTTCTTTGGGAATATCCACACGGCCATTCCCTGTCACGCTGACTCCCTCGGGTAGATACGCTACTTCATACTGGCCGCGACGATAGACGTCGGCGCCGGGGGAAGACGAATCCAGCGGCTTTCCGGTCTTGTCGGTCGCGCCTACGCGGATGACGTTGGGGGCGTCTGTGAGGAGGTAGGCATTGAATCCCTCGCCATCAATGTTGTTGGCATCTCCCCGGTTTGCCGTGGCGAGGGTGACCGTTACAGACCGCCCGCCATTAATATAAGGGGTTCCCGTGGCGCCCGCCAGCTTTTTTGCCGCTCTGTCGAATTCAACGGTGTCTTTGATTTTAGGCGCCAATTTCTCATAAGGTTTCGGCTGGTAATTCTCCAGGTCATGAATGTCGTAAAGCTTGTTAAGCGCACTCATGGCTTGGCGGCGATGCGTGAGGTTGTTGATGTCAAAATTGGGAATTTTCGTAAGCTCTTCAAGGTCTTCTTTAGAAATTTCGTGGCCGGAAGAGATGTTAATCATGTCCACCGGCGGAAGGCTATCGGGGCCGGTTTTTGCAGACACGATACTGTCAACGAGTTGCGGGAAGGTGTTTTTCTGTACAGGCGCTGTCGAAGGCCAGAAACTCTTTATGGGGGAGGGCGGCACATATTGACGATGATAGTCGATGGTCCGAGCCCCGCTTTGCTTCCGGGCAAAGTACCCAACGAATTCACCATGAGAAATCTGATCTTGCTGGATAGGCGACGTCAGAGATACCGAATTAACCGGATTCAGGACGGTTTGAGGATCACTTACACGGCCCGGCGCTTTAAAATCATCGAGAACTACCGTAACTCGGTTACGGCGGGCGCAAAGCTCATTAATCTGCGCTTGCATGGCAGGCGATGGCTGCCGTATTGAAACCCCTTGCCCCATCGAGAACACCCCTTGCGTGAAAATCAGTTAATTTCTTTAAATTTATAAAAACTAAAATTTGCGGCTTTGTGATATCGTTTACAGACGATTTATCTTTTTTTAGTAAAGTGAGAGGCGGGCCCGCGTCGGATCGCGCGGCTGATGTGGTTTGAATGTGAGTAAAGGACGCGGCTCTTGCTGAAAGCTGGTATTGTGGGGCTGCCCAATGTGGGCAAATCAACCCTGTTTAACGCGCTGACCGCCTCGTATCAGGCCGAAAGCGCCAACTACCCGTTTTGCACCATTGAGCCCAACGTCGGGGTGGTGGCCGTGCCCGATGCGCGGCTCGCGCAACTCGAAGCGATCGTCAATCGCGTCGGCGCTTGCCAGAAGGTCACGCCTGCGGCCTTTGAGTTTGTCGATATCGCCGGACTGGTGCGCGGCGCCAGCAAAGGCGAAGGGCTGGGGAACCAGTTTCTCGCCAATATTCGGGAAGTGGACGCCATTGTCCATGTGGTGCGCTGCTTTGAGGACGCCAACGTGACCCACGTCGATGGGGCGGTGGACCCGGCGCGCGACGTGGAGACGATTTTTCTGGAACTGTGTCTGGCCGATGCCGCGTCGCTGGAAAAACGGCTCGATAAGCTGCGCAAGCAGGCCAAGCAGAAAGACAAGCAGGCTATGGCCGAGTGCGAGCTGTTTACCAAGATCCAGCCGGTCATTGACAACGGCGAGCCGGTTGATCCGGCGACGCTCTCGCCTGAAGAACGTATCCTGTTGCGGCAATCGCAATTGCTCAGCGTCAAGCCGGTGATTCTGGCGGCCAACGTCAGCGAAAGCGATCTGCGCCAACCGCAGGGGAATCCGCATTTTTGCGCGCTGGCGGCGATGGCCGGGCGCCTTGGACAGCATATTGTCCCCATCAGCGCGCAAATCGAAGCTGAACTGGTGGCCTTGCCCGCCGCCGAACGGGACGATTATCTGACAAGTCTGGGCGTCAGCGCCGACGGTTCGGGCGTGAATCAGCTGATTCGCGCGGCCTATGACACCCTGGGGCTGATGACTTACTTTACCGCCGGGGTCAAGGAAGTGCGCGCCTGGCCGTTTGAGGCCGGGATGACGGCCCCTCAGTGCGCCGGGATTATTCATACCGATTTTGAACGCGGCTTTATTCGCGCCGAGGTCACGGCCTTTGACGATTACATCGCCGTTGGCGGCGAAAAACCCGCCAAAGAGAAAGGTCTGACGCGCCTGGAAGGCAAAGACTACCTGATGCGCGATGGTGACGTCGTGTTTTTCCGCTTCAATGTCTGAACGCCCTGCGCCTGCGCGGGATTGTGATCGTCACGCCTTGCAAACAACCCAAAGGAGTTATGAACGGATGATGCTCTCTTTCAAAACGTCGCCCTTCTGCTCGCAATCGCCCAGGCTTCGGGCGCTGATGCTGCTGTTAACGCTGTGTGCGCTGGTTGTGCTGCCCTGCGGCGCGCTTGCGGGCGAGATTACGGGCAAGGTGGTGGCCGTGTTCCATGAGAAGGTTCAGCGCCCGGTCTCTGTTCAGAATCCTGCCAGAGAATGGGTCGACAAACTCTCGGTGACTGTCGCCGATTGTC
Organism: Vampirovibrionales bacterium; assembly: GCA_016712355.1. Taxonomy (NCBI): domain Bacteria; kingdom Bacillati; phylum Candidatus Melainabacteria; class Vampirovibriophyceae; order Vampirovibrionales; species Vampirovibrionales bacterium. The sequence continues at coordinate 234,738 of JADJRF010000005.1, read as the reverse complement.
ATGCGGGCAATCGCCTGACGACGCTGCAATATCCGCTGGCCGCCGTCAGCGAGGCGGAGGCGACGGGCTTTCATTTTCGTCATCTGGCCATGGCGGCGCGCGCCATCGAGCAGCAAAACCCTTTTATGAGCAGCGTCAGCGGTCACGTCACGCTGACATTTGACGAGGCGACGCGCACGGTGCAAAAAACCGAGTTCTGGGGGTATAACTGGGCCTGCGGGCGCAATCTGGACACCGGCGCGAGCGCGCCGCCTGCCTCTGCACCGCCCCCGTCGTCCGCCGCCCCGCCTGGATTTAACCCCATGAACATGATCAATCCTCTCAAGCGGCTGGGCTTCTAGCCGCATCCGCCTTCAGAACCGCATGGGAACCCCTGAATTTGCCAAGGAGACCTTTTTCATGATGAATCACACTGCCTTACGCCTTGCGTTGAGCTTGCTGATGAGCGCCTCGCTGGCCGCCATGGCGCTTGCCCAGGCGCCGCCCGCCGCCGCCCCGCCGAAAACCGTAGCCGGAAAGGTTGTGAAAGTCGCGCACCAGAAGGTGAAAGTCGGCGCACAATGGCTGGATCAAATCAGCGTGACGGTTGACGCCTGCGCCACGCCCGCTCAGCAGGCGACAGTGGTCTACAGCCCGGCGACAGTCAGCGACCGTACGGCTTTGGGCCATCTGTTTGAAGAAAATCTACAATCGGCCCTGTCGCCGGATATGAAGCAGCAGCAAATGCCCAATGGCTACGCGCTGTTCTGGGTGGATGCCAATAATATCGTGCAACGCACGGGCATTCTGGGATCCAAGGTCGATTGTAACGCCGTTCCCTCGTTGATTCAGCAATTCAACTAGCCGGCGACGTCCGGCGGCGGTTGTGATGGCAATGGGTGATGCGTGAATCGGCGTAAATCCCGCTTCAGGCGGATGTCCTGCGTCGCCAGATGAAAACGCCCCTGCTCGCTGAGAATCCGGTGGTGGCGCTCCAGTGCGGCGGGGTCTGCGTCGATGCGCCGGTTCTGCGGTGATGCTGCTCGCGCCTCTGGGCTTGGCGTGGACAGACCTGCCATGACGGCAAGTAGCTCATTCAACGGGGTTTCGGTGGGTAAGCCGTAGCGTTCGGCGGCTTCAGGCGGGTTAAAGCCAGGCGGCAACTGGTATAACGCGCGAATGGAGGCAACATCGCGTGGCGACAGCGTGTCGACGCCATACTGGTGCGGCACGTACAGAATATCGCCCGGCGCGTCGCTATGCCCAATGAGCCCCAGCGCATGGCCGACTTCGTGCAGAATCGTATGATGCGCCTCGCGGATGTCGTTATACGCCTGATGAAGACGGCCATCTGAGATGCCAATGCTGATTTCAGCCGAGTAAATCAGGTGATGGGCGTTGACAAGATATTCGCAATGTCCCAGCGAACGGCGATCCACGCGTCGCCAGCGCACGTCGATCTGAGAGTCGCGCGCCTCCTGAACGCGGGTAAACGCGATGCGCCCGCCGCTGGCCTCTCGCCAGGCGTTGAAGGCCTCTAGCGCCAACTGCTCGTAGCGCTGCGCCTGTCGGCGCTTGTCGCTTTCATACCACTGAAAAGGCGCAATATACAACCGCAACGGCATGGCTTTGTCCGGCCAGCGGACGGTGCGGCCGTTTTTAAGGCACGCGTGCAGGTAGGCGTCTAGGGTCATCGCGCTTTCGCCCCGCGTTATGACCCGCCAGGAAGGCCAGGGCGATCAAAAAACCGGTTCAGTTCTTCGGCGCGAATGGTGTGCGCGATGGGCCGCCCGTGCGGGCAGGTCCACGGCAGGCGGCAGGCCAGCCAGCGCTCGATAATGCGCGTCATGGCCTCGCGCGAGAGCGTATCGCCTGCGCGAACCGAGCTGTGGCAAGCCATGGTCGCCATCAGCAAGTCGCGATCTATCACGGGCTCGCCGGTTTCTTCCAGATGGGCGAGCAGGGCCTCCAGCGCGACGAGCGGATCAAGGCGCTCGGCATCCAGCGCCGGGACGCCGCGCACCCGCACGCCGCCGGGCTCTGCCTCATCCAGCAGGAAGACGTAACCCAGCGACGCCAACGCGTCCTGATGCTCGCCCAAGAGCGCCCGGCGCGTGGGGCTCATTGGCAAGACGATATCCAGCAGCCGTCCCTGACTCTGGGCGGCCTCCGGGAGCGTCTGGCGCTTGAAGGCCTCAAAGGCCGCGCGCTCGCAGGCAATGTGCTGATCGACGACCATCAGCCCTTGGGGGGTTTCCAGCAGGATGTACGTGTTAAAGAGCTGCCCAATCACATGAAACGGCGCCTCGTCGTCGCGCGCCGCCGCTGGCGAGGTCAGCCCTTCCGCCCCGGCGGCAGCCTCCAGAGGACGATAAAGCCCCGAATGCGAGAGTGCTGAAGGGGAGCTTCCTGAATGCGAGACGCCTGAATGCGAAAATCCGAAAGCGCCCTGTCGAAACGTCCCGTCTGAGCCTGACGGCGACAATCCCGCGTTACCCGCGCCTCTTGCCCAGAGCGAGTCGGGCGCTTGAGATGGCGCGCCCGCCGCAGGCGTCAGCGCGCCGTTGGGAGAGTCGCCCAGCAGCGCGCTGACGCCTGCCTCTTCCAGGGCGCGGGCCACGCCATGGCGCACGAAGGAGAAAATCACGTTGGGTTGCGCATAACGCACTTCGCGCTTGGCTGGATGCACATTAACGTCGACGTCTGATAACGGCAGGGTCAGGAAAATCGCCCCGTACGGAAAGCGCCCGCTCGGCGCCAGCGACGCATAGGCCGATTCAATCGCTTTTGAGAGTACGCCGCAGCGCACGATGCGCCCGTTGACATACGTCAGCAGCCACCGTCGGGCGCTCTTGAGATGCGTCGGCGGCGAAATGAAGCCGCTAAGCTGAAGGCCCAGCGCGTCGTCTTCAAACGCGATGGGCAATAAGGCCTGCGCGTCCTCTCCCAGTGAGAGGGCCTCGCGCAGGGCGTCGCGCAGATCGCCTTCGCCGCGCGTAGAAAGCGTCTGGCGGTCGTTGACGGTGAGCGTAAAGCGCACGCGGGGGTTAGCGATGGCCAGCGCCTCGATCAACTCTTCGATAGCAGCCAGCTCTGAACCCGGCTTTTTAAGAAACTTGAGGCGTGCGGGGGCGTTATAAAACAGATCGCTGATCTCCATCACGGTTCCCGGCGCGCAGCCAGCGTCTTCGAGGCGCGCGACGGGGTCTGAACCGCTGATGCGTACCCTGCAGCCCACGGGGCTGTCGCTACGGCGGGTTTCGCAAACCACGCGCGCCACGGCGGCGATGCTGGCCAGCGCCTCGCCGCGAAATCCGAGGGTCTCGATGTGCGTCAGATCATCGTCGTCACTGAGTTTGCTGGTCGCATGGTTGAGAAACGCCCGTTGGGCGTCGTCGGGGGTCATGCCGCCCCCGTTGTCGGCCACGCGCAGGGTGCGCCCTCCGGCGCCGGCGACGATATCAATGCGCGTCGCGCCGGCGTCCAGCGCGTTTTCGACGAGTTCCTTGACGACCGATGCAGGTCGTTCGACGACTTCGCCAGCGGCGATACGGTTGACCAGCGCTTCGGGTAAGACGCGAATCCGCGCGGCGGAGGCGGCGGGGCTGGCGAGGCTCATGGCGGCGGACTCCTTTTTCTCTTCTTCTTTCTTCTTAATGCTTCTTCTTTTTAGTTTTTCTTATTTTCTCTGCGTATTTGTTTTCTATAGTTTCTCTTCGTCTCTGAGGATGCGGGGGCAGGCGCGATTTCCGTCATTATAGCAGGGGCCGCCCGCCGAACAGGTGGCGTTCGGCACGCCTGCGTACTATAATGGCGCGCATGATCGTCTCTTGAGGACGCCTGCCGCTATGACGCCCGCCCTTTCGCCCCCGTCTTCCTCCCCTGCTTGTTCTGATAAGGAATCTGCGATGGACGCCGCCGAGATTGCCGCCACCGACAGTCAGGACGTCGTGCTGCCGCCGCTGTCCAGCGTCGAGATCATGGCGGTGATTCCGCACCGCTTTCCGCTGCTGCTGATCGATCGCGTGACGCGCCATATTCAGGGTAAGCGGATCGAAGGCTACAAGAATCTCACCATCAACGACGCGTTTTTCCAGGGGCATTTCCCCGGACGCCCGATTATGCCCGGCGTGCTGCAACTGGAGGCGCTTGCCCAGCTCGGCGGCGTGCTGATTCAGCATCTGCCGCAATGCAAGGGCAAGCTGGCCGTGTTTTCCGGCATCGACAACGTGCGTTTTCGGCGCATGGTCACGCCCGGCGATCGATTGGACTTAATGTGTGAAGTGATCAAATTACGCCCGCCGATTGGCCGCTCATTCTGTCGCGCCAGCGTCGATGGACAGGTGACGGTCGAAGGCGAGCTGATGTTCTCGTTAATTGAGCCCTAACGCAACGCTTAAGCCGCCAATCAGGATACCTTCCGCCGATGACCACCCCGATTGTTGACTCGACTGACTCCGCTCCCGCCGCTTCTGCTGCAAGCGCACCGACCGTTATTCACCCGACGGCGGTGGTGGACCCTGCCGCGCAACTTGGCAATGGCGTTATTGTTGGTCCGTATTCGGTTATTGGCCCGGACGTCAGTGTCGGCGACGGCACGCGTCTGGCTTCCAGCGTGATTCTGGAGCCGGGGACGGCGATTGGTCAAAACTGCCATATCGGCGTTGGCGCCGTCATCGGCGGCCTGCCGCAAGATTTAAACTTCAAGGGTGAGCCCAGCGGCGTGCTCATCGGCGATAACGTTACGGTGCGTGAATACGTCACCATCAACCGCGCCACCGGCGAAGGTCAGCTCACCCGCGTGGACGACGGCGCCTTCCTGATGGCCTACGCCCACCTGGCCCACAACTGCCATGTCGGCCGCGAGGCGATTCTCGCCAATGCCGCGCAGTTGGGCGGTTACGTAACGGTCGGCGAATACGCCTTTGTCAGCGCCACGACGGTGGTGCATCAGTTCGTCCGCATTGGCCGCCTCTCGATGGTTGGCGGCGCGAGCGGCACGCGACAAGACGTCCCGCCGTTTGCTATGACCGACGGCCGTCCGGTGACGATTATCGGCATCAACAAAGTCGGGCTGCGGCGGCGTGGCTTCTCGGCCCAGGCGCGCCAGTCCGTGCGTCGCGCCTATCACTGGCTATGGTACTCGCCGCTGAATATTTCTGATGCAATTGCGCGTTTGCGCGAAGAGATGCCCGGAGAGCCTCTGGTAGAAGAGCTCATTGAGTTTGTGCAGACGTCCAAGCGCGGGATTCACCGTCCTGTCGGCGGTCCGCCCGTTCAGGTCGCTGAAAACTGGGATGATGCCGTCTGCGAAACCGGCGCCCTGGCCCCCTCCGCTCAGGGTTAACCCAAACGAGCCTGCCTCGCGTTGAAATTTGAATTAGCCCTGTCGAAACGCTAATCTGCCGGAGTTTTTGAAAGGTTTCTTATAGAAAATCTGGCAATTACGCGGGGTACAAGCTCTTTCCCTGTTCGTTTGAAGCTCTCCCATTTCGCACACATCCTGGAATAAGCCTCGACGTTATTCCAACTTAGTTGCGGAAACTGGAATAAAGGGGCCGGTTATTCCAACTTCCCTTCTGATCTTAAAATCAGATTGCCGATATGCCGAGATAGATTCATGACAGATAAGACCGCGAAAACATTTCTCAATCGAATTGGCCGGCGCATTAAAACTTCTGCGGCGGGAGAGTCTGTTCTTGCCTATTTGCCGCCTCCCTTGCCTCCTGATCCACCTTTGAATCTCACCCACCTGCTGCTCCTGCACGAAAGGGCGATTCAAGCTCTGGGACGTTTGGACGGGGTTGCCGAAATACTGCCCGATAAGGCGCTATTCCTCTACCAATACGTTCGCAAAGAGGCGTTACTGTCCTCTCAAATTGAAGGCACGCAGTCTTCTTTCTCTGATCTTCTCCTTCACGAACTGGCAGAGGTTCCTGGCGTTCCCCTAGATGATGTTAGCGAAGTTTCGGCCTACATTGCCGCCATAGACCATGGATTGAAAAGACTGGGAGAAGGCTTCCCTTTGTCTTTAAGGCTGTTGCGGGAAATTCACGGCATTCTGTTGGCCACAGGACGAGGGAAGGACAAACTACCGGGAGAGTTTCGGCAGAGCCAAAACTGGATTGGGGGTTCACGTCCTGGCAATGCCTTGTTCGTGCCGCCGCCCGCAGATCACCTGATGGATTGTCTGGATGCATTTGAAAAATTTTTGCACGAAACCGACAGCGGGCTTCCTACCCTCCTCAAAGCCGGATTGGCCCACGTGCAGTTTGAGACGATCCACCCCTTTCTGGACGGCAACGGTCGGCTTGGACGATTGATGATTACCCTGCTCCTGTGCCATGCGGGGCTTATGAAGCAGCCTATCTTCTACCTGAGCCTGTATTTCAAAGCGCATCGCGCAACCTACTATCAGTTGCTCGACGAGGTGCGAATGAACGGCGTATGGGAGACTTGGCTTGAGTTTTTCCTTGAGGGAGTAATTGAGACCGCTACGGAAGCTCAAGCCACTGCAAAGCGAATTCTCGCTCTTGTGCAGGAGGATGGGCAACGCACTATCGCCCTCGGGCGGGGGGCGCGCAATGCCCACCGAGTGTTGGATTTATTACAAGAGCACCCTATCTTAACCATACAATGGGTCTCTGATAAGCTGGGTATCACGCATACCACAGCCGCTGCCGCCTTTCAGAACCTGATGACGCTGGGTATTGTAGAAGAAATTACCGGCCGTCGACGCTCGCGGTTATTTGCGTATCGGGAATACCTTGAAATACTGAGCGAGGGCGCAGACCCACTTTAGAGAAAGTTGTATTGTTTGAAGCGCGTCCAGAAATAATATGAGGTCCGAAGAAATCAGCCTTCTGATGCGTCTCAGCGAAAGAATTTCCAGGGAGGGACCAGCCAAGCGCGGAATGCTCTTTGGCTCTCACTCCAAAACCCGCTAAAAGCAAAACTCGGAGACTATATATTCCAACACGAGCCCATCTGTAATTGCTCGGGAGGGGACAGCCCTATCAAGCGCTTACGGACTTGCTGGTTTGGATGAGTCCTGATAATTACCCGCTTATTGGCCCATAGGGATCGCTTTCCTGAGGTCTTAGGGCAAAAGCTCCTAAACCTGTTTAATAGTAGGTATTTCCGGCATTGAAATCAAAAAACCACCAGACGCGGAAAGTCTGATGGTTTTTGGTGGAGGATAGGAGATTCGAACTCCTGACCTTCTCAATGCCATTGAGACGCGCTACCAACTGCGCTAATCCCCCGAAGGAGAAAGTGATCGCCCCAGAGGGCGATTCCCTTAGGTATACCCGGAATCCGCGTGAAAATCAATCGCCTGCGCCCGGCTCGCCTCGCGCCGGGGTCGGCTTCTGGTGAAACGCCTGATGCGCCTGATTCGCGCGCTCAAACCACGTGGCCATGGCGGGCTGGGTCAGTAACGGGTCGGCCTCATCGCACAATTGTCGAAACAGACCCAGAATGTCGCGCAGATTATCGCTGTTGAGGTCGAACACGTCGCGCCACAGGCCGTAAGGACTGGCGGCCAGCCGCAGTTGATCATCAAGCCCCGCCCCATGTAATCCCAGCAATTGGCCCGGCTGATTACGATTCAGCAAGTTGGCCAGCAGCACGGCATATAACTGAGGAAAATGGCTGACAAAGGCCATGGCGCGATCGTGCCGCTCAGGATCGACTTCCTGAATCATCGCGCCAAGGCCGTCGCGCAACAGGCGGCGAAGGGGGGCCAAGCGCTGTTTGTGGTCCTCGGCGGCTTCCTGATCCTCAGAAATCGGAGAAACCGGGCACAGCGCCCACGGTTTATGATGAAACAGCAGCGGCGTCGCGCGCCGGACGCCGGAGAATTCTTTGCCCGCCAACGGGTGCCCGCCTATAAAGCGCGCGCCCAGCAACTCGGCGCCGCGCGCGCAAATGGCCCGCTTGCAACTGCCTGCGTCGCTGACCAGCACGCCCGACTCGGGAATCGAAGGCGCAATGGTCTCCAGCAGCGTGAGACTCTGGCGCAAGTGCGCCGACAGTATTACCAGATGGTCCGGCGCAAAGGTGGTCGGCGGGGTGAGCGATGTGTGGTGCGCGACGTCGTGTCGCAAGAGGTATTGCAGCGTGTCGGGGCAGTTGTCGACAGCGCGCAGCGTCATGGCGGGGTAGGCCTGACGGCAGGCCATCAGAATGGATCCTCCGATGAGGCCGCAGCCGATAACGGTTAAATGGGAGAACGGCGCGCGAGCGCCAGCGGGAGTGTCCACGGCAGCCTCAAACAGAAACACAGCGGAAACAGAGCGGTCGAAACGGCGGGGTAGGTCCTCAGCCCCGCGTCGTTATCATACCTGAGAGACAGCGCCTGCGCGCGGGGCAAATCCTCCAGACAGGCGATAGTCCTTTGGAGGGAAGAAATGGTAAAAATGGATTGCAAGGGACGCCAACGCGATGGTTGAATCGCACGGCGGGCTCGATGCAGAGGGATTATTTAAATTTATAAGCATTCAAATTCACAAGCCAAGGTAAAAGCGAACAGACAACCCGAAGGCCCAATGCCTTCGGTTTTTTTTAGGCGATGAAATTGCCCGTCGGCCTCTGACGCCGTCGCCGTCTGGGCGGGACTTGCCCTTTTCTGCAAGCGTCAGTATCATCGACAGCAGAGCCCTCTGTCTATCCGGTTGCGCATGCCGGGCTTTTCTGGCGACGATTCATCCATTCGCACGACTGCGACGGCAGGGAGTTCTGGTATTCTGAAGACTTCTGGTGGTTTGGACGTCCCGAGAGCGGGATTTTTTCGACAGAGAGAGTTAGAGCGAGCGGTTATGCGAAGCCCACGTCATTCCCATAGTGCGCCTTCCTCGACGGCGGCCGTGGCGTCGAAAGCGCTTTTTGCGCGCGCGCCGATCGGATTTTACTTGATGCTGGCCTGGATGCTGACAGCGTTTCTGGCGCTGGCAGTGGTTCTTGGCGTCAGCAAGATGCGCGCCTCGGACGCGGCGCATCATCGACAAATTGTCTCCGCCCGCGCCGATCAGCGGCTCGTAGAAAACCGTGACGCGTTTACGCTGTTATCGCTGGAAGAGCCGACGGCTTCGGCAGGCGCGACGACCGCTGTTACCGTTAAAACAACCTCTCTGGAGCCTGATTTCTACGACGAGGCCGACGCGGCGTCGGTGGGCCGTTCAGACCCGTTTTCGCCGTTGGTTTCGCCGCCGGGGGCCGAAGCGGTGGAGTCGGGCGATGTGGTGCGCGATCCGTATCAGGACGTGTCATTTACGGGCGTGGTGCGCAATAAAACCGACGCCGTGGCGATTCTTAAAATCCGAAGCGCCAGTGGCGCCGGCTCTACATTGATTCGACGTCCGGGAGCAGCCTTTGATCTGAATGGAACCCGCGTGGTCGTGAAGCGAATTGAATCCGGACGCGTCTGGCTGCAAGGCCCCGACGGCCTTCGCGCGCTGAATCTGGAGATGTTCGTGGATCGCATCAATACGGCGACGCAAGAAGACAATGTGTCCAAAGATGCGTTCGACAAGCTGGCCGAGCCCGATGATAAAGCGGTCCCCGGCGGCGATGCGACAGGCGGCAAGAAAAAACAGCCGGCGGCGTCCGAGGATAGCTGATTCGATGGCGCGTACCGGTGGATGGAGAATGGAGACAGCGGCAATGGCGAATTTCAGGGTTCTGGCGGGACGGCGATTCATCGGCGCGATGCTGGCGGCAAGCTTACTATTGAGCGCCTGCGGCCCCGCCGCGATTGCGGGCGCGCAAGCCTTCGGCGATTCAATGAGCCATGGTCAGGGCATGACGATGGCCCATCTGGTCACCGTTCCTGGCGGTCATAAGCTGGTGACGGTAGAAGCCGCTGACGCCAATGTGCGCGAACTGCTACGCGATATGGCTCGCCAGGGCGGCTTCAACCTGATTCTCGACGAGTCCGTGAAAGGGACCGTGACGCTGGAACTGCATCAAGTGGCGATTAATCAGGCGTTGAGCGCTATCGCCTCGCTGGCGGCGCTGGAAATCCTGCCGCGTAGCGATCATATCTTTCTGGCCATCGCTCGCAAGTCGGCGGTGGACAAAGGCCTCAATCGCCGCCTGACGCGCATGATTCCCGTGAAATTCGGCAATGCGGCGCAGATTGCGGCAATGCTCAATACGTCGTTGTTTGCTATCGAGAACGCCGAGCTGGCTCAGTTGGGCGGCGGCGGATCAGGCGGCGCGTCGGTTGGTCTGGGCGGCGGCGGCGCAACGGCGTGCGCGTTTCAAAAGGTCAAAGCCGATTCTCGCACCAACAGTTTGCTGATTGTCGGCTCGCAACGCGAGCTGGATCTGGCGCAGGCCGCAGCCGATCAGATCGATCGCCCGCGCGAGTCGCGCACGTTTTACCTGAGTTACGCCAACGCCCTTGATGTGGCGACGCAACTCACCAGCAGTATCTTTAACGACGGCACGGCCGGCTTTATTTTTCAGAACGGTGGCGGCGGCGGCGGCGGCGCGGGCGGCGCTTCTGGCGGCGGCGCGGGCGCTTCAGTGACCGGCGGCGCGGGCGCCGCGGCAGGCGGGGCGCAAGGCCCTCTGGATGTCCCCAGCTCGTTGCGCGTGCAGTCCGAAAAAGTGTCGGAAGGCACGGGCGTCAATAATCTGGCGGGCGGCGGCACCGGATCGTCGTCGTTCTCGCAGGAACTGGTGTTGCGCGGCACGGTGAAAACCACCGAGATGGCTCAAATATCGCCTCTGGGGCCGCTGGTGATTCCCGATACGCGGCTCAATGCCGTCACGGTGATGGGCACGCCCGAGCAAATCGATATCGCTGAACGGATGATTCCTGTCTTTGACGCGGAACCGCCACAGGTCTCGATTGACGTCTCGATGGTCGAAATTACCCATCAAGGCCTCAAAGAACTGGGCGCTCGCATTGGGGTTGCTGACGGCAAGCTCCAGACGGGCTTTAATAACCAGCCCTTGCCGGGCCTTAAACCCATCAGCGGCATCATTACTCCGGGTGGAACCGGTCTGGTGGGTCTGCCGACCAACGATCTGACCGATACCGCCAACCGCGCGCGTTCCGGCATTATTTATTCTACCAATCCGTTGGTGAAAAAGAGCGATTATCTGTTTCAGTTGAATGCGCTGGTGAACAATCGCCGGGCGAAGATTCTCGCCAATCCGACGATTGTCGCCGCCCACGATACCGAAGCGGTGGTCAGCATCGTCGATGAGATTATTCGTCGCGTCAACGTGACGGTCGACGGCCAGACGGGCACCACCACAGTCGAAACCGAAATGGGCGAAGCGGGCGTCGTGCTCGATATCCTGCCCAAAATCGGCGAAGACGGCACGGTCTCGATGCGCATTCGTCCCTCGGTGACCACGATACGCTCGATTCTCACCGATGCGCAGGGCAATATCACGACCCTGCTGACCAAGCGCGATATTCTGGCGCAACTGGTGCGGATTAAAGACGGTCAGACCCTGGTGCTGGGCGGTCTGGTGCAGGAAGCGCGCACCAACCGTCAGGACAAGCTCCCTCTCGTAGGCGACTTGCCGATTGTCGGCGCGTTGTTCCGGGCGGCTCAGAACGACACGTCTCGCAGTGAGATTGTCTTGCTGCTGACCCCGCATATTCTCAACAAAACCCGCACCACCCCGACGCATACGCTGGATCCGCTCTCGTCGCAAGCGACGGGCGCGCCCTAGCGTTTTCCCCGACTGTAACCGGCTAAGGAGACCCTTTCTCATGTTGACCCGTCCGATGACGCGGAACCATCGACGCCCGTTGGCGGCGCTTGTAGCGGTCCTGCTGGCTTCTTCGTTCCTGCTGGGCCCGGGCGGCGGCCTGTCCTTTGCGGCCTCCAAGGCCCTGACCGGCGAACTCAACATCTCCGTGACGCCGGCGCAGATGGATCAGCCGGTCGCCATCAGGGGCGGTCGTCAGGTGGTCAATCTGTCGTTTCGCGATGTCGCCGTGGGAGACGCCTTGCGCGCGCTGGGCCGAAAAGGCGGCTTTAACGTCATCATTAACGATTCGGTCAAAGGCTCAGTCAGCGTCGACTTAATGGGCGTAACGGTTCAGGAAGCGCTTGAGGCGATTAAAACCCAGAGCGACCTGTCGTTTGAAACGCGCGGCGGCGATACCTTAATGGTCACGTCTGCGGATTCTGTCCGCGGACAGGAATTGCAGCGCACGCATTCTGAAGTCATGACGCTGCGTTACGCCAACGCCTCGGTACTTGCCAATATCCTCAATAACTCGGTGTTCGCCCCATCGAGCCGCGAGCAGATTTCGGGCAATACGGGCGGTCAGATCTTCAAGAAAATCACGCCGGATTTTCGTACCAATTCGCTGATTGTTGTGGGTACGGAGTCGGATCTGGCGATTGCGCGCGATTATATTCATGCGCTGGACACCCCGCGCGAAAACCGGACGTGGCGCCTCAGTCATGCGGATGCCGTTGATGTGGCGACCATGCTCATGTCGGGCCTGTTCAACGAGGGCTCTCCGACGTTCCTGATGCAGGCGGGCGGTTCCGGCGGCGGGGGCGGTGGTGGCGCTGGCGCTGGCGGAGCGGCTGTAGGCGGCGTGCAGCAGGTGGGACAGTTGCCCAGCGCCCTGCGGATTCGCACCGAAGAAATTAAAGAAGGCGATGGCGCGTCTAAATCCAATAACACGGCGGGTTCGGGAAACCTGAGCAGCGGGGCGGTTGTCGATGCGCTCACGCTGCGCAGCATCATCAAAACCGATCAAAACGCCAGTATCTCGCCCAATGGCGTCATTCTGATTCCCGACAGTCGCCTCAACACGCTGACGCTGTTTGGCACGGCGCGCCAGGTCGAACTGGCCGACCGGATGATCGCCACGCTGGATCGCCCGGCGCCGCAGCTGGTGATTGAAACCTCCATGATTGAATTGTCTGAGCAGGCCGCCAAGGAACTCACCTTTAATTCATCCATCATGCACCGGGGCGTTGATTTCAGCATCAACAATCCGTCTGTTTCTGGCGGACCGGGTCTGGTCAGAGTGGGCGGCGGGCTGCCGTTTGCCTCTATCGGCGTGCCGTCGGACACGAACAATCCCTTCTCGTCGCTGTTTCGGTACTCGACGTCTCATGCCCAGGTCAACCGCGATTTCTATTACCAGTTGAATGCCATGGTGCGTAATCAGCGCGCCAAAATCCTGGCCAATCCGTCTATCCTGACGGTCAGCGATCAGGAAGCCCTTATCAGCATCGTCGATGAAGTGATTAAAAGCGTGACGGTAACGTTTGACGCCTTCAGCAACAGCCCGCTGGGTTCAGAAACCAATATCGGCGACGTTGGCCTGGTGCTGAACCTGCTGCCCAAGGTCGGCCCCAACGGCGCGATTTCCATGCGCATTCGCCCGACGCTGTCGACGGTCGCTAACGTGGTGACCGACGTGCGCGGCAATACCGTGACGCTGCTGTCCAAGCGCGAAGCGCTGGCGCAGAACGTGGTGTTGAAGGACGGCGAGACCTTCGTGCTGGGCGGCCTGATTCAGGACTCTCAAACCGGGGAAGTGAATAAAATCCCGGGTCTGGGCGATCTCCCAATTGTTGGCGCGCTGGCCCGCTCATCGGTGCGTAACAAAAACCGCTCGGAGTTACTGATTCTCATCACGCCGCATATCGTCAACGATGACGGCGCGCAACTGGCCAATCAGCCCGGCGGCGCCAAGGCCGCCCCTGTCTCCGGCGCTCAGGATTATCTGCCGCCGCTGAGACCGACCGCTCCGCTGTCGTCTGACGGGTTAGCGCCGGTCCGCGAGCAGTCGGCTATTCAGCCCATCAGCCAGCGGCTTCGGCCGATGACGGTCCGTCCCGCCAAGGGCGCGTCTTCCATGCAGCTCACCCCGCGTGACATGAAGAACGTCGACACCAGCGATGAGGCTATTCAACGCATTATTCGCCAATACGCTCCGCAGTTTGACCCCAAACGCGATCTGTAATACAACAGAGGTCCCTCTGGAAGGGGTCCGGATGGTGAGGAAGCCGCCTTGAAAGCGGTCGCCCCGTGAGGGGTTGCAGGTTCGAATCCTGTCCCTTCCGTAGTTTTTGGAGTCAACCGAAAGGCAGCCTGTGTCATGAGCGATCGTATTTCTAAAGAAACCCGGCTGGATGTGGCCAAATCTATCGTCGCCAACTATGTTCGCGGCGATAATTGCCAGCTGTCGCCGGACGAGGTCTGCGCATTCCTCGAAAAAGTGTTTCACAAGGTGAACGAACTGCTCCCCTCCGACGATCAGCGCAAAGTCGGCCTGTCCTGAGCTTTTTGGCCCGTCGCTTGACCTAAGTCAATTCCCTTGGCGCGCGTTGTCTGGTATGCTGGTCCAGACGCTTGATACCAGTATGTTAACAATGCCATGGGACGGCCGTTTTGGCTGAAAAACCGCCGTGAAATAGCGGTCGTCACAATCGCTTCTGATGGCTTGAGTTTCTCGGCTGCGTTTTTTGAAGGTCTGCGGGCTGTGCTGTCTTTCTCCCGTTTGTCTCAACGGCTGCAAACGTGGCTGGATTATTTCCTGCCGCCGCCTGCGTGGCGTCTGCCGGTTCTAGCGACGATCGGCGTGCTGCTGGGTCTACTGGCGCTGGCGGCGCATCTGGCGAATTTTACGTCGTATCTGTCCGACGATCCGGCGGTGTGCATTAACTGCCATATTATGAATCCGCAGTACGCGACCTGGCAGCGCGGCAGTCATGGGCGCGTGGCGGTCTGCAACGATTGCCATGTGCCGCACGATAGCCTCATCAAGAAGTATTTTTTCAAGGGCAAGGACGGCAGCCGTCATGCCTTCATGTATACCTTCCGGCTCGAGCCCCAGGTGATTCGCATGCATGAAGACGGGGCCCGCGTGGTTCAGGAGAATTGCATCCGCTGCCATGCGCCGTTATTTTCGGGGCTGGATAAAACCAAGGCCGCAGGCGATCGCTCGTTGCGGATGCACGATACCGAGCGCCTCTGCTGGAGTTGTCATCGCGAGACGCCGCACGGACGCGCCAGCAGCCTGTCGGCGACGCCTAACGTCAAAACGCCGGGTCTGAGTCGGCCGGTTCCCGCATGGGTCGACGCGTTCCTGCGTCGTCAGCGGGATCAGGCCGATATGAACGCCGCGGCGCCCTCTTTATCGTATCGAGAGAAAAATTTGCAAGGAGAGACTGCCCATGATGCGCCTTAGCAAGCTCAGTCAACTGGTCGCCGAACGTCCGTGGGTGGGGTGGGCGCTGTTTGGCGCCACCATTGCGCTGACGTTTCTCGTCGGTCTGTTCGGCGCCTCGATTATGGAGCGGCGCCAGGAGAGTATTCTGGTGCAGCAGACCCGTCCGCTGCCCGATTGGGAGCCGCGCAACGAGGTCTGGGGGCAGTATTATCCGCGCGAATTTGAAACTTACGTCAAAACCAAAGAAACCGATTTCGCCAGTAAACATGCGGGTTCTAAAGAAGTCGACATCCTGAAGCACACGCCGCAACTGGCGGTCTTATGGGCCGGCTACGCCTTCTCCAAGGATTACAAGCAGGCGCGCGGCCATTACTGGGCTATTCAGGATATTCGCAACACGCTGCGCACCAATCAGCCGCAGCCGGGCACCTGCTGGACGTGCAAAAGCACGGATGTCCCCCGCCTGATGAAAGAAATGGGCCCGGAAAAGTTTTATCACAGCACGTGGAAAGATCTGGGCTCGCAGGTGGTCAATCCCATCGGCTGCCAGGACTGCCACGACCCGAAAACCATGAATCTGCGAATCACGCGCCCTGCCCTGATTGAAGCCTGGCAGCGCCGAGGCGGCGATATCCGGCAAGCCACGCATCAGGAGATGCGCTCGCTGGTTTGCGCCCAATGCCACGTGGAGTATTACTTCAAGGGCAAGGGCAAATATCTGACGTTCCCGTGGGATAAAGGGTTTTCCGCCGAGGATATGGAGCGCTATTACGATCAGATTGATGTCAAGCATGTCGACTGGGTGCATAAACTTAGCCGCGCGCCGATGCTCAAGGCGCAACACCCCGATTTTGAGCTGTATATGACGGGCATCCACGCGCAGCGCGGCGTCTCGTGCGCCGATTGCCACATGCCGTATCGCAGCGAGGGCGGCGTGAAATTCACCGACCACCAGATTGCCAGCCCCCTGCGCAATATCGCTAACTCCTGCGGCGTGTGCCACCGCGAAAGCGAGGCCACGCTGATGAAAAACGTCTACGACCGTCAGGATAAAATCACCGAACTGCGTAAACTGGCTGAAGAAAGCCTGACGCGCGCGCATATCGAAGCCAAAGCCGCCTGGGACGCCGGGGCGACCGAAGCCGAAATGAAGCCGTCCCTGTTGCTCATTCGTCAGGCGCAATGGCGCTGGGATTGGGTCGCTGCGGCCAATGCCGTGGGTTTCCACTCCCCGCTGGAAGCCGCGCGCGTGCTGGGCAATTCGATTGCCAAGGCCGAAGGCGCTCGCCGCGAGATTCGTAGCGTGTTGGTCGCCCATGGCCGCCCGCAGCCGGTAGCGATGCCGGATCTGTCCACGCTGGAGAAGGCGCAGGCCTATATCGGGCTGGATATGAAGCAACTGCACGCCGAGAAGGCAGCCTTCCTGAAAACCGTCGCCCCGCAGTGGGATCATGACGCCGCCGCGCGTCAGGCGGGTTACGCATCGCCGCCGCAGTCGGCTGATGGCAAGGCGGCCTCGTATGCCCCTTCCACCGCCCCTTCTACTTCCCCTGCCCTCGCCCCTAACGCGAAGCGGCATCCCTGATGACGGCGCCTTCGCCTCGACGCGATAATTTCTGGCTGCCGCCGTATGGCTATGCGCAGGCGGCAGCGCTTGCCGCAGGCGTCTGGTCGGCGGGAACCCTGCTGCAGACGATGAAGGGTTCTGCGCCGCCTTTGAACTGGCCGTGGAACGCCGTGACGCTGGGGGCATTCGTGTTGGCGCTGACGCTGAGCTATCGCGTCGTACGCAAGACGGCTCTGGGCGAATGGGTGACGAGCGTGCCCTTTGCCCTGTGCGTCTTCGGCGCGTTGATGGCCATGGCTGTTGTCGGCGGCGTTGTTCCCCAGACGCCGGATGTGGCGCTTCCGGCGTTACTGAAAGGCTGGGGATGGCATCAAATGTTCCAGTCGTGGCCCTTTGCGCTGATGACGCTGCTGCTGCTGGCGTGCCTGGGCTGGACGATTCTTAAGAACTTCTCGTGGCGAAGCCGCCGTTGGATGGCAACTTCACTGAGCCATCTGGGCGTGTGGGTGACGATTGCTGCTGCGCTGTTCGGGGCGGGAGACCTTCGGCGTCTGGATATGGCGTTGCCCGAGGGGCAGGCCTCGCATGTGGGCGCTGATAGCGCCGGGCGCGTTTTTCCGCTGCCGTTTGAGGCGTATCTTCAGGCGTTTGAACTCGACGAGTACCCGCCCACGGCCCTATGGCTATCCGCAGCAAGCGGCGAGCCGCTGGCGGGGCAATCGCGCGCGGGCGAAGCGATTGCGCCTGGAGCGACGTTCTCGATCGCGTATCAGGGCGCGCGGTATCAGGCGATGCTGGGCCCGGTTCGCGCCCATGGCCGCTGGGCGCGCGATGTGCGATCAGGCCAATTGACGTTTATTGCCAGCGATCGCCCCTCAGACGCTCCGGCGGCGTATGCGACGCTGGTCAAAACCATGGAGGCGACGTCCCGCGAGCCTCAGAAGCCAAACGCAGCGCCTGGCATTCGTTCGGGCTGGATTACCCGAGGTGGGGCGACGAGCCTGCCGCAGGTGCTGACCCTTGACGGCGTGGGGCTCGCCATGGCGGAGGCGCGTCCCAAGCGTTACGCCTCTCGCCTGATTGTGCGCGAGTCGCCGGCCGCTGCGCCGCGCGCTGCCCGCGTCGAGGTGAATCATCCGCTGTCGATTAACGGCTGGCGGCTGTATCAAAAGAGCTACGAGCAGCCGCTGGGCATGGGGCAATCCATCAGCGTGCTGGAAGCCATTCGCGATCCGTGGCTGCCGGTGGTTTACGCCGGGCTGGTTCTTATGCTGGCCGGGGCCGCGCTGGCTTTAATGCGAGGGTCTGACGATGCCGCATGATCTCTGGCGGACGCTGCCCGCGCTGACGGCGCTGTTAGCGGCAATCTGGGGCGCGGGTCTGTGGTTATTCCATAGCGAGCGGCCTCAGCGCGCGCGATGGGGGCTTGCGCTGAATGGCGCAGGCGTTGCCTTGCTCGGCGTATGGATCATCGCCCTGTGGACGTCGATGGATCGTCCTCCCTTGCGGACGCTGGGTGAAACGCGCCTGATGTACGCCCTGATGCTGCCGCTCATTGCGATTTTTCTGAGTCGTCAATGGCGTTTACGCTGGCCAATGCTTTATGCGGTGGCGCTGTCGCTGCTGTTTCTTGTCATCACAGCCCTTCACCCCGAAACGCTGGATAAAACCCTGATGCCTGCGCTGCAAAGCGTCTGGTTTATTCCGCATGTGACGGTCTATTTGCTGGCGTACGCCTTCCTGACTCTGGGCAGCGTGGTTTGTCTGCCTCGTTTTGCCCGAAACGACGACGCGCTGAGACGCTCTGACGAGGCGATTGGCGTTGGGTTTGCGCTGTTAACGCTTGGCCTGTTATTCGGGGCGTTTTGGGCCAAAGAAGCATGGGGGCATTACTGGACGTGGGATCCCAAAGAGACCTGGGCGTTTTTAACGTGGGCCGCTTATCTGACGCATCTGCACCTGCGTGCGCGATACGCCGGGAATCTGACTCTGGCGCGCCGCTTTTTGGCGGGGGCCTTTCTTGCTCTGCTGCTGTGCTGGTTTGGGGTGAATTATCTGCCTTCTGCGCGCCAAAGCGTGCATACGTATTCGCAGCCGTAACTTTTTAAGAAGATCGCGCCGTTTTGCCCGCGCCAGCGGCAATGGCTCCGTGATAGACTGAGGGCTTGGCGTTTTGTTGACCGACGCCGTGGGTGTCTGCGCGATTTGTTACAGTTGCGACATTATTTTTATCAATTAAACAATTTTTAAGCGCGCGGCGTTTTTGTTCTCATGAAAAGTATATATCATTTGCATCAGATCCATGCTGGGTTCTAGGCCCGTTTTGAATCCTTCCAGTTTTACCGCCAATACCGAAAGGAACCGACCTATGCGCCGTCCCTTCCGTCCCGTCCTCAAATACTCCGTGACCACCGGCCTTCTGGCTGCGTCGTTCTTCGTCTCAAACGCCAGTTTGCAGGCGTTTGCGGCCCCTGGCGACACCAACTCCTGGAATAACGGGCAAATCGTGCAAGGCGGCACGTATTACAACACGGCGGATAGCAAAACGACCTTCGTCAACACGGGATCCGGCGGCCTGTGGGTGAAAGCCGACACGACGGTGCGCGGCCTCGAAGTCAATGCCAATGGCGGACTGTCCGGTAACGGCGGGACCATGCTCTTTTCTGCGCCCGGCAGCGTGGTGCGCATCGATGGGACCATCGACGTCAGCGCCCTGATGGGCAAGGGCGGTTATGCGGGCAATGGCGGACGCGTTTTTATTGATTCCGCCATGCTGTATCAGAATGGCGCCATTTACGCCAATGGCCGCAACGGCGGCTCTATTAGCATTAACACCGGCTCTGCCGTCTTTGCGCCCAATTCTATTACGGAGGCGAAGGGGCTTGATGGCGTGGGCGGCCGTATCACGGTGCGCGCGGGCGACTTGGTGGATATTCAGCGCTCGGCGGTGCTGGACGCCTCGGGTAAGGTCATGGGCGCGCTGGAAAGCGGCCTGATTGACGTCGAAGGCGCGATGGTCAACGTCGACGGTCTTGTAAAGGCCAACGGCCTGAGCGCCTCTGCTGAAGGCGGCGTGATTCGCCTGGTGGCGCAAGGCAACGCCGATAACTGTTTTGAATGTACGCTCGATAGCGTGCGCGCTTTCTCGACCACGCAAGCCGGCCTGCCGTTGGCCGAAGACGTCTTCAGCCAGAGTGAAGCCAATGCCCTCATCGCGCGCCGCGACGCCCTGATGAATGGCGCCCTCGCCCATGATGGCGATGTGCGCGTCAGCGTTACCGGGCAAATCATTGCTAACGGCGGCGCGGGCGACAGCGCTTCGGTTGCGGGAGGCAAAGGCGGCGCGATTCTGGTTTCGGCTGTCAATGACATTCATCATGACGGCGTGATGCGCGCCAATGGCGCGGACGGCTTCGATAGTCCCGTCGTGAGCTTTGAAGTTCCCGGCGTCGGCGGCGACGGCGGTCTGATTACGCTGAACGCGTTGGGCGATATTCTGTCTTCGGGTCGCGTGGAAGCCAATGGCGGCGCGGGCGGCGATGCGCTCGTTCCCGTTACGCTGGCAGATGCCGATAACGTGGTGATGCCCACTGCATTGGGCGATGCTCAAGGCACGCTTGCCAATGTCTCGGCCCGTGACGGCGCCGCTGGCGGTCAGGGCGGCGTGGTCACCGTCGCGGCAGGCGAGACCATTCGTAACTCAGGCGCCATTGAGGCCATCGGCGGCGCGGGCGGCGCCGGGGCTAGCGCTTCCGCTACAGATATGGCCAGCGGCTCCGGCCTGCAACTGGCCAGCGCCGAAGCCCTGGGCGGCGACGGCGGCGCGGGCGGTCAAGGCGGTTTGATTGTTTTCAGCGGCGCAGCGAATCCCGTGGGCGGCGGCTCGGTGAGCGCCAACGGCGGCGCTGGCGGTCTGGGCGGTTCTGCCACGGCCCTCGCCAATGCCCTTAGCACGACGGCAGACGCGGGCGCCATCGCCAAAGCCGTTGCTGGTGAAGGCGGCCTTGGCGGCGCGTCAGGCGCGGTTGTGGCCCCGAATCCCGCCTCGTTTGAAGCGTCTCAGATTTACAGCGCCCACGACGGGGTTGCGGGCCACGCAGGCGACGCCACTGCAAACGCCTATGCCCAAGGGGTGAATCAGGCCGTCGCGACGTCGTTCGCCGCCACGGGCGATTTTGCCCACGCCACGGCCAACGCTGGCGCCGAAGCCCTCCGCTCGGCGAGCGCCAATGCCGTGACCCAGGCGGGCGATTTCAGCGAGACGCTCACCACGGCCAACGCCAAGACCACGGCTGACGCCTCTGGCTGCCAAGGCGCTGTTGCCAAGGCTGATACCACGCTGGGAGACGTCTCCATCGGTCGCGTGACGGCGAACGCTTTCTCTGAAAAAACCGACGCTGTCGCCCAGGCGACCGGCGCGGCGGGCCTGTTCTCGACCATCAACGCCACGGCCAACGCTGACGGCGAAGACTGGGTTCACGCCAAAACGTTTGTCAATGTGTGCAACGGCGGAACCGCCACGGCGACTTCCAACGCCAAACAGCATGGCAACGTCGCTATCGATCCGCTGGCGGAAGCCAATGCCATCGCCGGACAGTTTGGCACGGCCATTGCGATTGCCAATGCTGATGGCAACTGGCTGAGTCAGGCGTTTGCCAACGCTTCCACGACGCTTGCCGGTCATTCCAGCGCCACGGCCAATGCCAAATCATTGATCGATCGCGCTGATGCTACGGCCAATGCGGTGAGCGGCGATTTCGGAACGGCCGACGCCATTAGCCGCGCCGAATCCATCAACCGCGACAAGTCCGCCAATGCGCTGAGTTCAGCGAAAACCGGTCTGGCGGGCGTTTCTAACGCTCAGGCCGATGCCATCGTGACCCGCGGTTGGAGTAAGGTCGCCAATGCGACGGCGAACGCCCTCAGCGGCGACTACGGCGTGTCCAACGCTCGCGCCAAAGCGGATTCCGCTACCCAGTGGGGCGACGCCGCCAAATCCTATGCCACGGCTAATGCCGAAACGGGCGCCAAGGGTTCTGCCAGCGCCCATGCGGACGCCATTACCACCGGCCGTCTGGCGAAAGCTCTGTCTAAAGCCGTCTATGCGGCAGAAGGCTCTGCGACCGCTGCGTCTCGCGCCAATTCTTTAGAGAATTCGACTGCTGACGCGCTGGCCCAAAGCGTGCACCGTCTGGAAACCGGCGCAGGCCTGAAACTCGCTAACGCCGCTCTGGATCAGACGCCCGTGGGCGCGCTGGCTCCGGTGGCCCCGATTGCGCCTACGGCTCCTTCTGCCACGCCGGTGAATCAAGCGATCCTGCAAACCCAGGGCGATGAGCTGATTCTTCATGACGGCGTCGCCATTCTGTTGAGCGCAGACCCGCACGCCAATCCGGCGCTGACGGATCGCCTTGCCAACGCGGTGGTTCGCGATATCCATCATCTGGCCGGCGGCGCGACGTCAGTTGCGAGCGATGCCGGGCATCTGGTCGTCACCGACATTTCCGGTTCGGCTCTGTCGCTGGATAATGCAGGCCATAGCGCCCTGCGTACGCTGACGGTTGCCAGCAAAGGCGCGCTTGCTACGGCGGCTCCGTTGTCGGTTGTGGATGCGGTGAGCCTGGCTTCCAACGCAGCATTGACGGTTGATCACGCCATCGTCACGACCGGCGCCAATCCCGGCGCGGTTCTGCTGGCGGCGGGCGGCGATCTTATCGTCAACGCCCCGGTTGCCACCAATCCGGCGGCTTTCCACGGCGGCGCGATTCTGGCCAAAGCAGGCGCGAATCTCGTCAATAACGCGTCGATCGCCGTTGATGCGCAAGACAGCGCAGGCCGTATCGAACTGATCGCCGATGGCAATCTCATCAACAACGGCTTGATCTCCGCTACGGGCAACGATCAGGGCGGCGAAATTCTGGCCGCTGCAGGTCAGTACGCCATCAATGCCGCCAACGCCCGGATTCAGGCCAATGCGGTTTACGGCAGCGCCGGGTATGCGCGTCTTCACGCCGATAACGTTGCGGTCAACTTCGGCGCAATCGAAGCGCGCGGCGGGCATCGCGGTGGACGCGTCCTGCTGACGGCGGGCGACAGCGATCAATCCAACAACGCTCGCGGCGCCAACGTTCCCGGACTCGGCAGCGCGCCTCTGTTCGGCTTCAGCGACACCGCGCTGACGCCCGGCGTGACCACGCTGCTCACCAGCATCGATCCGACGATGGCCGAGTCGGCGATCAATATCGGCAGCATGAATGTGCAGGGATGCGGCGATAGCTGCGACGGGCGCATTTACATCGCCGGCAATAACCAGTTCGGCGTCGCGGACGGCTCTTTCCTCAATGGCGTTGAAGTCGACGTCGCCGGGATTCTCGCCGATCCTAATCCGCCGCAGGCCCTGCAAACCACGATGCGTCATATCCAGGACAATGGCGGTCACGCCTATCTCGTGACGGGCCAGCAAATCCTCGACAGCCGCGGCCGTACGCGCACCGCAGTTGAGACCGTCGCCTGTGATGCGGGCCCAAACAACGACGAGCCCGACGTGAATCCCAACGATCCGTCGCATCAGGGGTCTGAATTCCCGGATGACTTCACCCTGCCGCGTCCGCCGATCGCCACGCCGCGCGCCCGGGCCTACGATTACGACCTGCTGGGTCTGTTCCAGGAGGAACGTCCGTTGCCCCCGCCGCCGGAATACCGCATGATCCTTCGCCTTAACCGCGTCGAGATGTTCATGAGCTCGCAATACCTGCCCGTGACTGAAGAGATCCTTGCGATGGCGTTGGGCGAGTACCACCGTCACCGCCACGCGGGCGACACGACCGAGGAAGCCTACCGTCACGTCAAACTCTACCTGACGGAAGCGGGCGTCGATGTGGACGTGGCCAGAGCGATCGCGCAAGGCGTCGCCGACGGCAAGGTTCGGGCCAGCGCGCCGGTGCTGCACGTGTTGCAGGCAATGGCCGAGACCCCGAAAAACGCGCCCCAGCCGATGAACGACTTGCAGCAGTAATCGCTGAGGGCTTTGCAAATGACGACGACGCGCTTCCAGTTCTCGGGAGCGCGTCGCGTTGTCGCCACCGGCTTATCTGGATTTTTCGCCGCTTTTACGTACACTCGCACTAAGCGTCTCTATCGGCGCCGGCTGCAACATCTGGATGCTGCCCGCAACGCGATTCATCCGACCGGATAAGGGGGTTGTTTGTCGCATGATGCCATCGTCGCCTTTTCAAATTCAGTGGCCGCAACCCGATGTGTCTGGCATGCCGCCTGAGATTTCGCTTGCGGCGGTTCGCCAGCGAATGAGCGCGCTGGCCGCCGTCGGCTGGCGACGTCTGGCCCCGGAATGCGATGATGTGCTGAATATGCTGTGCGAGCATACCCCGGCCACGCAATGGACGCTGGGCTGGGGGCCCGGCGATCAGCGCCTGTATCTGCTGTTATGGCGAAAAGACGCTTGGCGCGCCCAAAAACGCTGGTCGCTGTGGGTCGATGGGGCGTATCATTTTGAATGGGCCGATGTCTGGCACTCGCGCGAAAGTCGTCTGTGCCGCGACCTGATGGAAGGCCCTCGCGCGCGAAACATCAGCGCGAGCGATTTGCTGCGGCCGCTTTCCAGGCAAACTGCCTCGTTGGGCGGGCATGCGTTCTATGCGCTCGAAAAATGCCTGCTGGCGCATCCCTTTTTATGGAACGGCCTGAAAGACGCCCTGTTCGATTGTCTCAGCGAAACCCCTCGCGTTGAAGACGCATCGGCGGCGGTGGGATTTCTGTTTGATCTGACCCCCTTGCAACGTCTCGAAAGCGTATTGCCGCTTTTGTCGCTGATGATTCGGGTGATGAAGGTTAATCCGCTGGTCTGTGATGCGGATCGCGCGCGCTTTGACGCCATTCGCCAACGCCTGCTGGCAGAGCATTGCGCTCTGGGTCGCTCGCTCGCCCCGGCGCTGCGCCCTGCGTGGGAGCAGTCTTCTCGCCGTCTGCACTATCTCTTGCCTGTTGCCGCTCGCTGGGCCTCGCCCACGCCGGAGTCGCTGGCTTCTTAAGCCCTAGCCTTTGGCAGGTTTTGCATCAGCGGCTTTCTGGGCCGGATCGTCCAGAAATGCGGGCGTATACGTATGCCAACTGGCCAGCACGTTTTTGGCGGCCGTCGCCAGAATGCCTTCCATGCGGTTGCTGGCCGCCAGATTCTGAACGAGCGTCTTCATTTCATCCGTTGGTTCGTAAAAGCCGCCGGATTCAATCACGGTGAGCGCAGCATTGGCGACTATCCCGTCGGGATCCTGCAACATGTTGATAAGAATGGCCCCAATTTTATCGCGCAAGGGATGGCCGGGCTTGGTGAGATCGGCATGAGAGGTCATAAACTTGATGAAAGACGTTGAGATCCCCTGCCGTTGGCTTGGCTCTGAAGCGTTTTCGGACTGTAGGCTCTGGGCGATGCCGTTTAATTGGGTATCGAGATTGGCGAGCGTGGCGGCGTCGTCTCCGCCTGGCGGACTGGGTTTGGGAGGCGCGGCTTCTGGGGGCGGAGCGGAATCGCGCGCCAGCGGATTGGCCGCCGGCATGACGGCGGGCGGCGGCGTCATGGCAGACGGCGGCGCCGGCGGATGAATGCCGTACAGATACGGGGCTGCCATCCACGGCGGCGGAATTTCTGGCAGGGGGCCGTTGATATTGCCTCCCGCCGACGGCGCCGAAAACGACGCGTACGCGTTGGGGGGAAGCGAACCCCCCGCCGGGTAGGCCGAAGGCCAGCCCGCCACCGGTCGCGGACGAATGACAGCCGACGGCCCGCCGGGCATCGGCTGGCTGGGCACCAGAATATCCACCGGCCCTTGAATGGCGGTCGGCGCAACGGGCGGCATCGTTATCGCCGGGAAAGGCGATCCTTGCGACGCGCTCTCATTGACGCCAATCGGCAGAGCAACCCTGTCCATTCCGGCGATGTTTCCCTCCCCGCTCAAGTGCGGCGTTGCGTCTAATGATACGCTCTCAGTGGCATTAAACCCGTTTGGCGCGATTTGTTGCCATGCCGCGCGCGCAGCTCCCTCAGACGGGGGAGGCGGCGGCGCGACGTTTGTCAGACAACGGAAGGCGACGGCCCGCGTCAGCTGCCATCTCCTGTTACGTATATAACAATTATTGACTTGCGATGGGTTTTATTGTCATGGAATGGTTGGTATCCCGACGCCCATTACAAACCCCGAGGGACGGAAAAAATGGCGTCCAGCTTCTCTGGCAACGCCCATCAGCAGTTTTCGCCGTTTCCCGACGCGCCTGCCGTCGAGGCGACTGCCATGCCAGATTCAACTAAAAGTCCGTCCGGTAAGGCCCTGTCATCGTTTCTGGTGGCAGACGCTGCCGCGATGCCGTTCGACCTCTTGCAGGAAGAAGTCCGCTGCGCGCGCCTGTTTAATCTCGACCTGCCTGAGCCCCTGGATCAGGCGATTCAAGCTTTGCTGGCGGCCATGGCGTCTTTCACGCGCAGCCAGGTCAATTGCATTCTGTGGTTTAACGCCGTCAGCGGGCATTACATCTGTCTCAACGATTTAATCACCCCGGGCGCCCGGCCTCGCGAACTGCGTCAGGTGACGACCCAGGCAATGGAAGATCTCGCCCAGGCCGCTCCTGTGTCACATGCGTATCTGTTTGACGGCGACCGGTTAACCGGGTTGGCGATCATTGCCGCCCCGACGCACGAAAGCGCTGAAGCCACCCTGTGGCGCGAACTCGCGCTGGAGCTGATGGCGCCTTATCTGGCCGTCAAGCTTGCCAGCCTGATGTCGCGTCGGCAAGATCGCCTGCTGGCGTCCGTGCGCGAAAAGGCCCTGCGCGCCGCCCAGCGTCTGATGACGGCGGTGGACGTTGAAAGCGTTCTGGCCAGCGCGCTGATGGCTTGTTGCGACTCGTTAGGGTTTAGCGTGGGGCAATACGTTCGTTTCGAGCGTGGTGGCGCGTCTGCCGACAGCGCGACGATTTCGCCCGAAGTCCTCATGGAATACAGCCAGGGCCAAATTCGCAGTTACTTGCATGCGGGACTTAAGAGTAAACGCCGTCGACTCAAAGAGTTGCCTGCGCTGTTGAGCCTGCTGTCGGCCGATGCCAGGCCGGGCGGCTATCTCTATCTCTCAGGCGAGCAACTCGCCGATCGCGCCACTCAAGAGATGCTCGGCTTGCGCCGTTTACGGCAATTGCGGGTGACGGGTGCCGCGCTGTTGCCGATTTTAGACCCGGATCCCGTCTCTGGCCAGTCCAGCGAGGGAATTCAGGGCGTACTGACGCTGTATCGCACCGACGAGCGCGCGCCGTCGCCGGAGTTGATTCGCACTGCCGTTGAAATCGCTGCGATGACGGGTCTGGCATTGAGTCGCGCGCATGTGCTGGAAAAGGCGCTGGAGCTTGCGACCACCGACGAGCTGACGTCGCTGGCCAATCGCCGGGGCTTCTACGATCGATTTGAATCCGAGCTGGAGCGCGCGCGGCGTCAGCAGTCGCCTCTGTGCGCGGCCATGATCGATGTCGATTACTTCAAGCGTCTGAATGACGCTTACGGGCATCTCAATGGCGATATCGCACTGCGAACGCTGGCGGGTAAAATCCGCGCCAGTCTTCGTAAAAGCGACATGGTTTGCCGCTTCGGCGGAGAAGAGTTCGCTGTTCTGCTCCCAGATACCGGCTTTGCCGCCGCGCTTGACCTGATGGAGCGCTTACGCCGGGAAATTGAAGACACGGCCATTGTCGGCGTCGATAATGAGGCGATTCATGCGACCGTGAGCATCGGCGTGGCGCAGGCCAGCACAGCCAAAGGACTGGGACGGCCCGTGCGGGAACTCATCTCAGAAGCGCTCTCTGCGGCGGATGAGCAATTGTACCGCGCTAAAAATGCAGGCAGAAACCGCGTCTGCCCGTCTGATACGGTTCATGAAGAGGCTGCAGGCGGCGCGTCCGGTTAAGCGATTCGGTCGCTGGTTTTGTGGCGCCTGCCTGATATATAATTAAACTCCGAGTAAGCGTCGTTTGAAATTCTGGTAGAGATTGAGTCCAGTATGCTTTTACGGAGTCAGTTGATGATATCGATTGCTCAGCGAGCCGCAGGCACGATGATCTGGACCTTTGCGGGCGCGTTGCTGTTGGCCTTGTCCCCCGGCATGAGCGCTTCTTGCGCCGCTGCCGACAATACCGTGACCGTCACTAAATCCAGCACGGAATTGCGTCAGGTGACGGCGCGATACGCCATTAACGCGCCGCCCTCGTTTGTCTGGCAAACCATTACCAGCTATCCGCAATTGCCGTCTTTTATTCCTGCGTACCGGCGCTGTCGGGTTCTGAGTTCGCAGGGGGCGCAAAAAACGCTGGATGTCCACATGCAAACCTCGCGCCTGCTGCCTCCTTTTCGCTATCAGGTACGGGTCAACGAGAATCCAAAGGCGATGAATCTCTCGCTGAAGCGAATCTCGGGCGATTTCGCGGCGCTTAATGGGCAGTACAAGCTTCTTCCCGTCGATAACGGCGAGAGAACCCTGTTGATTTATCACTTGAGTATTGATCCCGGCCTGGCGCTGCCCGGCGCCAACGGGATGATTAAATCAAACGTTGAGCGTGAATTATCCGCCGTGCGCGCTCATGCCGAACAGGCCCATCGCAAGAGTATGATTGGCGCCAATTAAGGCGTCTGCCGCTCAGTTTTCGGAAAACGCCGGGCAATAAGACGTTCTACTGGGGTGTCCCCCAGCAAATGTCGTTCGACAATCTCGCCGACATCTTGCGGCGTCACGCCGTAATACCAGATGCCGTCGGGATACACCAGAACGGCGGGCCCTACGCCGCATAAGCCCACCGAGGCGCATGCGCTGACCAGAATATCGCCCTGAAGCGATCCGCGTTTGCCGTAGAGGCGTCCGCAGGCGGCTAACGCCTCGTAAAACGCCGTCAGCGTGAGCGCGCCGTCGCGTTCGGCGCACGATGCGCCAGTGCAGACCAGGACATGACGCGTCAGGCGCGCGCCGCAGACCGGCGCTTTCAAGAGCAGTTGCGCGACGTCCATGGGCAAGAGCCTCGTAAATTGACGGCTTTCGGGATCGGATGAAATTTATTATAATGGCAGACGTGTTCAGACCATGCGTTCAGGCGTTTCAATAGTGCTGGAATAATTAAGGAAGGGCGACACCAATGACGACGGCGACAGCATCAGCGGCATTTTATCAGGATGAGGCCATTGGCGACGCGTTGGGTAAAATCCCCAGCGGCCTGTTTATTATCACGGCGGAATCCGCCGGGGCGCGGGTAGGCATGCTGGCTTCGTGGGTCCAGCAAACCGGTTTTCATCCGCCCACGGTCATGGTTGCCGTGCATCCTGAGCGTGAACTGTATCAACTGATTCGTAAGACGGGCCGTTTTACGGTTAACGTACTGGCCCAGGGCAGCACTGAGCTTCTGAAGACGTTCTCGCGCTACAATCCCCAGGCATTCGATCGCGTGAGCGCGTATGGCACCGATTGCGGTCTGGTGTTGCGCGAGGCGCTTTCCGCCATGGATTGCGTTGTGAAATCCACCGTCGACAGCGGCGGCGATCACCTCACGCTGATTGCGGAAGTCGTGCGCGGTCATCAGGCGCAGGCGGGTCGCGAGCCGGCCTTGCATCTGCGATCGAACGGCTTTAGTTACTGATCGCGCTTTCGCGGCCAAACGATGCAGCCAATTGGGTGAGTATCCCTGTTCGTCTGAGCAAGTCGGTGGCGTATCTGCCGGTGCGCGCCACGCCGGGCAGTCGGCGTGAAGGTCTGGGCCCATATCGCCCGGATGCGCCATGGCTGGCTGTGCGCGTCAGCGCTCCGCCGCAAGACGGGAAGGCGAACGAGGCTATTTTCGCCTTGCTGGCCAAGGCGCTCGATCTTCCTGTTTCGCATCTGCGCGTAACGCGCGGCCAGAGCAGCCGCCTTAAAACCATTGCCATCGCCTGCGATGATCCCGAGAACGCGTTGAAACGGCTGGCGCAGGCGCTTGATTGCTCGCCGCAAATCGCCTTTACGGTCGACCGGCTATCCACAGACGAATAAAGCGCGTAATGTAATCGCGATCGTCGCTGTCCA
This sequence comes from Vampirovibrionales bacterium, assembly GCA_016712355.1. NCBI lineage: Bacteria > Bacillati > Candidatus Melainabacteria > Vampirovibriophyceae > Vampirovibrionales > Vampirovibrionales bacterium. The sequence goes on along the minus strand of JADJRF010000005.1, from coordinate 204,926 downwards.
GGGCGCGGCGCATCGTCAGCAGGGCGGCGCCGTTTTCGTCGATCAGGACATAGGCAGGCGCGCTGGCGACGCCCCAACGGGTCATCAACGCGCGGACGGCGGGAAGCGATGTGTCCAGTTCGACCACATCGCCGCGGGCGCCCAGCGCCTTACGGGCTTGTTTGAGCATATCTTGCGCATCGTCGCAGGGCGAGCAGAGTTTGCGATGAAAAGCCGCCAGTCGCAAGCCGCGTTGCGGCGGAATCCCCAGGGCGGCAACATCCTGGGCCGACAATGGATCCAGAACAGGCGCCTGTCCGCTCAGCTCCAGCGCGACGGCTCGCAGTAATCCGCTTTGGACGACGGCGTCATCCATGCGAAAAAAGAGCGCTCCGTCTCGATCGTAGAAATAATACGACGGCGTCGTGCGAATGCCGAACGCTTCGGTGAGCGCGTGCGCGCCGGGGTCATCCACATCAATGCGTGTAATGCTCAGGCGGCCAAGCGTTTGCTTTTCCAGCGCCTGAAGCTGCGGCTCCAATTGCTTGCAAGCGCTGCACCACGTTGCGTAGAACTCGACCAGTGCGGGAAGTCCCTTCTGGCGAATCGCCTGCGGCGCCTGAACGGGAATTCTCGCTCGGCTCGCCCCGTCTGCGGGCGCGCCGACGCTTCCCGTCAGCGATGCTAAGACCAATGCCAACGCGAGCAACCCTTGAAAAATACGTAATTTTCTCACGCCGTTATCATAGCATCGCACGGCGGGGCTTTTCTATTTGATGCGCTGTCTGTACCTGACGCTTGCGCGCTCAGGCCATGACGTTCAGCGTATTACCGGTGGTCGTTTGCTGGCGCTGCTCTTTTGCCTGCGCCGTGGCGAGCATCGAGCGAAGCGTCGCGTAATTGGCGTTAGTGGAATCCATGCCGTTCAAGGCTTCTTCCACTTCGGCCACGGTCGCGCTGGATCCTTTGGCAATGACCTCGCTGACAGTCGTATTCGTGTTTGCCGCCGCCCCGGGCGGTTTGCCATGGGGGCCATGGCCCCGCTTGCCGCGCCCTTTAAACAGTCCGGCGGCTTTGGCTTGCTGGCGGTCTTCATTAAGTTTGCTGCGAGAGGCTTGTAGTTCGGGATCGCCGGAAGCGTCAACGGCTTTCTGAATAGCGGATTGTACAGCGCTGCGCTTTTCTTCTTCTGTTGCAGTGGGTGGTAGTCCGGCAAGCGCCTGCTTGCGGATCTCTCCTAACTTTAACCCGTCTTTCCTGGCGAGACTCTGGAATGCGGCGCGATCCGTCTGGAGCTGATTCATTGAGATTGTCATGAACGATCATCTCCTTGTCGAGCCTCCAAACGCTTGGCTGTCGCGCCATGGCGTCAGCGTCGCATGGTGGCCCTTAATTAAATAAAAACAAAAATAAAGCGGCGCTTGCGCCTTCATGGCGTCGCGCGCTGGCTGGAAAGATTAAGATTATCGAAATCAGGCGATCAGAGGCGACTCAGCGCCGATTCTCACGATTCTTGCTTTCAAGCTCGCGCCGGAAGCACTCGTTAACGAGCAGGCGTTCCTGTGTGGGCGTTAATTCGAGGAACTCCACAGCAGTGATGTACCGATCGTCGCTGGTGGCGAAGCGATTCGGGTTGACGGCTTGATAGACCACCCGCCCGATGAGCGTAATATCGCCAGATTGTAGCGCTAAGCGCAGCCGTAACTCGTAGCCTTTTCCGAACGGCTGGGGTGAGGCAAAACGCACGCCGCCGCCGCTGAGATCGTGCGTCTTACCGCGAATCGCCGCACTTTTGGGCAGATGCGTTTGCGAATCAAGCAACTCGGCCTGGATGGGGATCATGGTGGCCACGCGCGCGTGGCGTCGCCGCTGGATGATTTCGCGCTGGGTCTCATTGGAAATCTTGAGCCAGTAGCCTTGCAGGCGTCCTTCCTGATAGCGGTGCAGCGCGGGATATAAAATGGCGCGTCCCTGCGGACTGTCGGCCACCATACCCACCACGGCGCCCGGTTGCAGAAAGGCGCGAATAATCTGGTCTTGACGCGCGGGGGCCGGGTCAATCAAGGCCAAGTCCTGCTGCGGATCCCAGTCTTTGACGTAGCTGGGAAAGACCAGCTCTTCTTCGTCCGCGCCGTCGCTCAACCAGACGGTGACTTCCAGTTTCTGGCCTATTTTGATGATATCGCCCAAAGATGCCCCCATACTCTCGTCAGCCTCCGCGTAACAGCCAGAACCACACGATCAGCCCGACGGCCAGCAAGGCGGCGCCGCCGTACAGAAGCGTCATCATTAAGCGTCCGACGCGTAAGGCGTTGCGGGTGGGCTCGCCTGGCGGTCGCTTGCCGACGCTGGCAAAGCGGAAGGCGACCAGATAATTGGCCGAGGTTTCCCATAACGGCCCTGCGCCGCAGCGGGCTTGCAGCGTCTGGCACAGGGTCTCAAGCGCTTGGAAAGAATCCAGCCGCTTGTATTCGCGGTGACCTTGCAGAAACGTCATGACGGTAGGCGAGGCGATGAGCAGGGCGTCGTTGGCCTCGATCGGCAAAAAATGCGCCGGTCCCAGATGATACGTCAGCGCCTGTCCGCGACGATACAGGGTGACCTCCTCGTCGGCAGATTCGTTCAGGCTGTAGCAGCGCTCTTCGTTGAGCAGAAAGATTTTACATGCGTCAATCGCCTGGCGGCTGTCAGGATGCGCGCGCCGCATCTGATCCAGATGCGACTGTAAGATCAGGCGTAGCGCAAAGGGCTGTAGCGAGTGGAGCATCGCGGGATTCTGCCGCAAGACCTTTCGCATCAGGCCGCGAAACAGACGCGTCACGTCGGTGTCGGCTCGCAGCGCTACAAATAACAGAATCCGCCGACTTGGGCACGTAGACAGGGGGCGCAGGCGACGGCGATTCTCCAGATCATACGCCAACACCGCCGCCTGCTGGCGAAAACAGACGAATTCCACCATCACCTGCGGTTTTCGGATAAAACGATCAAGAATCGAAAACGACAACCCCGCGCTCCCCGCAGATACAAGCTGACGACGCCTTGCCAGTGTAGGGCAAAGACGTCCGCCATCCCAGTAAAAAACGAGAGGGCACGCGGCCTTATATCTGTGTTTTTATTTATATATAAATTATAAAATAATCCCCCTGAAAGGACGCCCCGCCCATGACGCCGCCTGCTGATTCTGCGCCTCGCTTCTCACGTCGCCTGTTTAGGGCCGCGCGGTGGGCTCTGGCCTTGATGACGATTCACTGGGTTGGCTATAGCGTTTCTATGGGGCTGTACCTGTTGATTTTCAATCCAGGCGTTATTGCGCAGACCCTGTTGTCGTCTCAGTCGGCTGTGCTGGCGGCGAGCCGTCAGGCGTCTGTGAATGCCGCGGGCGCGCCTTGGGTCCAGCAGTCTCCCCTCATGGCGGCGTTGGCGAGCGCGGGGGCCGCGTATTCGATTGGACGCCTGTATCCTGTTGTGGGCGAACCGGTTGCGTTGTTTCTCGGCGCGGCTTCAGGGTTTCGGCAAGGCCAGTCATCAACGCCTGCGGCCTCGCCGTCAAACTGAGACAAGGCAATAAAAAAGGATCCGATTCACCGGATCCTCGCTGTCCAAAAAATTAAATTTACGGGACAGTGATAGGGGGGCTATGCAAACAGGTTAAAGCCAGTATCAGAGTGGACCTGCACGGGTAGAACCAGTATGGCGGGATTCTCCAAAAATCTATCTATCTCGGGCTTTTCAATAGAGGCCTTCCGTTGGTTTGCGCCAAAGTGAGGCGAGACCACCGGACGTTCCGCAACGGCGCGCCCGAAAAAAGGCGTGGTGCGAACAGAGAATGCGACGGGTCTGGAGGAGGTCAGCGTAGTCATGGTCCTGTATCTCTTGTTGGGGCATCTTGTCTTGAGTCGCTTAAAGTGCTATGTGTACTAGCGACACTAAGCTTCGATGTGTGTATTATGTACACTAACCGGCCACGCGTCAACAAAAAACTAGCGGGTATATTAAGAACCGTAACAAAACGTGTCGGGCTTTTGGCTTTTATTTTCAGGCTGTCAGGGCGTTTTGGACGCATGTGAGCCGGCTCATATTTACAAACGGGGCTCGAATCGATATAAGCTGGATACCCCGTCAGGCGTGGTTGCCAGAAGCGTGAACTCGCCGCCGTAGCGCTGAAGCAGCAGCGATCCCGCCGGGTCGAGTTTGCTCACGCGGCCATAGTTCAAACCGCGCGTCTTGACCACGGCGGCGCGATTGAGAATCACATGCGTTACGCCGCGCGCAATCAGCAGGCGTCGCAGCGTCTCGGCCTTGTGGCTGAACAACGCGGTAAGCATCTCGGGCGTATAGGGTCCTTTAGGGAGTTTGTCCGCGGGCAGTTGAACAAACGCGTCCAGAATCTGCGTAGGCGACTGCAGCGCGTAAATATAGCTGTCGTCCAGATTGTCGCTCCAGAGTCGCATGGGCTTAGACGCTGGGGCGAGAATGGCTGTCATGCCCGCCTGCGAGATCCAGGGCGGTATCAGAGGGCGAAACGTAAGAAGGGATGTCGTATTGGAAAGCCATAACGTCAAGGCGAGCGCGCCCGCGCCCCATGGCATCGCCCGTGAACGTGACAGAGCCCATGGGCCCAGAAGCGCGCTGAGCGCGATGGGCACAATCACAATTAACAAACGTGGATAATGATCGTGATAACTCGACAGGGCCAGCAGCGCCAGATAAAACGTCAGATACAGCCCCGCGACAGAATAACGTGCGCGGCGCGCTGCCTGAATCCCTTGCCAAAGCAATGTGATAAATGCCGCAACGCTGGCCAGCGTCAACGCCACGGGGGGGATTGTCGGCGCGTCCAATGCGGGCGCAAAGGCGCGAGCGCCACTGACGAGCAGCTCGCCTATGCCATCGCGGTAGAGCGCCCACAGGCTGTATTCGGTTTTCAAGTCCATTGCCAGCGTCTGGGCGTAAGATTCCTGAAAGGTCCGCGCCAGAAAAGCGCCGATTGCAAAGACAGGCGCGGGATGGCTCGCCGTATAAAACCACCACGGCAGGCAGATTGCGCCGCTGAGCCCCGCAAACGCTACGCCCGTTTTCCAAGAAAAACGCAAGCCCAGCCAGATGCTCATCGCGGCGATTAACGAGATGCCCACGCTGCGGGTATAGAAGGCGGCTGTGCAGGTGAGCGCCAGGATCGCCAGACGCAGGGGTGTCAGTGTTATGGGCGCGTCGTGGCGCGTCCAGCGGTGCGCCAGCAGGAGCGCGATCATCGAGAGCGTAAGATACAAGGGCTCGCTCATTAGGGAGGCGCTGGTTTGGAGCCAGTAACCGTTGCTGGCCATGGCCGCGCTCAGCGCCAGACACAAGATCAGGGGAAGGCGTCCGACCTGTCGACTCCATGCGGCGCACAAGCCAATGGCGATCGCCGACAGAGCGAGATTGCCACCTTGAAGCCAGCGGGTGGCGCTGTCCGCCGTCGGCGCAAGCGTCAACAGTCCGGCTATAAGCGCCGGAAATAGGGGTGGATATTTGACCAGCGGCGGCGCGCCAATCGCGTCGATGACGGCGTAGCCTTGTCCGTGCGCCAGCGCGCGTGCGGCGCTTAGATAGACGCCATCATCGTATAGGAAGCCCACGGGCGGCAGGCGCAGCCATTGGCCGATCAGTCCCCACGCCAGCATCAGCAGCGCGATGACGGCGCCACCTGCGAACCCTTGCGCAATCGGGCTTTTCAGCCATGCGCGCATAAGCGCTCCTTTGGGTGCGGAGCTCTTTGGAGGCTCCCGTTTTCTCATCATAACTGGAGGACGCGTTCAGAGGGTTCTAATCTCCCGCGCTTCCTCTGTTTGTATCAGTATGCTTGGGGTTAAGCGTTCGTTTTCGCTGGTTTCAAGTGCGTCGTCGTCGACATGCGCAATTTATATCCGGACTCGTTTTTTTAAAGCAATCAGATTTGTTTCGTATTGAGACCCTCATTATAGGAGATATTCCATGCTCTCGATTTCTGCTGAAGCGGCTGTTAGAAGCGCCCTCTTTGCAGCGCGTCACCGCCTGCGTTATCCTCCTCTAGCTGCTGCTCGTCTTGTCGAAGCGCACCCCGATACGTTTTCGCCGTCCGCTGCTCCCGCAGTCGCCAATCTTTTGGAATCGCAACGCACTCAGACGCCTCTGCAGGCTTTGTCTAAACCGCAGGTCGATGAATTTGTAAAGAGCGTAATGTCAGTTGGCAGCAACTCGGCGGGCTAACGAAGATTCAGGACGATATTGGCGGGGCGGGCGTACAGTTCGCGTAAAGTCGCCACGTCGCGCGTAGAAGGCGTCACGGGCGTTTCGGTCGTCAGCGGCGCCGTGTGCATCAGATCGGCGGCGTCGGGGCTGACGCCTTTCAGGCCGAGCGCGTGGCCAAATTCATAGGCTGCCAGATTCCGTATCCGCAGGGCGGCGGCTTCGGGTGAGAGGCCTTCGACAGGTTTGAGGCCCAGCACGATTCTGGATTCGTCGGCGATGGCCTGTAACTTGCGCATCTCCCGATACTGGATGCCGGCGGCGACCGCTTGGGGGGCCAGGGCAAAATAGCCTGGGGCGAACATCGAGGCCATGTTGATCATCTGCGCGGCCCGGCTGGCTTTTGGCGGCTCGTAGCGCTTGATGGGATTATCATCGAGAAATTTGGGGTCGCTGAAGCGATCGTGATAGACGTCTTCCCACGAAATACGGATGTCGGCTGCGTCGGCGTTCGCCACGCGAATAAAGCTGACAAATCCGTGAGTCGCCGTCTTCCAGACGCTTAATCCGTCGAGAATCGCCTGCTCGAAGGCTGGCGTATAAAGCGCATTATCTTTGGGAGCTTCAATGCTGATTTTTAGCGGGAAACGCCCCCAGCGAACCACGCGGCCGTCTGTCGTTCTGAAAATTTCATCGAGATACGTCCCGGCAGTATTCTGTATGGTTGGCTGAACCAGATCGGGCAAGCTGGCGGAAAACGTCTGGCCGCCGCCCAGAGCGTTGACGAACGCCCGATCGATGCGCGTGTTGACAGGCCCTTTCTGCGGTTTTCCGTACAGGGCGGTTTCCACCTTCTCGAGGCGCGAAGCAAGAGGAGCCTCCGCTGCGATGGGCAGAGCGAGCGTCTTTTCCAGAGCCGCCAATCGCTGCGAAAGCGACCAGCTTTCGGAGCCGACGGGGGCCGTGAGTGTCGCGCCCCTGGTTTTGGGCGCGCCGACGATAGCGCTGAGCTCAGAGTCGGATTCTGGTTTCCCTGCGGCAATTTTGGCAGCTTTTTCTGAGATTTCTGGAGAGGAGTCGGTGGCGCGGGCCTTGGCGAGGGCTTCTTCGCGCTTGCCGGGGTCATCGACCGTCAGGCGGGCAAGCCCGAGGTAGCCATTGGCCAGAGACTTCTGGATAACGTCAGCCTGCGGGTCAAGGCGATGCGCTTCTTCCCATAGGGGAATCGCTTCGGCATAGCGTTCGTCCTGCGCCCGGGTCATGGCTTCGCGATGCAGCGCGGAGGCGAGCAGGCGCGGATACGCGGTTTCCGACGGGTCGAGGGCGATGGCTTGTTGAATCAACGCGCGAATCTGGGCGAGGTCTGGCTGGGGGGCGTCGCGTAAGGCCGCCGCCTGATAGTAAAAGCTGGCGGCTTTGGCTTTCTGCGGCGCGTCTTCGTCCGGCGTCAACGCGCGCGACTTGTCAAACAAAGCGTTCGCTTCGGTATAACGCTTGTCCTGCTGGCGCGCCATGCCCAGATTGAAATATAAAACGGCCAGATTATGGCGTAGTTTCTCGTCGTGTGGGGCTTTCGCCACGACTTGTTCGTAGAGCGCGATGGCCGTTTCCGTCTGGTTGGCGTTGGCTGCGGTATTCGCGCGATTGACCAGCGCCTGGAGCGTTTCCGCCGCATGGGCGCCTATCCAGCAGTGCAGGGCAAGACACAGCGCAAGCGGCGTCGCGTAAAACCGGGAACGGGGGGCGAGCGTCATTAGAAGCGTCCTCTGCCAGAGTGGGGCGGATAATGAGCAGTTTATCCTGTCGACGCGCCTGCTTCAACCGTCGTTTTAAAGCGTGAACTCCATATTGCGCCCGATTACGCCTTCTTGTGCGACGGGCTCTAGCGCTCTTGTTATAATGAGGGCCGTCAACTCCTGAGAGGATCTGTGCCTGCCATGTCCGCTGAAAAGTCGCCCCTGCAAATCGAAGCCTATCGCCCGCAAGAAATAGAACCGCGCTGGCAAAGCCATTGGGAGACCAGCGGCCAGTATAAAACCTGCGTTCGCGACGATGCGCGACCCAAGTATTACGCGTTGTCGATGTTTCCTTATCCCTCAGGCCGCCTCCACATGGGGCATGTGCGCAACTACGCCATTACGGATGTCATTGCCCGCGTCAAAAAAATGCAGGGCTTTAACGTCCTGCACCCGATGGGATATGACAGCTTCGGTCTGCCGGCGGAAAACGCCGCCATTCAGCACGGGATCCCGCCTGCCAGGTGGACGATGGACAACATCGCCTACATGACGACCCAACTCAAGGCCCTCGGGTTGATGTACGACTGGGATCGCGCCGTCTATACCTGCCGATCCGACTATTACCGCTGGACGCAATGGCTGTTTCTGTATCTGTATAAACATGGACTCGCCTATAAAAAAGAAGCCCCGGTTAACTGGTGCGACGACTGCGCCACGGTGCTGGCCAATGAGCAGGTAATCGACGGTCAATGCTGGCGTCACGGCTCGCCAGTGGTTAAAAAGAACCTGAACCAGTGGTTTTTCAAGATTACTGATTACGCTGAGCGTCTGCTCGACAACCTGCCGCAACTCACAGGCTGGCCGGAAAAGGTCACGCTGATGCAGCGTAACTGGATTGGCCGGTCTACTGGCGCCGAGCTGCGCTTTGCGCTGGAATCCCCGACGGCGGACGGGCAAACGCATATCGCTGTTTTTACCACGCGGCCCGATACTGCTTTTGGCGTCACGTACATGGTGCTGGCTCCCGAGCATCCGCTGGTCGACGCGCTGACCACGCCCGAAAACCGCGACGCGGTCGACGCCTACCGGGCCGAGGCTCGCAACAAGACGGAAATCGAACGCACGGCGGCCGATCGCGAGAAAACGGGCGTACCGCTGGGCGCCTTCTGCGTGAATCCTTTTAATGGCGAAAAAATTCCCGTCTGGATTGCTGACTACGCATTGGCCGATTACGGCTCCGGCGCGGTGATGGCGGTTCCTGCGCATGACGAGCGCGATTGGGCCTTTGCCAGTCGCTTTAACCTGCCGGTTCGCCAGGTCATTACGCGCCCCAGCGCAGTGGGCGCGCCGCTCCAGGAGGCGTATACCGAAAGCGGGGTCCTGATTGACTGCGACGGCTTCAGCGCCATGGACAGCGAATCCGCCAAAGAGGCGATGACCCGTTTCGCTCAGGAAAAAGGCTTCGGTGAGGCGCGCGTGCAATATCGCCTGCGCGACTGGCTGATCTCACGACAGCGCTACTGGGGCGCGCCGATTCCTGTGGTGTATTGCGAGGCCTGCGGTCCGCGTCCTGTTGCCGAGTGCGATCTGCCGGTCACTTTGCCCGAGGACGTGGACTTCTCGATCAAAGGCCGCTCGCCGCTGGAAAGTTCGCCCACTTTTCTGCAAACGATCTGCCCGGATTGCGGCAAACCCGCCCGCCGCGAGACGGACACGATGGATACCTTCGTGTGCAGTTCGTGGTACTACCTGCGCTTTCTGGATCCGCATAACGATCAGCGTCCATTCGATCCGGCTGTGATTCGCCACTGGATGCCGGTCGATCAGTATGTCGGCGGCGTCGAGCATGCGATTCTGCACCTGCTGTACTCGCGTTTTCTGATGATGGCCCTGCGCGACGGCGGCTGGACCTCTCACGACGAGCCCTTCGCCCACTTGCTGACTCAAGGCATGGTGTTGAAAGATGGCGCCAAAATGAGCAAGTCGAAAGGCAACATCGTCGACCCCGACGATATCCTGCGCGAGTATGGCGCCGACACGGCCCGCTTTTTTATCCTCAGCGACTCGCCCCCGCAAGCCGACTTCGACTGGAAAGATTCGGCGGTGGAAGGCTGTTTCAAGTTTCTAATGCGCGTGTGGCGGCTGGTTCTGGATCATAAGTCGCATATTGCGCTGGCTGCAGACGGCGCCGCTTCTGGTATTGTCTATGAATCGCTGAGTGGCGACGCCCGGCGGCTGTATCAGCGCGCCAATCAGACAATTGACGGCGTGACGCGCGATCTGGGCGAGTCCTTCCAGTTCAACACGATGATCAGTAAAATTCGCGAGCTGGCCGCCGCTATGGGGAAATACGTGAAAGAAGGCCTTTCGTCGTCTGCGGCGCCCGACCCGGTGCTGAGCCATGCGACCCGCGTCCTGTTGCTCATGTTGGCCCCCATCACCCCGCATTTGGCTGAAGAACTCTGGCATCGTCTGGGCGCCGAAGGCTCGGTTCATACACACCCGTGGCCTGTTGCCGACGTGGCCGCCTTGCAAGCCGACCAGGTGGAAGTGGCGCTGCAAATCAACGGTAAGGTGCGCGATCGCGTGACGATAACGCCCGGTCTTTCTCGCGACGAGTTGGAGTGTCTGGCGCTGGCCAGCGATAAAATCCAGTCGTTTCTCGGCGGCAAGACGCCGGGTAAAATCATTATCGTGCCAGACAAGCTGGTGAATCTGGTCGTTTCGATCGTATGATGACAGGGCGTTGCGCGCGACGCGCCCCAAATGGCATGCGCCGGTAGCTCAGTTGGATAGAGTTCCTGGCTTCGAACCAGGCGGTCGGGGGTTCGAGTCCCTCCCGGCGTGCCACTTTGGGGACAGTTCGCGGAATGGACGCTTGCGCCGGGGCGCTTGTTCGGGCATTTGGAGAAAAAGTCGATCCACCGGTCAATCGCCTTTCGGGACGCCGCCGGTATAATGGGGGCATGGTTGACATGTTTAAATTCCTCAAAACCCGTCTGACGCCCGGCGCGCGCGCGCTTCATGTTGCGCCGATGTTCAGCGTGGCGCTTGACGACTACAAGGCGACCGGGGAACGCGATGCTATTCTGGCCTCCTCCGGCATGGGAAAATCCTACCTGACGGGCGTGCTAATGGAAGAGACGCTCGAAAACGGCGGCCTGCTGTGCGTCATCGATCCGGAGGGTGAGCACTTCACTCTGGCCGAGCGCTACCCGACCATGATTGTCGGCGGCGAGCACGGCAATCTACCGCTGGAAGAAGAAGCCATGGATCTCTACGTCGAGACCATGCTGACCGCAGGGCTGTCCTGCGTCTTTGACCTCAGCGAGTACCTTGACGACGAGCAACAGCATCTGTACGGCCTGATTGCTGACGCCCTGTTTGTCGCTGAGCAGAAGCACCGGCGAAAAATTCGCATCGTGGTTGAAGAAGCCCAGATTTATGCGCCTCAACGCACGGTCGGCGGGGCCGCCGCTTCTAAACGCGGTAAAAAAATGCTGATGGATCCGCTGGTTGCTAGCCAGAAGATCGCCAAACGCGGTCGAAAACGCGCTATCGACAGCTTGTGGGCGACGCAGCGGCCTGCGAGCATCAGCAAGGATATTCTGAGCCAGTGTAATCGTTTCTGGTTTGGCGGCATTACGTCCGAGCAGGATTACAAGGCGATTCGCCCTTTTCTTAACGAGGCGGGCGTCTCGTACGCGGAAATCAAATCGCTGCATCCGGGCGAGTTCTTCTTTTTCAGTAAGGGTAAAACCCACAAGATCAAAGTTCGCAAGCGCCACTGTCGCCATGCGGGCGCAACGCCCGAAGCGGGAATGACTTTCAGCGCCACGGTCAACAGCTCGCTTGAAAAAGCCCTCTCGTCGCTGGCTGAGGCCGTCGCCCATCGCGCCGTCGAGCGCCAGAAGGAAGAATCCACGATTTCGCTGCTGCGCGCTGAAATCCGAGAGCTTCGTTCCGAAAACGACAAGCTTCGACAGGAAATCGAACAGGAAAAGCTCGCCACCAAGGTGATCGATCGCTTGGGCCGCTCGCCTACCGCTTTGCCGACCACACCGGCTCGTCGCCGCCGTAAGAGCGAGCCTGCGCAAGACGACGATCTCCAAACGCTGACCGATACCATTGAAGCCCGCGCGGTCCACCTGTTCCCCGCTCCATGAGCGCTTTGGGGCGTGAACCGGGTGGGTTGTTTCCGCCTATAGACGATTACGCTGGCGATGCGTTGTCCGTTGGCGATGGTCATACGGTATGGGTGGCGCAAGCCGGGAATCCTGACGGCGCGCCGGTGTTGTTTTTGCATGGCGGACCGGGCTCGGGATGCTCGCCGAGTCATCGCCGCTTGTTTGATCCGCGCCATTACCGCGTCATTTTGCCCGATCAACGCGGCGCCGGGCGTAGTACGCCGCATGCGTCTCTCCACGAAAATACCACCTGGAAGCTCATCGCCGATCTGGAAACCGTACGCGAGCGTCTGGGAATTGCGCGCTGGATGGTTTTTGGCGGATCATGGGGCAGTACGCTTGCGCTGGCCTATGCGCAGACGCACCCCGAGCGCGTCAGCGGCCTGATTCTCCGAGGGATTTTTCTGTGTCGCGAGGCGGAAATCCGCTGGTTTTATCAGCCCGGGGGCTGCTCATGGATTTTTCCCGATGAATGGGCGCGTTACGAGGCGGTGATTCCGTCTCATGATCGCGGCGACATGGTGGCGGCCTATTATCGCCGTCTGACGCATGCCGATCCCGAGATTCAATTGGCGGCGGCGCGCGCATGGAGCGGCTGGGAACACGCGACCTGCAAACTGCTGAAACCCTCAACACCCTTGGATGATGCGACGGCGCTGGCGATGGCCCGCATTGAGTGCCATTACTTCGTCAATCAGTCCTTTTTCCCAGAGCCGGATTATCTTCTGCGAAATGTGGATCGTATTCGCCACCTGCCTACGTGGATTATTCACGGACGTTACGATGTGGTCTGTCCGTTTCAGAATGCATGGGATCTGCATCAGGCCTTGCCGCAGGCGCATTTTGCGCCGATTGCGGATGCGGGCCACGCCTACGACGAGCCTGGTATTCTGGCGGCGCTAATCGCCGCCACTGAAGCGGCGAAAGCGATTTCTTAACGGCGAGCGATTACGCCCGCGCGTCTGCAAGCGACTTATTGGCGAGGTACCAGGCGACGGTTTCGCGTAGACCGCTTTGCAGCCGCGTGGTCGGCTCCCATCCCAGTTTATCTCGCAGGCGCGAGATATCCAGCACTTTGCGCGCCGCTCCATTTGGCTGGCTCGTATCCCATAAAATATCGCCATCGTAGCCAACGGCGTCGGCGGTGAGTTCAGCCAGTTCTCGAATCGTGGTGCCCACGCCGACCCCGATATTGATAGGCGTCGGGTCGTGCGGCAGGGCGACTGCGCGCGCGATGGCTTCGGCGGCGTCCTTGACAAAGAGGAACTCGCGGATGGGCGAGCCGTCGCCCCATAAGGTCACGCTGGGAGCGTGATTAGCTTTGGCGTCGGCGAATTTCTTAATCAGGGCCGAGGCCACATGTGAGCGGTATTCGGTAAACACGTCGTGCGGGCCATACAGATTGGTGAGAATCAAATGATTCGACGCGATGCCGTGTTGCTTGTAGTAGGCCTTTTGCGCGACGAGTTGCAGTTTTTTGGTGAAACCATAGGCCTCAACGGAATCGTGCAGCGCTCCTGCCCAGAAATCATCCTCTTTAAGATCGCCTTGCAGGTAACCGGGATACGCGCAGGCGGAGCCGATGGGCAGAATCTTGCCGATCTGGTGTTGACGGGCCAGTTCAAAGGCGTTGAGGGCCATCTGGCAGTTTTTGAAGAAGATCGTCGCGGGTTCGGCCTGATTAATGCCGATGCCGCCGTAATAAGCGGCCGAATGAATGAGAACGTCGATCGCGCCATGCGCCTCGAGATAGGCGTCGCATCCTGCGCCGGTTTCGAGGTTGAATTCAGCGCTGCGAGGGGCCAGCGTCGCATAACCCTTGGCCGAGAGCGCCTCGACCAGATGTCGCCCGAGAAAGCCCGAGCCGCCGGTGACCAGAACGGTTGTCATGAGGGGGATGCCTCTTCGTTGATGGAATATGTTTTTGCCGAGGGTCCGCGTCGACGCAGAATGGAGGTTGGGGTGGTCCGCACATCGAGCAGCGCCAACAAATGGCGGATAATGCGATTTTTCTCGCGCAGTTCTGAGCGGAGTAGCTCCAGCTCTTGTTGATGTGTCGGCGCAAGGGTGGCGTCCCCCTCAATAGGGCCGGTTTGCGCCATCGAGAGTCGGCGTATCCGAATGGTGGTTTCGTGACTCTCTTTTTGCTGTGCGTAAGAACGAATAACGGAAAGGGGAATCTGATAATAGGCCCTGCCATCTATTCTTGTCTTACGGTAATTCAGCCGTTTGACCATACAGTGGAAGCCTCCCACCGAAATCCCAAGCAGCTCCATTGATTCGCAGGGGCGTACGTTGCGGTAGTCTTCGGCGGCATCGTTTTCCATCGGAAATTTCCTCTTGGCAGACGGTCGATCAGGCGTTGCGCCACTCGTTGGTAATGCGGATGTGGCGTAGCACGCGAATCAGTTCCTTCAGGCCTTCGTCAATGCCAACGCGCGTTTTAAAGCCAAGTTGCCCGATTTTCTCGTAACTGACCGCGTAATCGCGCTTGTCGAAGTCTTCGCCAACGTCCGCTTCGTGCAGATAGAATTCCAGCATATCTTTCAGCATGACGGCGATATCGCGCTTGGTGAAGTTCATGGCGTCGTCGCCGATGTTATAGGCCTGGCCCGACATCTTGTCGTAGTTGTCGAGGGTGAAAAGATAGCTCTCGGCAGCGTCCTTCACATGCAGAAAGGTCCGGCGGAAATGGCCTTCGTACAATACGATCTGGCGATTATGCAGGGCTTGATAGACGAAATCATTGATCAGCAGATCGAGCCGCAGGCGCGGCGATGTTCCAAAGACGGTTGCAAAGCGCAGCGCGACACCGCCTTTCTCCAGGCAAAGCGTTTCGGCTTGCGACTTGGTAGAGCCGTACAGCGTTAGCGGCGCAATGGGGGTTTCTTCGGTGCAGACGCCGTCTACTTTACCGTAGGTCGAGCCGGTGGAGGCGAAAATAATTCGCTGGCCGCCCTGAAGCTGACTCGTCAGATTGCGCGTGCCTTCTACGTTAATGCTGACAGCGCGCGCGGGATCGGCGGCGCAGGCCGGGTAGCCGACAATAGCAGCCAGGTGGATCACGAGATCGCAGCCAGCCATCGCCTTACCGACGGCTTCGCGATCGCGAATATCCCCGCTGATAATATCCAGATACGGATCCGTTGCGAAGTGCAGGATGGGTTTGATACCCCACATGAAGTTATCGAACAGCGTGACCTTATGGCCTTGTTTGAGAAGCATCGGGATTAATAACGAGCCTTTGTATCCTGCGCCGCCCGTCACCAGAATTTTCATTGCGAGGGGTTCCTTTTAGGGGTTCGCTGCATCGACGCGATCCGCGTCCAGAAATGAATCCCCCCTATTGTAGGGAGGCGGCGCATCGGCGGGATCCCTCCGGTGGAGGATTTCTCGCGTGAGAAGGCGCCCGCGCTATAATGACGCTCTGTCGCGTTAAGCCCACGGACGCCGCCGATTCGTATTTTTCGCAAGCATTGGCCCCGGTTTCGGCCCTATCTGCCAGAAACAGCGATGGGGTTGGTCTTTTTGCTGGTTTTTAATGCGGTGGGCATGGCGATTCCCGTTCGCATCCAAGTGGCGATTGATGGTCTGGCGGGCATGACGCCGCACGCGCTGGGGTTTGCCTTGGCCCAGATTCTCGCGTTGGGAGCGGTGTTGTTCTGTACGCGTCTGGTGTCGCGCGTTTTTCTGGTGGGGGTGGGGCGGCGGCTCGAATGCGACTTTCGCGCGGCGATGTTTGAGCGTCTGCTCTCTCTGCCGGCGTCTTACCATCAGACGCATCCGCCCGGTGAGCTGCTATCGCGCGTAAGCAACGATGCGCAGGCCTTGCGCTTTCTTACCGGCGGCGGGGTAATGATGGGCTTTAATACGTTGTTCGCCTACGCCATGGCGTTGCCGACGATGTGGGGATATAGCCCGCGTTTGACGGTGCTGGCGTTGTCGTTGTTCCCGTTGGCTGTTTTGTTGATGAGCGGCGTCAATCGGCGCGTCAAAACGTATTACGCAGAGACGCAGTCCCATCTGGCGCAGATTAGCGCGGTGGCCCAGGAAAATTTCAGCGCCATGGCGGTTATTCAGACCTACGCAAAAGAAACGGTTGAGGATCGTCGCTTTCAGCGCGTCTGCCGGGCGTATCTCAAGGCGTTTCAGGACTTGATTCGCGCGCGAGTATGGCTGACCCTCATCATGGCCATGGTCAGCAGCGTCGGGGTGCTGGCCGTTCTGACTCAGGGCGGGTGGGAGACCATCGCCGGGCGAATGAGCGGGGGCGCCTTTCTGGCCTTCTTGCTGTTGCTGGAGCGCTTGTCGTTCCCCACGGCGGCGATGGGCTGGGTGATTACGATTTTTCAGCAAGGCGCGGCGGCCATGGAGCGTATGGACGCGATTCTGTCAGCGTCTGCGCCGTCGCATGGGCGGGCGACGAGACCCTATGAGAGTCCATTTCCGCACGGGCCTCTGGAGATTCGCCGACTGACGTTCTCGTATCATAATCCGTATGACGAATCGGCGCAGGCGGCGGGCAAGCGCGATTCGCGGCCCGTATTGCAGGACGTGTCGTTGTGCGTCGAGCCCGGCGAAACCATCGCCGTCGTAGGCCCGCTGGGCTCAGGTAAGTCGACCCTGCTGCAATTAATTGCGGGACGATATCCCATCGAAGACGGCGCGATTCGTATCGGCGGGCGCGACATCAATCAGGACGGACCGGCGCGCGAGCGCTTGCGTCAGGCCGTGATGCTGATGCCGCAGCGGAGCTTTCTCTTTTCTTCCGATATCGCGCATAATATTGCATACGCTCAACCCGACGCAATTGACAGCGACGGGGAAGGCTCTGTTGTTCGGGCGGCTCGTATTGCGGCTATCGATGCCGAGATAAAAGCGATGCCGCTTGCGTATCGCACCATCGTCGGCGAGCGCGGCCTGACGCTCTCTGGCGGCCAGCGCCAACGACTGGCGCTGGCGCGCAGCTTAATGACGCCCTCTCGAATTCTGCTGCTGGACGATCCATTCGCCAATGTCGACGCGCATACCGAGGCTGACATTATCGATGCGCTGATCGCGCAACGCGTCTTTGCGGATAAAATCACGCTGATCGCTACGCATCGCCTGTCGATTGCGCCGCGCGTCTCGCGCGTCGCACTGATGGACGCCGGTCGCCTCTTGGCGCTCGCCCCCCATGCGCAATTACTCGAAGAGCAACCGTTGTATCGCGCCCTGCATCGTCTTGCGCGGCTCGAAAGCGAGCTGTCCGAGGTCTGGCGCGATGCGCCTGCGGACGAAAGCGGCGAGGAGGAAGCCTCATGAGCGCCTCTTCGAACAAGTCCGCCTCTTCCTCTAAAAATACGTCGGCGCTCGCCTCGTTTCTGGAAGAAAGCGTCGCCCGACCCAAGACGTTGTGGCAGGACGCGCGCCTGTTGGCCGAACTCTGGCCGTATGCGCGCCCGCATCAAGGTCTCTTGTGGCTGTCGGCGGGTTTGCTGATTCCAGTCACGCTGAGCCAAATCGCACTGCCCTTGCTGGTTCGCCGCGCCATCGATGGACCGATTGCGCATGGCGACGGCTGGGGGCTGACGCAGGTGGCGGCCATTTATGCGGGCGTGATGGCGCTGCACTACGTCTGCCGCTATTGGCTGATGTCTGTCTCGCAAAATGCGGGCCAGTTAATTGTGTATCATTTAAGAACGGCGTTATACCGGCATTTGCAAACGCTGTCGCCGCGCTTTTACCAAAAAACGCCCATTGGGCGCCTGGTAACGCGCGTTACGGGCGATGTTGAGAATCTTAGCGAGATGTTCGCTTCCGGCGGGCTGACCATTCTGCTGGATGCGGCCATGATTGTCGGCGTTCTGGCGGCAATTTTCTGGCAACATGCCCTGCTGGCCGCCGTGGTGACAGGCATGCTTGTCGTGATCATGGCGGTAATGGAGTGGTTGCGGCGCAAGGCGCGCGGGGCCTATGAGCGTATTCGGCATCAAATGGGCGCGCTCAACGGCTTTATGCAGGAAAACTTCGCTGGCGTAGAGGTCACGCAAATCTGTCGGCGTGAAGCGCGTAATGTGCGCGATTTTCAGGGGCTGAACGCGGAAAATCTTGCGGCGAATTTGCAATCGGTTCGCTACGACTTTGCTTTGTCGGCGTCTGTTGAGTTTCTGACGATTGCGACGCAAGCGCTGATTCTGGCGACCGGGGCGCTGGCGCTCAGCGGGATGATTATCGCGCAACCGCCGATTACTTTGGGGCTGCTGGCTGCGTTCTTTCTCTATGCGCAGATGGTATTCGAGCCGGTGGAAGATCTGGCCGAAAAATATACGCTGATTCAATCGGGCCTCGCCTCGCTAGCGCGTCTGACGCCATTGTTTCGCGAGCACTCGGATCTGTTGCCCTCTTCGCAAGGCGTTTTGGCGACTTCCCCCACAAGCCTCCCGTCACAAGCGTCCTTCGAATTGCGGGCAGCGCTGAGCGTTGCTTTCGAGGGCGTCACGTTTGGATATTCGGCGGATCGTCCCGTGCTGCGCGATGTCTCGTTTAGGGTGGCGGCGGGTGAAACAGTCGCCATCATCGGGCCGACGGGCGCCGGTAAAAGCACGATTATCAAGCTGCTGAACCGGTTCTACGATCCACAGGCCGGACGTATTCTGTTGGGCGATGACGATGTTCGCCAATTGCCGTTGCGCGCCCTTCGCCAACGAATTGGCGTAATTCAGCAAGACGATCAGCTGTTTTCTCGCTCCATTGCCGAAAATCTTACCCTCGACCCAATTGAGGCAGAGGATCCCGCTATGGAAGCTGCGCTTTGGCGGGCGCTGGAGACGGTTTCTGCGGCGGACTGGGTGCGCGCATTGCCTCAGGGCTTACAGACACGGCTGAGTGAACGTGGATCCAACCTGTCGGCGGGCGAGCGTCAACTGCTGTTATTTGCCCGCGCACTGACGCATGATCCGCCCGTGCTGGCGCTGGACGAAGCGACTTCTTCTATTGATTCGCGTTCAGAGCAACGGCTTCAGCAGGCCATGAACGCTTTACAGCGAGGTCGTACGACGCTGACCATCGCGCATCGCCTTTCCACGATTCGGCAAGCTGACCGGATCTTGGTGATTGCAGACGGATGCGTGGCTGAAGAGGGCGGCCATGAGGCGCTTTTGGCGCAAGACGGCCTGTATGCGCGTTATTATGCGTATCATTGCGCGCTTGAAGTTGTCCGTTAAGACGTCTCAAGTCTCGGCTTTGATCGCCGCTGGCGGCCGACGCTCTCAAGAGGTAGAATAAGCCATAATGACCATGGCAGTCTGAAGGGGTTTATGTCGCGGATTCTGTTTTTGCCCACCGGCCAATCAATCGAAATTGACGGCGTTGCCACCCTCCGCGACGCTGCACACGCCTTGGGCGTCGAGGTCCACGACCGTTGCGGCGGTATGGGCGCATGCTGTAATTGCATCATCGAGATTGTCGCTGGCGCAGAGCATCTCAATGCCAAGACGCATCTGGAAGAGCCGGTGTTTTATCTGGGACCGAACGAACGGCTTTCGTGTCAGTGCCGTCCCACAGGCGATATCACGGTGCGCCCCCGCGAAATGCCTGCGGATTTCGGCCCGTTAGGTCCGTGAAGAGCCTCCCCTTAACGGGCCGCGATCTGACCTTGGAAATCATCGCGCAGATTGCCGATCCGCTCTGCTCAATTGAGACGTCTTTGACCGATGACGCTCTGCAAGGCGTTCTGGCGTCCCGAGCTGTCATAGATGCGATTCTGGAGCGGGGAGAAGCAGCCTATGGCGTGAATACCGGCTTCGGCGCCTTAAGCGACGTTCGCATCGCCCCGCAAGATGTCGACGCGTTGCAATTGAATCTGCTCCGAAGCCATGCGGCAGGGGCCGGACCTTTGTTAGAGGCGCGCGTCGTACGCGCAATGCTGCTGTTGCGCGCCAATACCCTTGCCCAAGGCTATAGCGGCGTGCGGCCAGAGGTGATTACGCAATTGCTGGCGTTACTCAATCGACGGGTTCATCCCGCTGTGCCCTCTCAGGGGTCTTTGGGCGCAAGCGGCGATCTCGCGCCTTTGGCCCACCTGGCGTTACCGTTGATAGGAGAAGGCTGGGTATTGGATTCCTCGGGAGGTCGGCCGATTCCGGCCGCAGACGCATTAGCGGCGGCGGGGCTGACGCCTTTGACGCTTAAGGCGAAGGAAGGGCTGGCGTTGCTGAATGGCACGCAAATGATGACGGCGCTAGGATCCCTCACGCTCTTGCAGGCCGAGCGTCTTGCCCTCACCGCAGAAATAGCCGCCGCAATGACGGTTGAGGCGGTTCGCGGCAGCGTTCGGCCTTTTGACGCGCGGGTCGCTGAACTGCGTCCGCATCCGGGTCATGCGCGATCGGCGGCAGTTATGCGGCGCCTGCTCGCCCACAGCGAGATTATGGCGTCTCATCGCGACTGCGCGAAAGTACAGGATCCTTATTCGCTGCGCTGCATTCCACAGGTGCATGGCGCCGTGTGGGATGCGCTGGCTGCCGCGCGGCGTACGCTGGAAATCGAGGCTAACGCCGTTACGGACAATCCGCTGGTATTTCCTGATGGCGATGTCGTCTCTCAGGGTAATTTTCACGGAGAACCGGTCGCTATGGCCCTCGACGCGATGGCCGTGGCGCTGGCCGAACTGGGCAGTATCGCCGAACGCCGCATCGACAAGTTAATGAATCCGGTTTTCAGTGGTCTCCCTGCTTTTTTGACGGGTCACTCCTCTCATCCAGGGCTGAACTCCGGCATGATGATCGTCCACTACGCCGCTGCTTCGCTGGCGTCCGAAAATAAGACGCTGGCGCATCCGGCGTGCGTGGATTCGATCCCGACGTCCAACGATAAGGAAGATCATGTCAGCATGGGCGCGCTGGCCGCCCGTAAGGCGGCTCAAATTCTGGAAAACGTCCGTTGGATTGTGGCCGCCGAATTGCTGTGCGCCGCGCAAGGGCTGGAATTCCGAAAGGGCGCGATGCCGGGCAAAGGCGTTTGGGCGGCGTATCAGGCAATTCGCGCGGTTATTCCGCCGTTAGAAGCGGATCGAAGCTGTGCAGACGATGTGCGACGCGTGGCGCAGGGCATTGCCGATGACCAATGGCTGGGCGCCGTCGAAGCCGTGACGGGGCCTTTGTGACACCATTTTTATTTCTGGGCGAAAGGCCCTAGGCCCATCATGCGCAGGAAGCTGGTTTTCATTAATTCGGTTAAAAACAGGGGATTATTGCGCGCCATATTTTGAACCGTCCGCGGCATGGATAGCCAAGGGAGCATATCGGTGACAGGTTCTTCCGCCGATTTTCTGGGAATAGTTTCTATTTAAGCTCTGGGGCGTACTCGCGTCTGTTTATGGCGCGAAGGATTAATTCTCTGCCAATGATCGTTTTGCATGGCGCATAGGTGGTGTTAATAGTAAAGAATTGTCTTTTATATCCTCGGTATAAACCCGTGCCGCGTCAGGCGGGACGCCCGCGATAAAGTTTCCGGTTTGGACTTTCAGTTGAATGCAACGATCGGTATAATAATGAAATCTATCGAAGGAGAAGCGGCGCATTGAGGGGACGCGAAGGCCGCTAATGATCCTTACCACCTAGAATCCTTAGCGATGTAGCGATGTGATGGATTGGTTTTGCCGTGCGCTCGTTCAGGAGGGGACCATGAAAAAATGCAGGGGATTACGTCGCCGCTGTCCTTAGTTTTCTGCGACGTTTATATTCTCGTTGCTTGAGGTTATTGCGGGGCGCGTAAGGCTCTTGAAGAGCTCTATGCGCTCAGCGACAGCCGTTTAACCGGCTACTTTCCGGTTGGGGAGGACGGGGGACCCTCCCCTTTTTCTTAGGCGGCGAAGTTAATGAGCGGTGTGCGACGGGTCCGGCCCTTTCGCCAGCGATGCGCAATCACGAAAGAATTCCCCAATCCACTGCCAAAGCGCCCGGAAAAACCGTGTGATGGATGAAGGTGGCGCCGCCTTAGGCGCATGTTCCCGTTTGGGGGGCAGGTGGACGTGAGAAGCGTGCCCGCCTGTACAATCTGAGCCGTCCGGCAGACGATGGCCAAATAAAGGCGTTGGAGAGACGATTCTACCCGAAGACGGCGGGACTCTCATGAGTGCGCGTTTCCCAATTTAAACTGGTCATGCGCCCACGAGGCCATGACGCCGACAAAATCACTGATTTCTTCCATACACAACAGATGCGCTCCGCCGCACCGACTGCACACCACAGCTTCTGCGCCGACGACCTGTCCTGCGGCGGTATCGCCGCTTAATCGGCCGATAGCGCTGCGATACCACTGGGACTGGATGACCCCTCGCAGTCCCAGAACGCCTGCCACGGTAGAGGCAATACCCAGCGCTGTTTTTGGAATCCATCGTGGTATGTCGCTTTGACGTTCATCGAGGGCGGCGTCGACCTGTTCGCTCGCCCATTGCGTAACCTGTACCAGTGCAGGGACGCCTAGGGCCAACAGCGGAAAATGCTTCCAACCTTTTTTCTGCAAACCTTGGGAGATAAACGTCAACGCAGTAACGGTTTCTAGTCCCTGAAGCCAGGCGGGGGGCTTGGCGTCGAAGGCCGCATTGAATTTGTCGGTAGCGATCACGCCCAGCGCCATTTTGGCCCAGTCTTCCACGCGCGTGGAAACCAGCTCAAAAGCCGACGGGCGCGGCGGAATCCGGTTCAGCATTAGCCCTAGCATAATGAGCCCTACCCCTTGCGCGAACGCGGCCACTGGGGCGGGGGTATGGCGTTGATGGCTGCCGGCGTTGGCATCAACGGCGCGGGGCCGCGCTGGCGAAGCGAAAGTCTGAAAATACCGCGCGTGATGAGCCCCACCGCCGTTTGCAGGAAGCGGCGATAAAACGCTTGCAGCCGTTAGGCCGGGGGCTCCATAGGGCGGCGTCCCGAACAACGCTACGGGATAGCTGGCAGCGGTCATCAGTCAATCAAAGGGGTTATGGTGGACGAAATAAAGCTCTTGCAATAATATTGCATTAACAGGATACGCTTGCTCATTACCTTGCGTCAAGCGCCTCTTGTTGAGGCTGTCACATAAGGCAGGAAGGCCGCCGCCATGTCTGGATACGCGCCGCTGGCGCTTGAAACGCTTAAACAAAAGGGGTTTCGCTTAACGCGGGCTCGCCGGCTGGTGATTGAGACGCTGGATATGGCTCGCGAACCGCTCTCGCCTTACGAAATTGCCGAGCGACTGGTCCAGCGTGGCGAAAAAGTGGATACGGTCAGCGTGTATCGGATTCTGGAGCGTCTGGAAGAGAGCCACTTGATCCATCGCCTTATGGGCAGTGGCAAAGCGCTTAAATGCGCGATTGATGACGCAGCGCCCGCTCATCACGACTCATCTGGCTGCCATCATCTCTTGATCTGCCAAGGCTGTCATTCGGTTGAAGAAGTCGCCTGTCCCGGCGTGGATGCGGTTTCGGCCTCGGCGGCACGCCTGAATCGCTTTCGGGTGCGTGCGCACCAGATGGAGTTTTTGGGGTTGTGCGCCCAGTGCCAATAACCAGTTAAGAGCGTTGTAAACGCTCGGTTAGCGCCGCATACGCCAAACGGAAATCTGACTCGGGCCATAAATGCAGGTTTCCTTGAAAGCCCAGTGTCCAGTTCTTTTCGGGCCACTTGCGCAGGTAGGCGAGTTGCTCCCGGATTTCGCGGACAGGGAGAAAGCCACTTTCAGAAGGCGCGATAAGCGTGGGCTTAATGTGAAAACGGTATGGATAGACTTCTGGTTTGCCGTTTTTTACTGAGGAACACGTCCAAACCTGCGTTTCATCCTCAAACATTTCCGATTGCACGCTCACGCCGCCTGCCAGAACCATCAATCCGGTGAGGTAGTACAATACGCCATCGCCCGGACGGATTTGCGCCGCCTTTTTGCGGTGCGTCGATTTGATTCCCAGCAGATTAAATCCTCGGGCGCGGGAAATCTCAAAATTCTCCCGCGAGCCGACCGTCAGCCAATACTGTGGCTCAGGGGATTCAAGATTGCTCATCGGCGCGCCAATTCTGCTTCTAAAGGCCAGAAATCTTTGGCGAGAGGCTGAACGCCTTCGACGACGCCACTCAACGCGCAGCCGGAAGCGCTCTCGAAGCCCCGATGGCTATAAAGCGTCAGACCGCTCAGGATTTTAGGATAGAAATACGTGGATTTTTGCGGCATGAGTTCGCCTGCCGCACAAATCCGTTGCACATGTCGAACAGAGGGCGCATGTAGGTAAAAAGCCGCAACCGCGTCGCCCTGGGCCGTCATGTCGCGTACGGAAGCTTCGCTACGATCAAACCAGAGGATTTTGTCGGCCTTTAAGGTCGGCGCATCACTCTGAAAATAACCTTCTATGACGATTTTATCCAGAATTGCCGCGTCAAAATCGCGCATCACGGCGGGCAAATCGCCCAAACCGTCTGTGGATTTCAGACGCAGGGTCCACCTCGGAGCCCCGCCCTGGCCTTCATATAGAATCGTTTGCGGGTCGCTGTCAAACGCCTCTGGGGGCAGGCAATCGAAGGTCTGAGATAAAGCCGCTTCCAGCCGTTCTCGTGACCAGCCCTGCGGCCAGCGGGTCAGCGCGCGATGGGTCGGGAAGACGAGCAGGCCTGGGTCGTCCATATTGGCGAAAAATGCCATGACGTAATCGCTGAGCAAGGTTCCGGGCGCCGGTTCCTGTCCCTGGAGGGCTTTAATTCGTTCGCGCGCCTCGCGTTGTAGCGTGAGAGCGGTTTTATACCGGTGATGACCATCGGCGATGAGCAGGGTTTTGTCTTCAAAATGCCGTTGAATCGCCGTCAGCGTCTCTGTATCGTCGACCGAGCGGAGGCGGTGGCAGACGCCATCTTCATCGGTTGCGCTGAGCCAATCGGCCCCTTGGGCGGCGGACGCGTCAAACAGTTCGCGCTCGATAAAGCGTTGCGGATCGCCGTAAATCATAAAAATCTGGCTGAGATTCGCGCCGGTGGTTTTAGAAAGCGTAATGCGATCGCTGACATACTTGTCAATTGTCCGTTCATGCGGAAGCACTTGCCGTTCTTCTGGAGGAGTAAGGCGTAAGAGGGCGATCATACCCTTTCTCTCTACCGGCGCCTCATATCCGGCAGGCGTCCATTTCTGAGAGTAGGCCAGGAGGCAAGGCTTTGTGTCTGCGGTGAGAATACCTTCGCGTTGCCATTGTCGTAAAAACCCGTCAGCGCGAGTATAAGGATTATTGTCGCAAGTATCGCCGGATTCTTTTCGATTGAGAATCAACCGGACCACGTTGGCGGGATGGCGATCGTACAGCCGCGCTTGATGCGCAGGTTCAATGACGTCATAGGGCGGCGCCGTGACATCGCTGAGAGAGTCGCCTGCGGTCAACGCGTAACGTAGACCGCGAAATGGGAAAATCTGAACCATAAAGCCTCCGTTAGATAAGCGCTGTCCGTATAGCGCTCATTTTACGATAAACACCCTTCCTAAAAATCCAAGCCGCCCTGCGGAGTTGATTCGCAGGGCGGCAGACGATTTGGATAGGATTCAGGTTTATTTTTTGGCGCTTTGCGACGTGGCGGCCTTTTTAGCGGCTGTCGCGCCGGGGACGGCTTTCCAGTTAGCGGCCATGATCATTTTATAGGCTTTCAGGGCCGTGTCTTCGATTTCGCCCAGTTCGTCGGCCTGCACGATGAGGTCGCGCAGGGGCAGCAGGGCGCGCGCGTCTTTAAGCAGACCCAGCGCGGCTGCGGCGCCAGCCCGGACGAGATCGTTTTCGCTGCTGTTTTCCAGCACCTTGATCAAGGCGGGAACGGCGCGCGAATCGTTTAGCTTGCCCAGCGATTGCACCGCGTAGATACGCACGTTGACCCATTCGTCGGTCAGCATCTCAATGAGCGGCTCAACAGCGGTGGCGTCGCCGAGTTCGCCCAAAGCGCGCGTGGCGTCGCAACGCACGTTGACCTTCTCATGTTTAAGACTGCGCAGTAACGGGCCCACGGCGATTTTACCAATTTCAACGAGGGCGTCCGCCGCTGTCATACAGACCTGGCTGTTGCCGTCGCTGAGAGCTTCCACCAACGGCAGCACCACTTCTTCGCCGCCAAGACGACCCAAGGCGCGCGCGGCGCGAACGCGGACGTCAACGTTACGGTCATCGCGAAGCGATTCAATCAGTGGTTCGGTGGCGGCGGGATCGCCCAGCTCGCCCAAGGCGCGCGCGGCGTACAGACGAACCGAGCCGTTTTTATCATGGCGCAGCACTTCGATTAACGGATCGACCGCCGTCATGTCCCCCATTTCTCCCAGGACGCGGGCGGCGTTGTAGCGAACTTTCTCCGATGGGCTGTTTAGAAGCTCTTCGAGTAACTCTTCGAATGTTTTCGCAGCAGGCGATTTTTTAACGCCAGTTTTGCTTACCATATAAAACAGATCCTCCCGAAATAATCACCGTAAGCATTGCTTGAATCGTCACCCCAGCGACGACGCTTTTGATGATGGCTCCGACCGCCGGTGAATCAGCATTCCCCGTAACGGCATTCGTCCCAAAACACGCTCATTGGCATAAAAAGCCATTTGCTCAAAAAGTTGCGGGGGAAGAACACCGGTGTAACAATACTGTTACCTTTGGGGACTCTCGCAAGGGGCGGTCGGACAAGGAATTGGATTAGGGTGACTTGTACACTATCTTACCAATTTTCTCCGCTTTCGTACAGAAAAACTTTAGATTTTTCTCAAGGCCGCCGCTTGTCGGAGTTTGACGCGCGCGACAAGAGATTACAATGCTTCATAATTGCGGGCCCATTCTCCCGAGGGATTAGGCTAAGTGGCGGATTGTCGGCGGGGGGCGTTATTCGTTACAGTAAGAAAGTGGCATAAGGTTTATTCAGAATGCGCAGGCGCTGCCGACCAGACGCCTGCGTCAGAAGATTTTTTCAGGACGTGCGCAATTGAGCGACGTCAGGCGTTTTTACTTTTAAATCCGTATGCTGCGGCGCTCTGTGCGCCGTGCGCCCCATCCTCGCCCCGTTATGGGGAACTGCATGGAGGTGTCCCGATGATGAAACGTACTTCTTACGGCGTCTTGCCCGTCGCGCTGATGTTGGCGACGTTTTGTTCTGCGCAAGCCGCCCCTGCCCATTTCCGGTTATCTGGAGGCCCTCAGAGCGATATTCAAAATATTCTATCTGTTTTGGGCCCGGTGAATCTGCGTCAGTTGGACCGGTTGTCAAAGCCCCTATTCGATGATTTTTTTACGCAAAAAGACCGCGTGTATCGACAGCCGTCTTCACGGCCGTCTCTCCGCAAGCGCTGACGAACGACAAAGCCCTTAAGCCAAAACGCCTTTTTGAGAGGCCCCGGCGCGTTGACGCTGGTTTTTTAAAGCGCGATTTATATTGCGTGTCACTTCTTGCGCGCGTTTCGCTTCCTGTGCGTCAGTCGAGGCGGGTGCGCCCGTCTCATGCAACTTCCCGCTCTGGGTGGCGGCTACGGCTATTTGATGCGTCGTAACGGCCCCAAGGCCCGACAGGGCATCCATAGCAGACTCCTCTTTAACTGATCCCCAGCCGAATCGCTCGCGATGGAGCGTTCGGCAGGGTGTGAGCAGATTACAAAATCAACCTGAAAAATTGGAATTTAGTGAAACAAAATGAAATAAAAATAGATGACATGTCCTCCGTTCTGGACCGTAAAGCGGCTTAAAGCGAAGGTTTGTTATTATCATAGCATTTTTAAAAAGCCCTGAGAAGCCTGCCGTTGCAAGACATACCTGCTCGTGAGAGGGATGCCTTGCAGGGCGAGTTTTGGATTGGGACGATTGTCGAGGAGCGAGCCGGAGTGTCTCGCTCGTTGACACGCGCTCTTCTCTGTGGGATGACATCGCAAGGCGCAATAAGGCGCTGGATCCTTATTTTTCGATTTTTATTGCCTGTGTTTATTCCCTCTGCTCCAAGTGACTTGTTTGATACCGCGCAGCAGGCGAATCCCCCCATCTCCGGGTCCCCCTAAGTGTAACACCTAAGTGTAACAATTGAGTCGCCCTCGCGGCGACGCAGCCAGAGGTCAGCCGATCATGAACCCCAGACGCCAAGCTTTATTGCAAGCCCTGCGCCAACGTCGCGCCGTCAAAGTGATTGCGGGTATCGCTAACTTTGATCGCCTGCACGTCCAGCGCGTGACGCAGGCGGCGACCATTGCCCGCGCCACCGCCGTTGACGTGGCCGCTCGCCCGGACATCGTCAGCGCTGTACGCGCGATGACGGATCTGCCGGTCTTTGTCTCGTGTATTCGCCCCGATGCCCTCATAGAAGCTGCGGCCCATGGGGCTGATGTTCTGGAAATTGGAAACTATGACGCCCTTTACGAAGAAGGCCTGTTTCTGACGCCGGAAGAAGTGCTGAACATCGCCCGTAAAACTCTGGCCGGGGTTGATTCGCAGGATGTAATGACTTGTGTGACCATTCCGGGGCACTTGTCGCTGGATACTCAGCTCTCTTTGGCCGAACGTCTCGCCGCAATGGGCGTTGATATGCTTCAGACAGAAGGCGCGGCACGCGTCGTTTCCGCCCAGCCCACAATGAAAGCGCTGAGCGCTGAAGAAAAATTTGAAATCACCCTGAATAACGCCCGCATCTTGGCGTCTCACGTCTCGACGCCGGTAATGGCCGCTAGCGGTATCGATCTCGACAACGTGCGCCGCGCGCTGGAGTCAGGCGCTGCTGCGGTTGGCGTGGGTCGCGCCGTGAGCGCTTTGCCGACCATGGATGCCATGGTAGAGCGTATCGAGCGGATGATGCTGGAAGTGGGTCGTTGTGCCCATGCGCCCTTTCTTTCGCCTTACGCTGCCAGCGCTCGGGCCTGACAGGTTTTATCCCCGCGCCGCAGAGACGTTTTAAAGCAAATCCCCTCCCTCTGGGCGTGTTGTTTTGGGTCGGTGGGCGCCGGTCCGTACCGCTTTTGATCAGAAAAGAGTGACACGCCGCGCGTCATCAGGGGAACCTCTGAGCGGGTTGGGCGTCGTCAGGACAAGAGTAGCTCGCGCAAGCGAGTGGCGCTCTATTCGGCACGTATCATTCTTATATATAGAAGACGGCCCTACAAGAGGTCGTTTCCCCTTTTGGGGGACGGTATTTCTCCTTTGCCTTTAATCAGGAGTTCGCTCATGCGTCATTCTTTTCGGTCGGCTGCTGTTGTATCCCTGCTGATCGCCCCTTTCTTGTTGGGCGCCATGACACATCAGTGTGGTGCTCAGCCGCAGTCGGCTTCTATTGTGGAAGCGGTTCGTAGCGGCGCTGACGTCTCTCTGTCCGGGGAAACTGTCGATTCGATTACGGCGGGTCGTGATGTCCACTTGAAAGACGTCACCGTTCGGGGAATGACTACAGCTGGCCGAACGGTACGCGCCGAAAATAGCGTATTAAGCGCTCCGCTTACGGCTGGACGCGACGTGTCACTGGTGCGATGCCCCGAGGCGCGCGATGTGACGGCGGGACAAACCCTCTTGATGGAAGCTGTTCAGGCGGATGGCTCCTTGCGCGCAGGACGTTCGGTCGTCTTGCGTCAAAGCGCCGTACAAGGCGACGTCACGGCCGGAGATTATATTGATGCCAACGACTCTCGTATAACAGGCGTCTTGCGGATTGGCGGAACCACGCCTACCCGCCTGGAGAACTCAGAAGTGGGCGATATTCGCGTCAGCGTACCGTTCGACAGGTCGGATATAACCACGGGCGGCGGCGTGTTCATCGGGTCTGGCGTGGTGGTCTCGTCGAATGCGACCGTTCAGGCGGGTAACGGACAAACCACTATCCACATCAGCGAGGGCGGTCTTTCCAGCGTTAACGGTTATACGGTTAAGGGCGCGTCCGGCAAAACTACGGTATTAACGCCTGATGGCGCGGTCTATATCAATGGAAAGCGCATTGGCGCCGAGGGCCCCGCTACCTACGACCAATACCGCGCCCGGACGCAAAAAGCGCCGCTCGTCCAGGGGCCTGGCTGGCCGACTCCGACAGGCGCAGGCGGCGACTCTCAGGTTAAATCCCATGGCAAGGCCAGCGGTTCAGGTGAGAAAAACGCCCCTGAACAACGCATTGAGCTGTTGTCGGGCACGCGCGTTTCCGGCGTTATTGTATTTGAAGGCGGTAACGGCGTGGTCGTCGTTTATCCGGGCGCCAAACTGGCTCAATCTCCCGAGGGTGCGCGCGTGATCCGCGTTCCTATTCCCTAGGCCTCACGACACGGCATGGTCGTCCGCGTCTCCTGCTGCGTTGGAACTCGCTGGAACATCTTATTCTCTTTTATAAGATCCCCCGTCTGGCGCAAGCTCATGTGAGAAGCCATCGCAGGAGAGCGCTTCTGGACGTCTTGTTTGAATATGATTGGGGATGCATGAGACGCGAGCGTTTATAACGCAGTGTAAATAGTATGCATATATTTTCTTAAAAGTTTATAGACCCAAAAAACGGTTATCTTTACATTTGTTCGTGAAATGTCGGC
The DNA here is from genome assembly GCA_016712355.1 of Vampirovibrionales bacterium. Taxonomy (NCBI): domain Bacteria; kingdom Bacillati; phylum Candidatus Melainabacteria; class Vampirovibriophyceae; order Vampirovibrionales; species Vampirovibrionales bacterium. The sequence continues at coordinate 174,331 of JADJRF010000005.1, read as the reverse complement.
ATCAAGGATGCTTTTGAGGAGGTCGTCATGATGCCCTGACGGGCACGTGAACCATTGCGAGGGGGTGGCTGGAGCGGCACGTCAATGGCGCATGCGTAACGTAACATTTGTAAAGCCCGCCTCGGCCAAGCGTTTCAAACGCTTCATTAATTTTTTCGCCATAAAATAAATTAAGCTGTTATTTTTAACTTTTGGTATCTTCTGAAATCCATGCTGGACAAACGATCCTGTATTCCCGTAAGGTGAGCATCACTTAACAATTCCAGTTGAGTGACGGACAAATCACTCTTTCGTTAAGCCAAGTTGGTGAAACGGGCGTGGTTTGGCACGAAGAAGATGAAACTCTGGTCTCCCGACCATCAGGTCGCAGGAGTGCCGGGGCTTTGCTTGATAGTGTGCGTTTTTTCTGGTGCGTTTGCCTTGCTTGATAAAAGCGATAGTGTCAGGAGAGACGTTGTCCGCCAAGGCGGCGAGAGTCCCTTGATTGTCCTCGGCCTATATGCGGTCGGACCAACATGTTTATAGTCGTAATTCGTTAATCTGTGTGTTGAAAGAAAAGGAACCCCTCAAGATGAACAAGAAGCTCCTCACCCTGGCGCTGTCCATCTCGTTGGTGGGTACCGTTGCAATGGGCAATTCGTTTGCCCAGCAAATCGGCAACCCCAACAGCGACAACTCCAGCAGCGATAACTCCCTCAGCGACGTCGGTAACAACAACAACGCTGACAACTCGACCAACGTCGATGTCCAAGCCAGCGACCTGTTGAACGACAAATCGCAGAACGATTCGCAAAACAACAACCAAGCCGATTCCCAAAACGACAATTCGCTGGATAACGTTGGCAACAACAACAGCGACAACTCCACGGAAACCGAGCTTGACGTTGACGCCAGCGACATCGGCAACGACAAATCGCAAAACGATTCGCAAAACAACAACCAAGCCGATTCCCAGAACGACAATTCGCTGGATAACGTTGGCAACAACAACAGCGACAACTCCACCAACACGGAAGTTGACGTTCAAGCCAGCGACATCGGCAACGACAAATCGCAAAACGATTCGCAAAACGACAACTCGCTGGACAACGTTGGCAACAACAACAGCGACAACTCCACCAAAACGAAAGTTGACGTTGACGCCAGCGATATCGGCAACGACAAATCGCAAAACGATTCGCAAAACGACAACTCGACTACGACGACCACGACCCAATCCGACTTCCAAAACGACAAGTCGACCAATGACAGCAACAACAGCCTGGATGTTCAGGCCAGCGACATTGGCAACGATAAATCCAACAACCAGTCGGATTTCCAAAACGACAAGTCGACCAACCTGTCGGATATCGGCAACGACAAATCGCAAAACGATTCGCAAAACGACAACTCGACCAACGTCGATGTTCAAGCCAGCGACATCGCCAACGATAAGTCGGTGAACGATAGCTACAACAGCGACTTCGGCAACGACAAATCCAACAACCAATCCGACTTCCAGAACGACAAATCGGTTGCCAGCCACAACTCGCTGACCGACGTCGGTAATGACAAGTCGCAAAACGCCGACCAGAGCTTCAACACTCTGACCGACGTGGGCAACGATAAGTCTGTCAATGCCAGCTACAACACGCTGAGCGACATGCTGAACGACAAATCTGTCAACGACAGCTACAACGACTTCAGCACGACGCAAAGCGGCTTCATCAACGTCGATGACGGCGCTTCCAGCGTTATCAACGGCAACGTGGCCACCGATCACTCCAACATCCTCGATGGCGACGTGACCTTCAACGGCGGCGGCGTCCCCGGTAACGGCGTGGTCAACACCGGCACGGTGTCCGACTCCGTTCTGGGTCAGTCGAGCCTGCAAGCGGTTGACACCGGCGTTGCCATCAACGGCGCGTCTTCGGGCAACCTCTCCAACAGCTCGAACATCAACGCCTCGGGCAGCACGACGATCATCGGCGGCAGCTACAACCCCGCCCCGTAGTCGTCTACTCAATCCCGAAACCCTTTTCCCGGATCCCCACCTTCACCGGTGAGGGATCCGGGATTCCCCCTAGCCTTATTCCGTTCACCCGCAACGCGCGGACGTCCTTTTTCAGTCTTGTCGATGTTTATGTAAGAGAGCGCAACTACTCATGATGAAGAAGATGCACACATCGCCTTTTGACCGCCGTTTTCTCGCCAGTCTGGTCGCCTTATTGATGGCCGCCGCCAGCTGCGGAACAATCGCTTACGCCGATGGCGAAGCCACGACCACATCGACGCCAGGCTCGACGACCGTGAACACGGGGATCACCAATGGCAGTATTCTCGGCTCTAATAACTTGCAGGCCACTCAAACCGGCGTAGCTCTTAACGGCGCAAACAACGGCAACCTGAGCAATAACGCCAACTATAACGTTGGCGGCAGTAACACGCTTAATTCTAATCCTGTGCTGTACTCGCCTAACACCTCGGGCGGCGGCTCCGGCGGTAACTCAGCGCTGGTGTTGCCTCGTAACCCCTTGGCCCTGCCTAATGCGAATCTGGGACGCTCGAACTTCGGCCTTCAGTTTGGCGTGCAGAATAACCCCGGCATGGCCGCCCTGACCGGTAGCCAAAATGCCTTGGGATGGTTCTTGCAAGGCGGCGTGACGATTCCTTTTGGTAAGATTCCAGATGTACTGGCCAACGCCAATACGACCCAACTCGACGCCCGTCGCGAGCGCGCCCGTGAAAGCGATCGCCGCGTATTCGGCGACCTCTTGCCCCAAGGCCGCGTGCAGGCCGTTAAAACCTCGGTGGAAGGGCAAATCGTCCCTCAGCGGCTGAATGCGTATAACTTCAGCACGCTACCAGCGGGTAAAATTGATCTTGGCTCCTCTTCTATCTCCTCCCTGTCTGGGACGCCTGCCGTCGCAGCGCCGCAGCCTAAGCTCCTGGCGCTGGAACCCGGCGATGTGTTCGCCCGTCCGATGGACGCCGGAGACAAGATTGGCGTAGTGGAAGTGGGTCGTGAATATCCCTATTTGGGCCACCTTACCAACGAAAAATTGGGCGCTGGCTGGGTGAAGCTGCTGATGCCCAACGGGCAGGAAGGCTGGACGCGTACGCCGTTTGAATATCTGAAGTTCGATTACACGCAAATTGATAAACTGGCCGTCGAGACGACAGGCCATCGCAAAACGGCGTCCTCCAAATAGTTTCTATGGTCCTACACCATTTCCTCCTGATAATTTTGCTTTTGATCCTGTCGCTTGCGCATCCCTATGCGCAAGCGGCTTGGTCTTTTTCGTTTACCGCTCCTGATCAAGGCGCTGCGGCCTTGGGCTTTAAGGATCTGCGTTGGGGCGGCTCGTCGATGGCTGACGTCAAGCGCATTATCGGCATGCCGGATGAAGTTCTTAGCGGCGAGCAAATGTATCCGGTGATTAATAACTTTGTCTACTACGACGAAGGCGGATCCGGGGCATCGACGATCTTCGTTTTTGAGAACGGTCTGTTGGTGGGACTTCATTACCGTTCGGCCGAAAATCAGCTGGTGGATATTACCTATTTTTTACAGAATAATGGGGACTACGCAATGAATAATCCGCTGCGGGCGGGTTATATGGGTTACTTCCCCGATTTTGGATTCTATCAGATGCCCTATGGCAGACGCTTCTAGGCAATATCGCTCCCCTGCTACTTGCAGAACCCTGTTAGCATTCATTCTGGCCGGGACGCTGGCCTTTGTGAGCGTGCCGATATGGGCGCTTGAGACGGATGCCGGGGTTGAGATTGTCGAGCATACGCGTGCGGCGCAAGGCTATATGCAAGCGCGCCAATGGGATTTCGCCGCGCTCGAATGGCGTAAGGCTTTGGCGCTCAATCCTAAAAGTATTGTCGCCATTACAGGCCTGGCTGACGCTATGAAGCAGGCGGGCTTTATCGATGACGCCATTGCTGCACTGTCGGCGGCGCGCACCTCGATTCAGGATGTAACGCTTGATCTGGCCCTTGCTGACGCCTACATGGCTAAGCCTGACGCACGGGCCGCTGGGCAACTGTATCGCGACGTCCTCAAGGGATATCGCTTTAACCTGAGGGCGTTTGAGGGACTTGCCAAAGTTGCGGCGACCCTGCCGGAAGATGAGCGCAAGGCTGTTGAGCAGGCACTGGCTAAACGCGCTGGCGAAGCGCGCTTGAAAGGCAAAGCGGCGCTAAATGCCCAGGCCTACCAAAATGCGGTTCGTTACTATGAAGTGGCCGCTATGCGCGATGCTGACTTGAAAACGCGTAATGATTTTGCGCTTGCCCTCTTGCTGGCTGGGCAAAACGGGCGCGCGCGCGAAGTGTTTGAGTCGCTGAAAACAGGCCGTGACCCGAGCTGGCTCGTTTATTCCAATGCCGCTATCGTTAATTTGAGCTTGGGTAAGGCGTATTTGGCGCAGCGCGATATGGAAACGGCCATTGGTCTTTGCGTCGATCCGCTTAAGAAGGCCGAACTCTACAACAATCTGGGCTTTGTTTATGAAAACGCTCTAAAGGCGACCGAAGCGAAGTTTGCCTATATGCGCGCGCTCGAACTCAATCCCAAGCTGACGCGCGCAAAACTGAATCTGGTTTATGCCCATCAAAAGCTGATGGAGTATGAGGATGCCATCGCCTTATGCCGATCCCTCACGCGTCAGGAACGGCGTAATGCGGTTTTCTGGAATGAGCTGGGTTACGCCTATGAACTGGCGCATGACAATCGTCAGGCCTTAGCCGCTTATCAGCGCGCCACGCAGCTTAATCCCAATCTGGAAAAGGCTTACCTTAACTTGGGCATGTTGTATAAGAAAATGCAAAAGCCCAAGCTCGCCAGTCGCACGTTTCAGCGGATGATGGGCGTCAAGTTTTCGCAGATTGAGCAAGCCAAGGGCGATGCCGCCAAGGCTGCGCCGTCTGCCCCTGCTAATCGCCGCTCCAGCGTGATGGATTTCGTGAGTCTGTACTTTTTGGGCTGAGGCTCAGGTGATGCTTTTTACCGGTGTGTTCGTCAATGCGTTTTCTCTCGTTCGCCTTTGCAACGCGCGCGCCGCGAGGTCTGGGCTGCTAATGGGGGCTGCCATCTTCGTTTTACTGATGGCGCCGTCGATGGCGGAAGACGCTGGCGATCTTGAGCGCAGTCTGGAAACGCTTGAATTACAAAATCTAGGCCGCTCGACTCCACAAGCGCCCTTAGGCGATCGGCTCAACGCGTTGGAAGTCAAATTGGGCCAGGCTCCCAAGCCCGGCGGCTCGGTGGATTATCGTGTGGCGCAGTTGTATGCGGCGCATCAGGCTCAGGTAAGCGATCAGGCAAAGCGCCTGGCCGTACAAGCCTATAATCGAGGCGTTGACGCCGAGGCGGCGCGGCGTACAGATGAAGCGATTACTGCGTATCGTGAGGCCCTGCGCTATAATCCCGGGCTGATTCAAGCGGCTAACAATCTGGGCGGCGCGCTGGAAGCCAAAAAGGAGTACGAGGCGGCTCTGGCAGTGTACAGACAAGCCATCGCATGGTCGCCAGCCGAACCCCTGCTCTACCGTAATCTGGGTGTCGCGTGCGAAAACGTGGGGCGTGTAGAAGAAGCCCTCAAAGCATACGAAACCTATCTTAAACTCTCGCCTAATCCCGATCCGCCAATTCGCGCCATTGTCGATAACTACCGCAAAAATCGAGCTCTGGGCCTTGCCAGCGCCGACTATTATACGGCGCTGGACGTGCGCGATGAGGGCCGTCATGTGTTTTGGGGAAAGCCCGGCGAGCCCGTCCGTTTTTATGTGGAAATCACGGCGCCGCAACTGGCGCAGTTCGTTCCCCTGATTCATGAAGGGATGCGCAGTTGGGAGCAGGCTACTAGCGGGCGCATTCGCTTTGCGGAAGTCGGCGACCCGATGCAGGCAAATCTCATTGTGCGGATGATTCGCGGCCCCATGGCGCATCCCACTATGGAAGTAGGTCATACGGAGTTTACCGTCAACTCGCGTCCATGGGAGCGTGAAGAGCGCTCGCGGACGGTCACGATTACGCTCAAGCTGGGTGATGCGCATGACGACGCCTTGCCTTGGGCGGATCGACAGGAAAGCGCTCGGCGCTTCGCCCTGCACGAGTTGGGCCATGCGATTGGCCTCTGGGGACACAGTCCTGATCCGGGTGACGTCATGTATACCCATCCCATTGTTTCTCAATTGTCGGCCCGCGATATCGCGACCATTCGCAAGGTGTATGCCTTGCCCGCCGGTAAAGCTTCAGGAGAACCGTTTCAATGAGCGTTATAGCTGTTCCGATGTCACTGTGTGGCATGAGTCGTCCGGTATTTTCTTCGGCGCGTCGGCCCGCGTTCGGACGTCTCGACCTTGCGTCGCGTGGGGCAGAACAGACTTCCCAAGCCTTGACGCCACAGCAGGAAAAGAGTCGACGTCGAGTACGCGCGCTGGCGGAGTCCGTACATGCGCTCGTTCGGCTAGGCGCTGTTGCGGTATTTTTGGTGTTTGCGCCGATGTCTCTTCTGTCGTCAAACGGTAAAAGCCAGCCTCCACACGTTCAGAGGTCGTCGGTTCCGACTCGCCCTCCTGCCTCATCTAAGGGCTTCTCGCCGTCTGCACCGCGCTCTGAAAATCCATCTCCCAATAAAAAAACGCCGCGTTTGGATATCGTTTGATAGGAGCCTCGATCTGCTGGCGCTCACTCGCCGCCCTAAGAACGAATGGTATTCCTGACCCGAGCGCTCCCAACAGGGTAAAATAGGCATCAGCGACGCCCTGTCGGTTGTTCAACTAATGAAAAGGGCTTCTTAAGAAACTTGGCCGAGAGCCGGGCAAACCCGAACACAGGATATTGTCATGATTTTTTCAACTCGCTTTTTGCTCTCTTGCCTGTTGGCGGCTGTTTGCGTTCTTCTTTTTGCGGCAACGCCGACGCGAGCCATGACGCGTCTGGACGCAGCGGGTGTCAGTAAGGCCTTGCGTTACGGCATGAGTCAAAGCGGCATGGGGTTGATGTCATTATTGGGCGGCAACTGGCTGGAGGCAGCCGATGGAACCCTGCTGAATATCTACACGCCATACATGCTCCTGGCCGCCAAGGCCGCGCGAGGTGGGTACCCCAATAATCCAGGCGAGGATGATGTCCGGCATGCCAGAAAACGGTATGCGGGACTGATTTCAAGCATTCAGAGCGTACGCGATCCTGTGACTGTCAAGTTTTCCGTTGCGTTGACCGGCGAGAGCGCCGGTTTCGCTTCTGGGTTAAAGGCGCGCATTGAAGGGGCAGGCCGTGGACGCGCCTTTCAACTGCGCCCGACGCGTCAGATTCAGCAGAAAACTGCAGTGGCGGTCCCCAACGTCAAAATTCGACCATTTGAAGCCATTAATGCCTACTATTTCTCGTTTGAAGACTTGATGAACATGGACGAGTTTCGGCTGATTCTCGAAGACCCGCGCGCGCCGCAGAGTGAGCCCATCGTGTTTCGCGTGCGGACGGATCGCATAGAATAACTGTCGCCGACGCTTTTGATACAATAACCGTCAACGGATAGCGTCAGAGAGTCGCGCGTATGCGGCGCGACACGGCAGATGGATATTATTTTTTCCATTATTATTCCTACCTGCAACCGGCCTGAGCAGTTGCTGGGGCTCTTGGCGCGCCTGCGCGAACAGCGCGACGCCCCGCCCTTTGAGGTGATAGTGGTCGACGATAGTTCGCCTCATGATCTCAAGCCGCGTATCGAATCTTTGCCGCCGGGCTCGCCACCGATCGCGTATCTCGCCTGTACGCAGGAAGGCCCTGGAGAGGCGCGAAACCTTGGCGCTGGGGTGGCGCGTGGCGAGTATCTTGTTTTTCTGGATGATGACTGCGCTGTCAGCCCCGACTGGCTCTCAGAACTTGCCGCCGTGGTCGCTCGATCGACCGCCGACATCTATTATGGGCCAATTCAATCTAAATTACCCGCGATTGAGCCTTTCCTGCATACGGTGGTTATGGAAGACGATCCGTATCGCAGTACCCAAGCGGCTTTTCGTAAGACGTTATTTCATGAGTTGGGCGGTTTTGACCCCAAGCTGTCCCATTGGTCAGAAGGTTGGGATCTCGTGAGCCGAGCGCGGCGACATGGCGCGCAGGTTCAATATCTGCCTGGGTGGGCTTGTTGGCACCAAGCCTTGCGAGTCTCGCCAAAATATGGGCAGTTGGGTCGCTTCTGGCAAACCATGACGCGGATGCGATATCTGTTGTGTCAGCATCCAGAGTCCGCCGACGCTTATCAGCATCTGGCAGGGTATTGTCGCTTGGGTTTCTGGCAAACGATACTGCGCGCGGCCGCGTTTCCGCTGGCGTTGGCCGTCATGTCGCCGATTCGTGCTTTGCTGGCCTTTTTGTTGCTGAATCTGATTTTTGACGCGTTACGCCTGGCTCGCATCCAGGCCCGTCTTTTGCGCTGGAAAATTACGTTAAGCGTATCCGAGGCGGTGTCATATCTGCTTTTGAACTGGAGCGCCGATCTGGAAAAGGCGATTTTGCGCGTGGCATTGCTTGTTTGCCGATTGCGCCAAATGGTCGGCGCGCGCTCAGACGACGCTTGGGCGCCGCAGACGGCTGAGCGTTAAGATAGATAGAAGAATAGACCACATGCGCATTTAAAAATAACGCGGGAAGCCTTTCAGCGTCCCGCGTTAAGAGTCTTGAAAGCCTTTTTAAGCGGCTCTTTCGCTTAATTGCGGCGACTGCCAACCAGACGAAAAACCCAATAGGCGAGCTGAATCAGCGAGTAGAGGGCGACTGCCACGTAAGTAAAGGCAGCGGCGGTCAGCACTTTTTTGGCGCCGGGCAATTCGTCAGTGGTAACGTAGCGGCCATCCGACAGAATCTTGATGGCCCGCATGCTGGCGTTGATTTCCACTGGCAAAGTCACAATATGAAAGGCGACCGAGGCCGAGAATAACAGAACGCCCAGCCAGGCAAGTCCCCACGCCCAGCCTGGCATCGCGTGGCTCACGGCGCCCATGCCGAGTGAAACCATCAATAACAAAGGCCCTAATTGGCTGCCCAGATTCACGACAGGGACCATGGCTGCGCGTAAGACAACCGGGTAGTAACCGGTCGCGTGTTGTAGCGCATGACCGACTTCGTGGGCCGCGATGGCTACGCCTGCGATGGATCTGCCATGATAGTTATCCGTTGACAGCCGTACGGCGTGCGCGCCCGGATCGTAGTGATCGCTGAGCTGGCCCGCGACTTCTTCCACGATTACGTTCGTTACGCCGTTCTCGCGCAAAATGCGCTCGGCGACCTGTGCGCCAGTTTCGCCCCGGCTGGCGGGAACCTGTGAGTAACGATTGTAGGCGCTCTTCACCCAAATCTGAGGGAGAAACGTCAGGGCCAATCCGACGAGCATAATCAGCATGTAACCGGGGTCGTGGAAAAACATGGCGTCGTCCAATCTCCTCTAAGTGTTGTCGAAAAGTAAGCGGTGACGATGGCGCTATTGTACCGAATGCGCGCCCGAATGACATACCCCCCAGTCGTGCGCCTAAAGGCGGTTCTCTCTCGGAACACCATACCTGAGAATCCGCCGCCGCTTGGGCTAGCGTCTGCAGCGATGACCTGGACTACCCAAAAGAAAAACTCCTCAGGTAGGATTCGAACCTACAACCCTGCGGTTAACAGCCGCATGCTCTACCGTTGAGCTACTGAGGAATAGAGCGTCACCCACAGGGGGCTACAAAAATGTGTTACCGAGTATAGAGCAGTCGCTTGGCAAAAGTAAACCCATTATGCGTAAAACCCTTCAAACAACCGGGCGTATATGGCGCGTTCGCGTCGAGAGTCGCTTGACCCCTTGGCGAGAGGGGGCTACAATACCTCTCAAATATTTGAGAATCTTTCTCATTAATGATGTTGCGATCTTTGAGTCGCACCCCATTTCCCATACAGGACATTCTGATGACGCGCCTGAATTTATATCAGGGGCGTCTTTTTCTGTCGCGGGGAGTCTCGCGGTGCGTACGTCTGAACGTCTGAGGACACGAACTTACGTCGGCTGGATGATATAAAGTTTCCTGCGGTTTGGTCGAAGGCTTCTTTGCCTCTACAAAATTTGCATCGCAGGCCCTTTTTCTGGTGACGGCCATGCGGGCGCCGCCGGCGTTAGGCGGGTTATTATCAAGCCTTGGGGATGTTATGACGCTCAGCGACCACACCCGACATTCGCATGCCGCGTTCGCCGACGGACAACGCCTCGATGAGGAGACTTCCTCGTCGCAAGCCCTTTCTGCCCGGGATTTCCTGAAGCTCGCCAACCGTCATTACAATAGCTATCTGGCGCGAGCCCAGCGCCCGGATCTGGAATCCGCCATTCGGCACTATCGTCGCGCGCTTGAAGCCGAGCCTAATTTGCCTGAAGCTTATGTTCGGCTTGCGTCGGCCTTGTGGGAAAATGGTGATATCAGCCAGGAACAGGCGTTGCATTACGGCGAGCTCGCCCTGACGTATAACCCAAAAAATGCCGAAGCCAAGCTGTTTTTGGGTCATTTTTGCAAGAAAACCGGGCGTACGGAACGCGCACGTCAGTGGTTTCGTGACGCCATCGCCCTCAGGCCCTTGCAATTGCCGAAAGCGCGTCTGGCTTTGGGCAGCCTGTTGATTCATGAAGCCGCGGCCTCTCGTCAGCCGTCGCTGATGCGACTACGGGGTGTGGGCGAGGGACTGGCGCAGTTTATGGCAGGGCTGGCGCTGTTGCCGCTCGATGGCGACGTGCGCGCTCAAATGCGCGACGCGCTGATTCAGGATATCGAAGTTCAGACGCTGCTGGTATGCGGTAGGACGCTGCAAGCCTTCCGTATGGGCCTGTTCTCCTCGTGGGCTTACGAATGGGGTTCACAGCGCTATCCCGGCGAACCCATTTTCTGGACGCTCCTGGGAGGCTATTACGAGTCGGTTCATCACCCGGATGCCGCTATTTATTGTCTGACGCGGGCCGTTGAACTGGCCCCTGAGTCGGCGGATCTCAATAAACGCCTCGGCATGGCCTATGCCCATCGCCAAGACGCCCCGCAGGCGGCCCTGCGACTTGAAAAGGCGCTCGCGCTGGATCCTCAGGACGGCGAGACGCGCGCACAATTGGGGCGCGTTTATATCGAGACTCAAGACTACATGCGGGCGCTTTATTACCTTAAGGAATGCGCCTCGCGGCAACCTAAAAACCCTTACATACACAGTAATATGGCCTATGCGCTGTTCAAACTCAACGATTATGACGGCGCGGTGCAGGAATATCGGCTTGCCATCAGCCATGGCGATGACCCGGTGTGGATGTCAACGGTCGCCCAAACGGTAGGCACGATTTATTATCAGGCGCATCAGGATATTGAGGCTGCCGTAGAAGTATTCGAGTTGGCGCGCGAACTGGACCCCGATAATCTCGATGCCATGCTGATGCTGGCCGAGCTGTATTATGAGCAGGGGAACTTTCAGGGCGCAATGGCGTTATACGCCGAACTGCTGCAGGAAGACCCGAATAATGCCGATTATGAGAACTATATTGGCTATCTGCTGTGGCAGCTCGATCGCAACGATGAAGCCGCTGACGCGTATCGTCGAGCCTTGGCTCTGGCGCCGGAGAATGCCGTGGCCGTTAATAATCTGGGCGTGATTTATCTCGATGAATATTACAATGGGGCAGAAGCCCTCACCCTGTTTACCCGCGCGTTGGCGTTGAAGCCAGATTACACGCTGGCGGCTTTCAATCTGGGACGCGCTCAGGAATTGCTAGGCCAGACGTCCGAGGCGGCGCGCGCTTATAGCCATGCGCTGTCTCTCAATGCGAGCGTTCCAGAGCTGACAGACGCCGAAATTCTCGAGCGGATTGATCAGTTATTTCAAGCGTAAGTGCGCTTTATGCGATCTGTTTTTTAAAGCGGGCGATGCAGAGCGCCAGTAGCCCAGACGATAGCGCAACCAGCGCTAACAACGGCTGCCAGAGTTCCAGCAGGCCAATACCCTTGATTACGACCCCGCGAATGATATCAAGATAATAGGTTAGCGGCAGCGAGTAACTAAACGCCTTAATCACCCACGGCATCGGCTCCAGGGGGAAGACAAAGCCGCTGATGAGCAGGCTGGGCAGCAGCAAAGCCAGCGTTAATTGCACTGCCTGTACCTGTGAGCGGCAGGTGGTGGAAATCAACAGGCCGATGGCGAGCGACGTCACGATAAAGATAATCGACGCCAGAATCAGAAACCAGAAACTACCCGAGATGCTGATATGAAAAAACCACACCATGACGCCCAGTGTCAGCATCATGTCGAGAAGACCAATGACGGCGTAAGGGATCACCTTGCCAATCATCAGATCCGCCACGCGAATAGGCGTCGACATTAATTGCTCCAGCGTGCCGTTTTCACGCTCTCGGACAATCGCGAAACTTGTAAACAGAATCGTCATCATGTGCATAATAATGGCGAGAATGCCCGGAATCAGAAAATAAGACGATTGCAGGTCAGGGTTATACAGAATTTTGGATCGCGGTTGAATCACGGCGGCTGATAGTCCGCCCGACTCGCTGCGCGCAAGACTGCCGCTGACAATCGATTGTGCATTCATAAGTTGGCGCGTGTGTCGCTCAATCACTAGTAGCGCTGAGGCATGAATACTTTTGGCGATGTTGGCGTGAGTACCGTCGACGGTAATATCTACTTGCGCAGGGCCAGATCCGCTCATCAGCCTCGAAGAATAATCCGGCGGGATGGTGACGCCGATGCGGAACTTGCCTTGGCGAATCTTGCGGTTCAATGCGTCTTCTGAGCTGACGTAGTTCGCATCATCAATCTCAAAATAAGGGCTGTTGTTGAATGCTTTGAGCAATTCAAATGAACCGTTGCGCTTGTCGTAATTACAGACGACCATGGGCACGTGCCGGAGCTCTTTCGAGATGGCCAGCCCTGTTACCAGCAATTGCATAATGGGCAGCGTAATAATAAAGGCGACCAGATAGGGGTCGCGCATAAGCTGAATCAGTTCTTTGCGAAACACTGAGCGAATGCCAGCCAGCGTGATTCGCGAACGCGCGCGCGTTGTCATCCTTCCAGCCCCTCCCATCCGACCTTGACGGTACTGGCGCGATTGCGGCGCATGTCTTCGTCATAGCGGACGTTGGCCTGGGTCAGCGTCACGAAGACGTCTTCCAGCGACGGTTCAATGGCGCGAATATGGCGAACATCCACGGAACGGGCGCGCAAGTCACGCTGGAGACGCTCAATGTCCATATCGGCAGGCGTTGTGACGTGCAAGGCCTGGCCAAAAATGGTCACTTCATGAACATAATCGAGCGCTTTGACCAGATTAAACGAACCCACCAGTGGACGGCAAACGACTTCAAAACGTTGATTGCCCTGACCCACTACTTCGCGCACTTGTTTGAGTTCATCAGGCCCGCCGCTGACGATTAAGCGGGAGTTATAGATATAGCCGACGCTGCTGCAGCGCTCGGCTTCATCCATGTAATGGGTGGTCACAAAGAGTGTCACGCCCGAACTCGCCAATGAAAAGAGCAGGTCCCAGAGCTCGCGCCGCGCGACAGGATCCATTGATGCAGTGGGCTCGTCCAGAAAAATGATATCGGGCTCGTGGACTAGAGCGCAGCAGAGCGCAAGACGCTGCTTCCAGCCACCGGAGAGCTGTTTGCCCAGATATTTTCGGTAAGCGCCGATGCCTACCAGTTCAATCACTGCGCGTTTGCGGGCCGCTCCGGCGCGTCCGACGACGCCATATAGCTGGCCGTAGAAATCCAGGTTTTCTTCGACGGTCAGATCTTCATACAGGCTAAACCGTTGCGGCATATAACCGATGCGTGCGCGTACCTGCTCGGGGTCCTGGTCCACGTCAATGCCCGCCACTTCGGCGCGCCCGGAACTCGGCGCGAGCAAACCGCAAAGCATCTTAATGGTGGTGGACTTGCCCGATCCATTGGGGCCGAGAAACCCAAAAATTTCGCCGCGCGCTATCGACAGGTTTAACCGATTGACGGCGACCTTCTCACCAAAGCGGCGGATTAAGTCCTCGGTTATAATCGCCGGCGGCGGCGGGGTGAGGGCGCTCATAGCGCAAGCGGCCTTCTGGGCACGGCTAACGCGTCGCCGTGAGTTTGATTTTAACTTTCATGCCGGGGTATAGGGACCATTGTCCGCTGCGGTCCATCGCATTAAGGCGGACCTTGACCCGAAAGGCGGACTGTTCGCCGCTGTTACTTTGCTCGCCGGATGGGACAAAGGCGCTTTGAGGATTCACGTAGGCGATTGCGCCATCGAATTTTGTACGCTTATCGTAGGCGGAGGTGATGGCAACGATGCGTTGACCGGCGCGTGCCATATACAGCTTGTTTTCCGGTACATAGATATCTGACCACAAGTCAGTGTAATCAATAATTGATACAACCGGCACACCCGGCAGGGCCAGATCACCCGGCGCTCGATCCAGAATCGTGACCTGTCCGCTAATTTTGGCGTGCATTTCCATCTCGGAAAGCTGTGCTTTTAATGCGGCTAACTGGCTTTTGGCCTGATCGACCGTAGAGAGCGCAATGGTCAGTTCTTCCCTGTTGGCGCCCTTGAGCAATTTTTGATAATTGGCGCGGGAGGCGTCGACGCGCGCGCGCGCAATATTAAGCTGATCGCGTCGTGCGCCGCCGCTGGCCTGTTGATACCCCTGTCGAGCGGCTTTGACGGCGCTATTAGCGGCTTCGAACTGGGCGCTGATCTCGTTGAATTTCTGCTGTGAAATAATGCCCTCGCTAAGCATTTGTGGCGCGTTCTGTTTGGCGGCAAGCGCTTTGTCATAATCCACCTGAGCGGCCTGGAGCGCAGCTTGAGCCTTGGCGCTTTCGATGCCGCCGGTTTTAGAAATCAACGACAGATTGTCTTCTGATTGCTGTACTTGCGAATAGGCTTGGCGGATATCGGTGGCGTCTGCGCCTTGGCTAATCATTTGCGCGCGGGCTTGCGTCTGTGTGAGATCTGCTTGCGCCTGCGCGATCTTGGCGAGTAATTCCGAGTTGTCAAATGTCAGCAGCGTTTGGCCCTTGGTGACGCGATCTCCTTCGCGTACCAGAACGGTCTTGATACGTCCGCCAAAGCGCGAGGCGTCTTTCATCTCGCGCGCCTGCACGAGTCCTGTTACCGTGAGGCTTTCTTTTTCGGGAAGAATAACCAGCGCCCCGACCAGCGCAATGCAAGCGATTGCGAGCAAGACGAGCGAGAAGATAAGTTTCATCGGCGTGACGCGACTCCGCCCAACAAATGCAAGGGGCTTATCATATCAGAAATACCCAATAAACGGCATTAGGGGCCGCTCGTCGCCCGAATCCCGCAGACCGGCGAGTATGGACAGTGGCGGTCTGGACAAGACGGCGGTAAGGGGAATGCGCGCGCATCAGTCATGGCTTGCGCCGTGTCGCGCAACAGGCATCGCGCCGCCTCATGGGCGTCCTGGTCATAGGGGATCTCCATCACGCGAATACGATCTTTTACTTCGACGTAGAGAAAGCCTATTTCTTCGGGCCTAAAAGAGGCGTCAAGTCCTAACTCTCGCTTGGCTTCGCAGACGGCGTATCGATAGGCAATGGTCTGCCAGTCGGCGTGTGGCTCGCGAGGGGCGGCTGTGCCCGTTTTCCAGTCAATAACCCAGATGCGGCCTGTTTGCGGATCTTTCGAAATACGGTCAATGCGGCCCGTTAGCCAGGACCTGGGCGTTGTTGCCAGCGGAGTCAGAAATCCCCATTCACTGGCAATCGCGGGCCATTGGCTGGCGGGATGCGCCATTAACAGACGCCATGCGCGCTGAACACCTGGGCTCGCCGCTGCCACGAGCGCTTCGCAATCAAAACCGCGCGCCTGATAATCCATAAGTTTATGAACATCCTGTCCGAGCGCAAAATTGCGCTGATCAGACGGCCAACGCAAGGCCTGAACCACATCAAGCTCAAACTTGCGCCGACATCGACGCCATGTCTTGAAGTGATTAACGGACCATTGACGCACCGCTCGCGTGGGCAGGGCAATGCGGTCCGTGAGAGACAGATCCGAAAGGGCGCTCATCATACGATCTACTATACCGTTCGGACGACTCGGCGCAAAACGGCTTGCCATGCCGCGCGTCTGTCCGTCATAATACGGGCGAAAGCAGTGTCTAACAGATAAGTTGCGGTATGGATTTGAGGGAAGCTGACATGGCGGTGAGCCGAACGTATCGCGCAGGCGAGAAAATTATTGCCGAAGGCACGTTTGGCCGCGAGACGTTTCGCGTTTCTAAAGGACAGGTTGTCGTCTGCAAGGAAACCGATGAGGCCACCCCTTTTATCCTGAGTGAAGTGACAGAGGGCGAAGTTTTTGGCGAAATGTATATGTTTGATCAGGCCGGATTCCGATCCGCTACTGCCATCGCCAAAACTGATGTTGAATTGTTGATTATTTCCCGAGAAGAAATCGAGAGCGAGCTTGCGCAGACGCCTCAGATTGTTCGCGACATTCTGTATTCGCTGAACAAGCGTTTGGAAACCACGACTGCCGCCTTCTCGGTTTTCAGCGCGACGCGTACCCGCTGGGAAAAGAACATGAAGCGCACGGTGCTGATTCTACTATCTGCACTGGCTATCATGCAGGCTGTTCTGCTGATTAAGACGTTTACGCCGTAGGCGCCTGCAATGACGTTCGCGCCATTTCAAAAACGCGATCGAACATCGGCTCGCTCAGGCGTCCTGTAAACGTATTTTGCTGGCTGGGGTGATACGAAGCAATGAGTCGTCGGCCGCCATCATCATGGAACTGAATCGTAAGCCCATGGCCAAAGGCGGGCTTGGGGACAGGCGCCTGGAGCAATTTCCATGCGGTGTCATAGGCCACGCGTCCTAGCGCGACGATTGTGCGCACCTGGCGCAACGCTGCCCACTCTCGGGCGAGATACGACGCGCAGGCATGAATTTCATCTGGCGAAGGCTTATTTTGTGGCGGCGCGCACCGTATGGCAGCGCTCACCCAACAATCTGTGAGTTTCAGGCCGTCGTCACGATGGGTGGACTCCGCTTGGTTCGCGAAGCCGGCCTTCCATAGCGCGCGATAGAGCCATTCTCCGCTGCGATCGCCCGTAAATATCCGTCCCGTGCGATTAGCGCCGTGCGCGGCTGGAGCCAGGCCAATGATGAGTAGGCGCGCGTGCGGATCGCCAAAGCCGGGCACGGGTTTTCCCCAGTATGTTTGCGTCGCGAACTGGCGACGCTTGTCTTGCGCCACCTGCTCGCGCCACGCTACCAGACGCGGGCATCGCGCGCAGGCGATAATTTCAGAGGTAAGCTGGACGAGCTCAGCTTCTGAAGAAGCGGATTCAGACGCGCTCCTCATAGAGGACTCCCTGTGACAACAGGCTCTTAGAACTGCGATTCTACCCGTTTAAGGGATGGATTGACACCTGTTAGCGGATGCCTTGTAATAAGAAGAGACTGGTGGTTTGTTGCGGGTGTAACTCAGTTGGTAGAGTATCTGCCTTCCAACTATGTTGCCATTAGGCAAGACCCTGAAGGGAAGAAACCTTAAAACCCAGTATTGACAGGAGTTTCCACTAACAAGTCATGATCATTATAGACCCGCTTAAACATTCGTCAAGAGGTGGACTCCTCAGTTTCTCCCCAGTTATCATGGAAGACGTATTCGGATGCGGAGGTAGCTCAATTGGTAGAGCTTCTGCCTTCCAAGCAGAAGGTTGCGGGTTCGAGCCCCGTCCTCCGCTCCATTTCTTTAAAAAGTGAAGTAAAGGCCAACTCCTCACTTTAAAGAAAAAAACAGAGAAAAGCCCCTCACAGAGAGGCTTTTCTGATTTCTGACACTCCTCAGTTTAATCGCAATAGTCTATACGTTGGGTTGGCAACACCCTTGTACATTATGCCTTGCTACCCGAAGGCCATTTAAAACCGCCAGAATCTCGGAAGCTTCGTGATAGATGACGGCCCCAGCAACGCTTAAAAGACCCATCAAGGCCGCTGGAATCATCACTGCCAGCAGGACGAGTGAGAAAACAATATTCTGTGTGCCAATCCGGCGAGATTTTTGGCCAAGGGAGATGGCATAAACCACTTTACTCAGGTCATCCCCCATCAAAGCCGTATCTGCCGCTTCAATAGCTGCATCAGTTCCAGCAGTACCCATTGCTATTCCCACCGTCGCTCTGGCTAGAGCAGGCGCATCGTTAATTCCATCTCCCACCATTGCTACCGGGCCATACTTGCTCTCCAACTCTTCAACGGCTTTGATCTTGTCTTCTGGTTTCAAGTCCGCCCGCACGTCATCAATGCCCAATTGTTTGGCAATAGCCTGAGCAGCCAGGGCGTTGTCACCCGTCAACATGGCAACCTTCACTCCCATCTTGTGAAGCCGTTGGATGACTGCTTGCGATTCCGCCCGAACCTGATCCTGGATACCGATAATCCCGATAATTTTCTCTTGGGTTCCCACCAGAACCACAGTCTTCCCTGCATTTTCCAGGACTTCCACTTGATGATTGGGTTTTAATCCCAATTCTTCAAAGAGCTTGGGCTTACCGATGTAAAACACATCCTGGCCAATTTGCCCGTGAACCCCAGCCCCGGTAAGAGAGCGGAAATTGGTAACATCAACGGCTTCAACAGCCATAGCCTTGGCTTTTTCCACGACGGCTTTGGCCAGCGGATGGGTGGAATATTTTTCCAGACTGTAAGCAATCTGAAGAAGCTGTGCTTCATCACCTTCCAGTACAACCACATCTGATACCTGGGGCTTTCCTTGGGTCAACGTCCCGGTCTTGTCAAAGGCCACGGCTTTTAGCTTGCCCAGATTCTCCAGATGCATACCGCCTTTAATCAAAACGCCATGCTTTCCAGCCACACCAATACCAGTGGCAATGGCAACAGGGGTAGACATAACCAAAGCACAGGGGGCAGCAGCCACTAGCAATACCACGGCTTTAGTAGCCCAGAATTGAAAGGATGCACCTAGCAAGGGGGGAATGATCAACAGCAGAATGGCTACCACTAGAACGGCAGGGGTGTACTTCTGCCCAAAGGCGTCAATGAATAGCTGGGATTTCCCTTTTTGTTCCCTCGCCTCTTCCACCATGTGAACCATCTTGGAAAGCGTATTGTTCTGGTAATCTGTGGTCGCTTGTATTTCCAGAACACCATCATAATTGATGGTTGCCGTAAAGACCTTTGCTCCTGTTTCTTTTTCAACCGGCACAGACTCTCCCGTTACTGGTGATTCGTTGATGCTGGATCGGCCTTGAAGAATAAGACCGTCCGTTGGGATTGATTCGCCCGGTTTGACGATAAATACATCTCCAATCTTCAGACTTTCGGCAGGCACCATGACTTCATTGCCATCTTGCCGAATACGGGCTTCCTTGGGAGCCAAGTCCAGCAGCTTTCGGATCGAAGCGCGTGTTTTGGCAAAGGTATATTCCTCCAAGCCTTCGGCGGCTCCATACAGCACCACTAGAAAGGCCGCTTCATCCCACATATTTAACGCGACTGCTCCGATAGTGGCAGCCATCATCAAAATCTCAATGCCGATTTCCCGGCACTCGAATAACTCCTCAATGCCTTCCCGCGCCCAGTGATAACCTCCCACTAAAATAGCAATGCCAAATAAAACTTTTTCAACAGTAGGGGAGATTGTTTCCGTGTGAGCCAAAGCGTAGGCAATACCAGTTAAAAGCGTTGCTAAAAGGGTATTTCGCAAAACAGGATGGTTAAACCACCGACCTTCAAAGCCTTCTTTACCAGTTACATCATGTCCCATAAACATCCTCTTCCTTTTCGCTGAGCCAACTGTAAATAACGGGTAAAACAACCAACGTCAGTAACGTGGAGGTAATCAATCCCCCAATGACCACTGTAGCCAAGGGCTTTTGTACTTCTGCCCCGGAGCCGGTGGAAAGGGCCATTGGCATAAAGCCCAGGGTGGCTACCAAAGCAGTCATCAACACGGGGCGCAAACGGGTTTCAGTGCCTTCCCGGATCGCCGTCAGCAAGTCTTTTCCTTCGACTCGAAGCTGGTTGATATAAGAAACTAAAACCAGCCCGTTCAGCACAGCGACGCCAAACAGGGCGATGAACCCAATGCAAGCCGGGACATTAAGATACATTCCCCGTACCCAGAGGGCAATGACCCCGCCAATGAGGGCGAAGGGGACATTGAGCATGACCAGTAAGGCATGTTTGTAGGAGGAAAACGTAGCCATCAACAGGAAGAAGATAATCAGGATGGACAAGGGGACTACCAGCATCAGCTTGTTCATCGCCCGTTGCTGGTTCTCAAACTGCCCACCCCATTCAATGTAATATCCTGGCGGGAGCTTGACGGCCTTTTCGATTTTTTCCTGGCCTTCTTTCACGAAAGACCCAATATCTCGTCCCCGGACATTGGATTGGACAATGATTCGCCGTTGGCCAAATTCCCGGTTCACGACTTCCAAACCCTGTCCAATTTCTACCTTTGCAACCTGGGCCAAAGGAATTCTAGGGCCATTGGCTGTTTCAATCAACAGACGTTCAATCGCTTCCGGTTCAATGGAACTGCCTTCAGGGAATTTGACTCGAAGAGTAAACCGCTTTTTCCCATCCAGCACTTCTGACACCGGCGTTCCCAAAATCGCTGTTTCCACCAATATCCGAATATCAGCAATGTTGACCCCATACCGGGCCATCTTCTGACGATCCGGTGTAATCAACAACTGGCCGCTCCCAGACAGTTTTTCAACTTGTAAATCAGCAACGCCTTTAACTGTCCGAACCACTTTTTCAATCTCACTCGCTTTAGCCATCAGGATGTTGATGTCATCGCCAAATAGCTTAACGGCAATATCGGAGCGCACCCCGGAGACCAATTCATCCACCCGCATGGCAATGGGCTGGGTAAAGTTGAAACTGGTTCCCGGTATATTCTGATTGAGCCGCTCCGACAGTTCCTCAACGATATTCTCCTTGGTGCGTCCCCAAGACCACTGATTTTTGGGTTTGAGCATGACATAGACATCGGTTTGATACACACCCATTGGGTCAGTTGCCAAGTCTGGCCGTCCAGTTTTAGAAACAACAGTGACGACTTCCGGTACTTGCTTGACCACTTTCTCAATGCGAGTGCTGACGACCGTTGCTTCATTCAATGAAATGCTGGGGATATTCCGTACTTCAATAATCAAATCCCCTTCATCCAATTCCGGTACAAATTCAGTACCCATAAACGGGAGTGAAGCCATCGTAAGAACAAACAGAATAACCGCAATGCCAACCGTCTTTTGTCGGTTGTTCAAAGCTTTATCCAACAGTTTCAAATAAGGTTCACGAACCGCCTTGATAACAAAGCTTTCTTTTTCCGTCACCTTCCCTTTGAGAAAGAAACTGCACAAAACCGGAACCAGGGTCATTGCCGTGATGAGAGACCCCAACAGAGCGAAGCAGACAGTGAACACCATCGGGGAGAACATCTTGTACTCCATCCCCTCCAGGGCCAGGATGGGCATATAAACCACGGTGATGATTAAAATCCCGAACAGAATAGGTCGGGCCATTTCCTTTAAAGAATCTTGAATAACCTCAAACGTTGACGACTTGGGGTTATCCGGGTGAGAGAGCTTTCGTACCGTGTTTTCCACCATCACGATAGAACCATCCACAATCATCCCGAAGTCGATGGCCCCCAAGCTCATAATGTTGGCGCTGAGGCCCAAGGCTTTCATTCCCATAAACGAAAACATCATGGAAATAGGAATGACGGATGCCACAATCAAAGCTGCCCGAAGATTGCCCAGCATCACCAGCAACACCACGATGACCAGCATGCCGCCCTCTATCAAGTTGGTTTCGACGGTCTTGATGGTTTGCTCTACCAACTGGGTCTGGTCATAAAAAGCGTGAAGATGAATCCCTTCCGGGAGACCCTTCTTGATTTCCGCCATCTTCTCTTTGACTCGTTCAATCACCTCACGGCTGTTTTCTCCCTTGAGCATCATCACAATGCCGGTAACAACTTCTCCCATGCCGTCCTTGGTGACAGCCCCTTGGCGAAGGGCTTTCCCGTATTCCAGCCGGGCCACCTGATTGATAGGGATCGGCGCTTCTCCCTGTTTTTTAATCAGAATATTGCCGATATCTTCCAGGCTATTGATGCGCCCCAAGCCCCGAACAATGTATTGCTCCGAATGGTGTTCAATAATCCCGCCGCTAAAATTATCGTTGTTATTTTTAAGCGCCTCAAATACATCATTCATCGTTAAGCCGAACTGCATCAGCTTTTCCGGGAAGACCGTCACCTGATATTCCTGGGTAAAGCCACCCCAGGTATTGATTTCATTGACACCCGGCACGGTGCGAAGCTGATACTTGATTTCCCAATCATGCAGTGTCTTCAAGTCTGTTGCTGAATAGCCGTGACCTTCCACCACATACTGATAAATTTCACCCATCCCGGTGGTGATTGGCCCCAGTTCCGGGTTGATATTGTCCGGCAAGCGGGACTTGGCGCTTTGCAGTCGTTCGTTTACTAACTGTCTTGCAAAATAAGTATCCACATTGTCTTCAAAGACTACCGTGACGACGGACAGCCCAAACTTGGAAATAGAGCGAACCTCTGCCACTTTTGGGAGACCATTCATAATGGATTCAATAGGAACCGTCACCAATTGTTCCGCTTCAACCGGAGCCATTCCAGGCGCTTCGGTCAGAACCTGAACTTGATTGTTGGTGAGATCGGGAAAGGCATCGATGGGCAGATTTTTAAAGGAAATCACGCCGCCAAGAATGCACAGGAAAAAGACAATGCAGATTAAAAGCCGTTGTTTAATGAGGCTTGAGAGAAAGTTTTCCATCGGTTATTCCTCTTCCGCAAACTGGCTTTTCAGCATCTCGGCTTTCAGAGTAAAGCTGCCTTTTCCAACAACCTTATCACCGGCTGCAAGACCGCTTTCCACCAAGTAGCCGCCAGCCACCTTGTCACCCAGTTCCACCGTTCGTTTCTGGAATTTGCCTTCTCCTTTAACCAGAAACACAAAGGTTTCCTTGCCGTAGGTTTGAACAGCCGCTTCCGGTATAAATGCTTGCGGTTCGTGAGCTTCCGTTTGAATAACGGCCTGTCCCAACAAACCCGGCTTTAAGATAAGGCCAGGGTTGTCCAGGAAGACTCTGGCAACAAACGTTTGGCTGGTTTCCGAAGCGGCGGGTTGCAGGTAATTGATAACCCCGGAGAATGTCTTTCCAGGGATGGCATCACTGGTAAACGTGACTTTCTGAGCCAGTTTCACCCGTTCGATGTCCTTGGGGTATAGGGTAATATCCAACCAGACTTGATTTAAATCCG
This sequence comes from Vampirovibrionales bacterium, assembly GCA_016712355.1. Classification (NCBI taxonomy): domain Bacteria; kingdom Bacillati; phylum Candidatus Melainabacteria; class Vampirovibriophyceae; order Vampirovibrionales; species Vampirovibrionales bacterium. The sequence continues at coordinate 150,966 of JADJRF010000005.1, read as the reverse complement.
CCACTTCATATAAGGTTTCTTCGGGATTAACCATATCCCCGGCCACCACATTCTTTTTAGTGACAATGCCGGAGCGGGGACTTGTCAAAGCACTGCTACTGTTAATTCGTTCCGAATGGACGTTTCCTAAACGGCTGCCATAAGCACCCAATAACGCTTTGGCTTCGGACTTGATATGAACGGCATGCTCTTGCAATCCTTCCATCTCCGATTGCGCCAATTGGTAATCCGCCTCCGCTTGAATATAGTCTTTACGAGGGCTGATTCCTTCTTCGAGCAATTTCTTTTCACGATCCAGATTCTTTTTGGCCAGCCCCAGTCTGGTTCTGGCTTGCCGGGCATCCACCTCGTTCTGGTGAAGCTGGTGAATAAATTCGGCATTCACCTTGGCGACTTCCACATTTTGGAGTATCGCCACCACTTGGCCTTGTTTCACCACATCGCCCAGCAACACCCGATCTTCTACCACGCGACCGGGAATCGGCGGGTTGATATGAAACACTCGGTTTTCGTTGGCACGGATTTCCGCAACACTTCCAAGCTGACCGCTGGCCGCTTTCTCTGTCACGGTCAGGGTTTGAATCGAGGCATTTTTAACGGCATCGGCACTGATTTCGATTACATCGGACAAATGCCCTTCCGCTTCTTCCTTCTTTTCTGACGCACATCCACTCAATCCAACGATAGTAGCCATCATCACTAGAAGCAATATTTGTTTTTTCATAATCCTGTCCCTACCGCTCTTTCCAAATCACTGATCGCATTTTGCAAGTCCATCATCGCCTGAAGATACCCTAGCCGTGTATTTGTATACGCTTTCTGGGCAAGCAGGGGAATCAAAATGGAAGACTTGCCCTCTTCAAAACTTCGCCTGGATTTTTCCGCAACGGTCTGGGCTTTGGGGAACAGTTCCGTTTCGTACCGCATCACCCGATCCTGGTTGGCATAAAAGGCGTTATAGGCATTGGTAACTTCCAGCGTAATTTTATTTTTGAGGACGATTTGCTCTTGCTGTAATTGCGCCTGTTCTGCCAGAGCTTTTTGAATCGGCCCTTGCTGACGATTCCAGACAGGCAATTCCATTGTTCCGATAATAAAAGCGCCGAACGCCTTTCCTCCCTCATCTCCACCACCCGGAATCACAATATCCGGGCCTGCCGTCAACGAAAGGTTGGGAATGCGATTGACCTTGGCCAGGGAAAGTTGTCTCTCAGTTACTGCCATTTGCCGCTCGTTCTGCAACATTTCCGGTCGATGGGACAAAGCCGTTTCAATGAGTTTATCCAGGCTAAAATCTGTTTTAGCGACACTGGCTTGAAGCGTCCCATCTGATGATTTTGTAAGTGATGGGGCAGGGGTTTCCAATAACGTTGGGTATAAGGTTGGGGGAGACAATGCCACCGAAGTATCCAAGGGCTGGTTTAAGAGTGAGTTTAAGTGATTTCTTGCTTCCACCCTTTGATTGACCAGAGTTTGCAGGTCATTTTTAGCATTGACGACGGAAATATCCGCCTGCAATACATCCAGTTGGGAAACATCTCCGGCCTGTTCCTGCTTTTGGGAAACAGACAATAACTTCTCTGTACCGGATAAAATCTCCTCAAGGGCTTTCTGCTGTTCCTGGGTCAAATACAGACGAGTATAGGCTCTTCTGACGTTGGCTCTGAGTTCCAACCATGCCTGATCAATCTCGCTTTGAACCACGGTCAATTGGGCTTTGGCCACGGCAATTCTTTTGCGCCGCTTGCCGCCCAGTTCAATAGTTTGCTCAATCCCGGCTCGATAAGTATCTTCGGCAATCCCATTGTCAGAAACAACCATCGGGTTGGGACGGGCACCCGCTGTTTTAATTTCGGCATCGCTCACCCCTAGTCTGGCTTTGGCTGCCTTCAATTGGGGATTGTTTTGGATGGCGGTGTCAATGGCTTGCTCCAGCGTCAACGATTCTGCAAAAGCTGGAATTGCCAAAAAATAGATGATTAAGACTGTTGATAATAGACGTGAAAACACACGAATAACCTCCTTCTGTGATTTTTAAAAAAGATCACAGGGAGGTTAAATCAACAGGACAATCGTGCGGCGAGCTTTTAAAACCGGATCAAGAATTGGTGGTGGTTGAGGGAGTTGCCCTTCGGTGGCTGTTTCCAGAAATAAACTGGGATAGACTTCCCATGACGCCGCAAGATAAATGGGTTTGAGATCCAATGAAAGACTGGCTTGCTCTGATGAAACAGACTCCGTAGCCTGGAACATCAAAGGAATATCGGTACATTTCCCACAATGTGTTTGATTTGCCAGTGTTTCTTGACGGTTGTGAGAATTATCAATTTGCAGGGGTTTATCACTGCAATCGCTTCTACCCACTTCGATGGCAACATGGCCATCGGCTCCATAGCACATTACCAGGCCACTTTGAGCGCCAAGCCCTCCCAAAAACAGGAGAAGCAGTAGGAACAGGCTGAATAAGCGATTGTAACTAAACATCCCCCCATTATATCAATGAAAACAGCACAGCACTACATCCACGTATCCTGCTTGGGTTTATGACCCATCACATGATCCATAAAATTTTCCAAGGCATCCTTGAGACGACGTTCCTTCTCGTCGGCAATGGCCATATCTACATCGCGGGCCATCTGCTCGACCCAGTAGGCGACGGCCATTGCCAGGACATCCAAGCGGTCATACTCGGCCAAGGCTCCCCGCTCCTTGGTAATCCGGGTCATCTGGTAGAACAACTGGTATCTGAGAGCTTGTTCTGACGGCAGGCTCTGGGTGGATTGGTAGTCCTGCTCAATGAGTCGGCGATCCACAATGAGCCGATGTTGGTTCAAGACTGGCTCCAGCGTGTCGATAATCCGCTTTTCCTTCTGGACGCTGTGCTTGACCTCTTCCATCGTGACTGGATGCACCTTGGCCATCACCGGCTTCAGAAGTTGCGTGAACATACCGTCCCCAAAGTTGGACTCGATCAGCACCCGGTTGACCTTCTGCCGCTTGGCAATTTCTGCTAGCTTGCCAAGCGTCTCATCGGTATAGCCACCCAGAAAGCCCCCGGATTCCAGCAAGAACAACTGGCCGTTGAGGATTTTGACCACGGCATAGGCGGTTTCGGAACTGCCCCGGCCTGACGGGTCAATGGCCATAACCGATCCCGTATAGGGAATCCACTGACCCTGAATCGCCATTGGCCGGTGATATTTGTCCCCACCCAGGCCCACGTTGGGAAGCTCGTTGATGATGAGTTCCGGTGAACTGGCCCAAATGACTTTCTCCGGGGCTAGTTCCACGTTGCAGTCAATGACCACCAGATCATTGAGCTTGAGTGGGTAGCGTTCAGCATCCGATAGGCGTGTGTTGAGCATGAACTGCAACTGGAAACCGGAACGCCCGTAAGAATTCTCCCGTTCCAGCAAGTCAAAATCCGAGAAGCGTTTGGGATCAGTGGGACTTCCCACTAGGAACTCATCGGATTCCAGCGCCTTGAGAATCTTGGGAGAGAGCTTATCCCCGTAATACTTAACCAACTCATTACCAGGATACCGGGCAGGCCAGATCCGAAGCGTGTAACCACGTTCCGGCAAGATGTTGTACAAGCTCATCTCAGTCTGGGGTGTTCCCAGATAGATAACGATCCCGTTGGGCTTGAGAATAGCATCGAATTCCTTGACGGCTTCGGCCAGCTTCTCCCTCATCATCTGAGTTGCAGAGTTGTTTGGCACCTCAACGTCATCCACCACAATGAGATCGGCTCGTGAGCCAGCGAGTTGGCCGGTAATCCCCACCGATTTGACCGAAGGTGCCAAGTCAGCCGTGGCCGGGCCGACATCAAAACTTACCTTGGAGTTACGCTGATCTCCTCTGGGCTTCAAATGCTCCAGTTCGGGCATGTCCATAATGAGGCGCATGGCAAAAGTGGTGAAGTTGTCGGCATGAAACTTGGATGCCGAAACTACCAGAATCTTGAGTTGCGGGTTGAGGTAAAGCGCCCAGCAAACAAAGGCCACCGTAATCCAGCTTTTCCCTACCCCTCGGAATGCTTCGATGATGGCCCGGCGTGGGCCGCGTTTCTTGTAAATCTGTTGTAGCCAGTGAGCAATGTCGTATTGAATGGGCGTTGGTTCAGGCAGCCCCAGAAATTTCCAGACGACAAACAAAAAGACCCGAAAATCCAGTAACGGGTCTCGACTGTTTTTTTGCATTGGCTCTAGTGATCGTCAACCGGATCGTCATCATCGCCAAAGTGAGGTAGCCTATCCACCAATGCTTCTAGGGTACTGGGCTTGGGACGCTTGGAGGCCATATCGTGATCCCGGAGAAACTGGCGAATGACTGCTCTGTCACTGGCTTTGACTTTCCCGGATTTCACCAGGGCCAATAAGTCCTCCAGAAACAGGCCATAGAGGGCATCCATCTTTTCTTCTTCCATCAGTGACCCCCTTTGAAGAATCCCACGGCGGTCGCCACCACACTGGCCACCACGGCGGAAGCACCGAGAAACCATGAATGGTGGTGTTCCAGTTTTCCGATGCGATCATCGTGATCGTCCAGTTGATTCGCCATCAGGGTCTGGTTGGAAAGAATCGCATCCACTTTCCCTTCCAGGCGTCCCAGATGAAGAAAAATCGTCTCGTTATCTTTCATGGTTTATCCTCATCGTTGGTTTTAGCCAGGATCAATCCACGTTGCTTTCAACTTAATACTGTCAATAGACACTGTGGCGCTTGGAGCGCCCATATTGGCAATCTGAAGCGCGATCCCAAATGTTTCTGTATCAATCCATTGATTTGAAGCTAATCTAAAGTAGCTCTGAGTGAAGTCGAGTTCCCATGCTATTGTCTGCTCACTGGTTGAAAGCTCGAAAGTAACAGACCCATCATCTGAAAATAGTAAGTTAGCGTAGTTCCCTAATTCGTCCCCTGGCCCATCAGTCATAGGCGTTATAACAATAGAGTAAAGCTGTTGTACCGTTGTTTTAGCGGTGATTTCTATATTCAGTTTGCAAATCGCCGAAACTACTGACGCCTGATTTGGCACACCAAGCTCAAAGTCTGATACCTTTAGCCAATAAGAAATATCATTTGTTCCAAGAACGACAGTAGCATAGCTGTTATCTTCCGCTGTTACGTTGCCAGGATTTGTCCAGTTTACTGTACCGACTTGCCCAATATCGTCATTCTCCGGCAGTTCATCGATAGTGCCGGTAGTGCTGCCAAGAACGAAACTGCCAGCTTCTTCATGAAAACCAAGACCCGTATAATGAACCGTTTCCCATTTTGAAAGGCTGGAATTATATCGGAATGAGACTTCAAAAATTATTCCGGCTTCCGGCGATTGCTGCAAGTCTGACAAGCTGCTAGGTTCTGTCATGGTAAAAGGTTGGGTATTATAACTGTAGGTATTAAGATCAAGCCTTTTAATACCGAAGATAGCATTCCAGGCTAAATTTCTACCGCCTGTAGCATCTTGTTGAATCCGGTAAGTGATTAATTGACCGTTTGTTGGATTGCTGGGAGCCGCCATTGTTGCGTCATGCGCCAGTGATAGGGTAAATACGTCTCCCGTTGAAGCATCTGTATTAACCGTGGTGCCGGAAGTCAGCGCCACTACTCTGGGAGTGATTTGCTTGTTGCTCAGGGTTTGCGTGTCTGTTGTGCCTACAATCGCACCCGATGGCGCAGCAACGCTCGACAGAACCCCCGTGCCGGTGGTTACTTTGACAATGCCTGTAGAAAGCGCAGACAACGCCTGTTCATTGGATAGGCCGCTACTGGATGTCTGGGTGATGTAGGTGGCGTCCGTTGGCGCACCACCACCCCCACCACCGCCGGTTGCGCTTAACGTCCCACTATCCAAAGACAATCCGGTTCCCAGGGTAATTTCTTCCATATCCCCGGAACCCGCCGTTGAACGTCCCAATAGACGTTGAGATGTAATATTCTGAACCTTGCCGAATGTCACAGAATCATTATCAATATCGGAAGTGCCGACCGTGTTCTTGGTGGCAAGCGATCCAAGACCCGTCACGCTGGTTGAAGGGATATTTCCAAATCCCAGTGTCGTCCCCGAACGTCTCAGGATACCGCCATCACTTCCCGCCGTAATATCCGCCGGATCTCCAGTTGAATTGGCGGAACGGCCAATCACGGAAAGACCGGTCGAATCTCTCAGCTTGGTATCGGAGACACTGTTATCTTTTAGGTCAAAGGTAATGGTGTTGCCCGCGTCATTATAAGTAGCGTCGATGGTAGCCGTATCGGAAAGTATTCCACCCACTGCATCCTGAGCCATTTCATCGGTGTATTGGGGAACGGTAGAATTGATGGTGACCGATCCGGCCCCGTGGGAAATGCTGATCCCCGTTCCAGCCGTAAGCGTTTTATATTCCAAGCCACCGGCAGCATTATTCACGCCCAAGATTTGATTGGCCGTCCCGATGGAAGTCAGACCCGTTCCACCATTGGCCGTTGAAACAGGGATGCTTAATGACAATGTAAAGGGGCTTCCTACTGTAAGGGATAAACCAGTACCAATGAGGATCTCTTCCACATCGCCTGCGCCTGCCGTGGAACGCCCCAATAAACGGCTTGACGTGACATTCTGCATCTTCGCAAAAGTCACGGCATCATTATCAATGTCCGATGTTCCTACCGTATTCTTGGCTGCTAAAGCGCCAAGTCCTGTCACGCTGCTTGAAGGGATACTTCCAAATCCCAGTGTCGTCCCGGAACGTCTCAGGACACCGCCATCACTTCCCGCCGTAATATCCGCCGGATCTCCAGTTGAATTGGCGGAACGGCCAATCACGGAAAGACCGGTCGAATCTCTCAACTTGGCATCGGAGACACTGTTATCTTTCAGGTCAAGTGTAATGGCGTTGCCAGCGTCATTATAGGTAGCGTCGATGGTGGCCGTGTCGGAAAGAATACCGCCCACGGCGTCCTGAGCCATTTCATCAGTGTATTGGGTAATCGTGGAATTGAATGTAATCGATCCTGTCCCGTTGGAAATACCGATACCGGAACCGGCGGTTAAAGTTTTGTATTCCAACCCGTTGGCGGCGTTATTCACCCCTAGCATTTGATTAGCCGTCCCGATAGAGGTTAAGCCAGTACCTCCATGAGCAGAAGAGACCGGAACGCTTAAAGACAATGTGTAAGGGTTTCCCGCACCGCCATCATTCCCCGTCAAACCAGTGCCAGGCGTCAGCATCCGTTCAGAGGTTAAACTGGCATTGGAGGAAAGCGTTAAATACGTTGCGTCTTTTGGGGCAAAACCACCCGTGAGGTTATCCACATACAGCTTGTTGACAGCATCTTGATTGTTGATAGCCGTGGCAAGATTAACAATTCTCTTGTTCTGGGCGTCGTAAACATTGCTGCTATTCAGAACCAGTTGGTTGCCCTGAATATCATACAATTCCTGCATAATGTAGAAGTTTTGCAGGGCTGACTTGTCTAAATCCCCTTCACTTAAGAGGGAGCCATCTTGGAAGTCCACCAGCCTCGCAGTGTTGGGGGTTATCCGCCGGACATCAACAATGAGTCCAGCGGTTGGAATGGTGGATGTTTTTACGGTGGAAGAGGTTGGGAAAGTAATTCCACTATCCAGGACACCGTTGACTTTGACTTGAATGTGGCTTGTGCTGATGTATGGAAACGTAATGTTAAACGTGTCCGTTGCTCCATCCGCCGTGTATTGCACGAAGGATAGAGGCATTAAGTTCTCCTTTTATTGCCCGAATTGAAAGATGGGGGCGTAAGTATCTGGGCTGGCATCGCTGGAGGAGCCGGTGTCACCTTGTAGAAGCTGTTGTAAGTCATCCTGAGTCTGAACCTTGGGAATGGTTTTCTTGATCTCCAAAACTCTCGCCAAGCCATCACCGTTAGGATTCTTGAAGCCTTCGAGGAACAATTGCTCCATTGCGGCATCCCGATATCTGGCCACCTCGTTACGCAGCATAAAGACCTTGCCGCCTTGGCCCTGGAATTCATGGGAAGTAAAGGGATCGGAAGCTGCCTGATAATCCTTGGAACGAATCGCTTCCTTAAGCGTATCGGTGAGTGTTTTTCCTTCCATGTCTTCCCGGAAGTACAACAAACCCACTTCACCCATCAATTCATTCAGGCGTTCATACGCGGTCTTTCCGTCCTTGCTTTTGAACTGGCTGAGAAAGCGCCGATCCCGGTTGGAGACCGTATCCACTTGCCCGCCCAGTTGAGACAGTTTCAACACTTCCACATCCACCTCGTCCATATCGGATTTGGTGTACAGGCTCAAAATCGGTGTCAGCGAAGGCTTACCCCGGAAGTCATATTGCACTGGTACATTCTCGGAAAGAAACGGCGTCCGGTTCCGCATGGCATCCACAAAGCTCCGGGCATCCCGATACATGGGGTCTTGTATTTCCCGCACGGCTTTTCCCAGTGAGGGTACAAAACTTCCCGCCAGATCGTTGGTGAATTTCTCTACCGAATCCAGATCGCCATACGCCATCCCACCAATCAAATCCATTGTGTCGATTAAGCCCGTCAAATATTTCCGGCTGGTCAGGTTGCTGGTGATACTGCCCACCAGCTTGCTGTAAAACTCTTGGCTATCACCACGGGCACCGGCTTGTTGAGCTTCCATAAAATCGGCAACCACCGTGAAATACGTTGAATACGGTTCAAACCGGGCCAATTCAAAATACCGGTATCCGCCGGGAGATTGGGCATCCGGGATGCGAATGGAATAGGGTTTCCATCCCGCTTTTTTGAGCTGGTCTCTGATCTGCGGATTGGTTGGCCCGGAACCGGTGATATGGCCTTGGGAAACCAATCCCGCCGCTGTCGCCAGAAACATGGAACCGGTGACCATTTCCCCAATGCGACGGGCTTGCCTTAATCCTCCGGCCTGGAGGTCTTGTCTTACCTGTCGATTGAGAATCACGTTGACGCCCGGAACGTGGTTCAACACATCCTCAATGAGATTGGCCGGGGTTCGGATAAAGGGAGAAATATTCTGCATGGCAAAACCGAAAACTCCATCTGATTCCGAGCCTTTCTTGAGCAGTATGCCCACCTTTCCGAAAATCGTGTCATCTGTCATCGCCTTGGAGAAGTTGGAATCCGTAGCATACGCAAAGACCCGGCGCCCAATTTCATCTTCTTTGATTAAGGCACCGTTCTGGCTGAAATATTTCTGAAAGCTGGATTCGACAAACTGGGAAAGTTCCTTGCTGCCGGGAGCTAAGCCTTGAGATAAACCTTGTTCGGTGAGTTCCGAATACAGCATGCCCCGACCATTTAAGTTCAAGAAAAATTCATCCGCCCCATTCAGCAAGGTGGTAGGAACATCGATCACCGCTCCTAACGTCCGCAAACCGGTACTCCAGACCAGGGAGGTGAGTTTACCAGTGTCGCCCTCCTGAATGGCTTGGTTGATTCGTTCACTACTGGCTTTCAGGTCTTCCAACGTTGAAAACTTCAAAGCGTCTTGGGCATTGGTTACCACATTTTCAGCCTTGTCCAACTCGGCAAAGACATCCAATTGAGAGAATTCCCCGCCCCGGAATACGCCTCGCCGGTTCTTGATGGCTGATCCGGCCATCCTCCAACTGTCCGCCATTGAACCCCAAATACCACGGTAGAGGCTCAAGCCTTGCCGAATGGATTCTTTCCCTGATTCCAGCCCTTTGGCCGATTGAATCAATCCGCCCAGAATATATTCCGATGGGGCCAGCCCAGTCTTGATCAGGTTGGAGGTGATGTTCACCATCTGGGTCACTGGCCCGGAGAGCATCGCATTGATCCGAACCCGTGTAATGGTATCCAAACTCAGTTGAAGCACTTTACTTTTGGCGTAGATATTCTTGGCATTCTGGATAGCCTCGGCTAGTTCCAGTGGACTCATGCCCTGGTTTTGGAGAATTTCCGCCGCATCTTTCGCAAAAGAGCTTCGGATTTTCCGGGCATTTAAACTCCTACCCAATTCGGTGCCAACCAGACTGTCTGCTGGAACAATCCGGTAAGCTGCTTCCTGGAGTTGTTCCAGTTGCCCCACCGCATCATCATCCAGATTCTTGACCAACGGAGCCAAGCGATCCGCTTCCTGTGCAATCGCGTTTAACACGTTGGAGACCACCACGCCCCGGATGCCTGCTTCCCGAATGGTTTCCGCATCCTTGAGCAAGGTCTGCGTCAGGCTTTCTTTGGAAACATCTTTAATGTCGGCCAAACTGGAAATCGTTTCACTGAATTTCTTTTCAGCCTCTTCAATGGTTTCCGGGTGGGAGATTACCTTGTCGTTATCCCGAATGGCTTGAACCATGTGATCCACCAATGCTTCCACCTTATCGGCACTCTGGAAAGCGGTCGGATCGAGATAGGGGTTCAGGTTTATTTTGGTGGGATCGCCGCCCTCTTCCAGAATTCGGTTAAATTCCTTGCCGTAAGCCTCGGCCTTTACGGTATCAATCGGAGGGGTGTAGGTATTGATCGGCTTGCCTGATTCATCGAGAAGAGGGGCTAAGCTGGGTTCTACAATTTTGCCTTCCACTTTGGTTGTGACTTTTTTAGGAAAGAGCATGTCGAGTTCGGCATCAATGGAATCACTATTTTTTGCCAGTTCCTCGGCGGCTCCCGCGTCACCCTTGGTTCCACGAAGCCACCGAAGCCGTTTCAATTGCTTCAGCGCGGTGAATAGTCCATCGGTTGCTACACCGAGACCCATCCCTTCCACCACGTTCTTGAACCGGCCTTCGGCTTCGGAGTCTTCCGGTTTGGCCTGAAGATACTCACTAACAGGGTTTCTGAGGGCCGGGTTTTCCTGAACCAGATTGGAGAGGCGCTGCTCATGAGCATCAAAGGAAAAGAAATCGGCCAAGCCACCCTGTACCGCTGCCCGTGTAATATCCCATGCCTTCTTCCCTTTACTGGCCCAGCCTGCCATTTTCAAGAACTTTCCGGCTCCGACAAACCCACCCACAAAACGGGCAATGGGTTCCAGCACTTTGCCGGTGGTGGTACTGGGTTCATACGGCACGTATTCCTTATCCGGCAGGTCGCCGCCAAAGCGATTGGTGACCCAATCCGCCGCGCCGTATAGCCCCTCAATGGTTTCTCCTACCGAATTCACGGCCCCCATGCCGACTGCTTCCGGGATGCCAATGGTGACATCCAGCGCCGCACCACCGAGATCAAACCCTTCTTCCTCAGAAGGCTCAGGTTCAGGGGTTACTATTTCTGGCACTTCTACGGAAGTTTCGGTGGGTGTTTCAGCAGCTTTAGCCGGTTGCTCCGTAATTCCTTCTTCTTCCAAGATCGACTGAAGCTCTGGACTGAATTCATTCGGCATTACTATTTAATCCTCTTTTGAATGGCCTGGATGGCTTGCTGTTTTCGTTGTGGTGTGAGAGTAGAACGGTTGATTTCCTGAATCATTTGCTTGCCTCGTTCCGGCGTAAGCGAGGTATTTTGAGAGGGGTTTTGTGTCCCACTTTGGGGACTCGCTCCAAACTGTTTATCCAATCTGGGAAAGAGCTTGTTCCAGAGGTAGTCATTGAGTTCATCCCGCGAAGGCGAGAGATTCTTCTTCTCTTGCTCTCGTATCCAGGAATCAATAGATCGCCGGACTTCGGTTTCCACTTGGACATTCCGGCTCTTTGTCCGTTCGGCCCGATTCGCGGCAAAGCTGGACAGGTTGAGTTTGTATTTGTCGATGGCGTTCTGTACGGCGGTTTCGGTCAGTTCTTTTTTCAACTGGGATAATCCCGAATCCCGCAATTCCCGATCCCGGTTGATGTTCACGGTTTGCCCATATTGCCGGTATTCATCATCAGTAATGTCATTGTTGAGAAAGGCCCGATTCACTTTCCCGATATCGGTGCCGCCGCCATACACGTAATTCCCCACATCTGCCGTACCACCCCTGCCTTGAGGGATGGGGTTTCTGCGTTGTTCTTGAAGTTTCCGCTGAACTTGCAGGATTTCCAGGAATTCATCCGCCATCTGTTTCTCATTGAAGTCCTTGCGATACTTGGACAAATCCTGCCAGGGATCGCCATGCAAGTTATCAAAGATTTCTACTTGCGCTTTTCTCAGGAATTCTTTCCGGTCTCGTTCTTCCAATGCGTCTTCTCGTTGAACATCGGTGAATCGTTCACTGTTAATGGCTCTTCTGGCATCATTGAGTTTCCCTTTGATATCGGCGATATCACTGAGCTTGGCTTTGTCCCTGGTGGTCACGTAGCGGGCCAGATCCAGAATCTTCGGATTCTTGGCTTCTGAGGCCACCGCAATGATGGAGTCAGCCAGAATGGCGTTCATTTCGGTGCCGCTACCGCCGGTCATCTGGATGGCCTTTTTCGCCTCGTTGGATAAGTCATCCGCCCATTGCTGGTAAAGCGCGTCCCGATCTTTCTGGAACATTTCCAGTTTTTGGTTTCCATCCAGTGTTTCTATTTCACCGATGGCAAGCGCACGATCTACCAAAGTTGTTTGCAAGGCTTCTCTAAATCCGTTCAGCTTGGTGGTCGCCAGACTGCTGAAAGCGTTCTTGGCGTTTTCAATCACCTGCTTTTGTCGATAGTTGATATGCTCATTGAGCAAAGCATCACGGGTTTTCTGAGCCTGGGGAAAGAAATCTTCCGCAAAGGCCCGCGTATGATACTTGCTCTGAATGCTTTCAAACGCCTTGTTCAATCGCTCTTCAAAGAAGGTGTCAAAGTCAGCCGGGTTATCGCTGTCTCGAACCGGGTTATTGGCCCACTCGGTGCGAACCGCCTGATCAAACTCCAACGCCTTTTGGCCGAGTTGCGCTTTGTCAAAGTAGATCCGAAGCCAGGGATTAGACGATTGGAACAACTGGAGTTGCTTTGATAAGCGTTCCCGCTCAATGGGAGCAAGATTGGGATCACTCAGTTTCTTGCGAACGGATTGGATGGAAGAGTTCCAATCAGACTGGTTTTGAAGAGCCAGTTGCCCAGCCATTGTTTCAGCTTCAACTTTTTGCTTTTCGGTAACCTGCTTATCCCGATTGGCGATAAATCGATCTAAGCCGGGTTGAATTGCCTGAAGGGATTCCGCCAGTTGGAGCAAACTGTTAGTTTTGGGGGGCGGTGCGACCGTTTGTTCTTGTGGATGATAATACGTGTCCACGGGCCGGGCTTGCGGCTGCAATCCCTGGGGCTGAATCTCCCCAGTGATCTGAACTCGTTTGGCCATTGCTACCAGCCGTCCTTGTACCGTTTGTATTTATCGGAGAGATCCGAACCACGGGAGGCCACATCACTCACAATCTGAAGCGCCGACCCCAACAAGTTGGGACGCACCACCGGTTCAGGCAGGTAGGGGCGAACCGAAGCAATGCGGCCCTGGGCTTCCGCCTGTAACCCTTTCATATCCTCTTGGGACTGGAACCTGGAAAAGTCCCGGTTGCGCCGGACGCTTTCGTTAAAGACATCCTCCTGTCGGTAAAAATCCCGAAGTAAGTTGTCTACGGACAACCCTGATACACCAGCTTCGCCGGTGGCTACCCGCGTGGTGGCCCTGGCCTGTGCGGCGTCCAACCGCGTTTGCTGAATTTCCTGGGAGGATTTCTCATCTTCCTGCTGCTGCCGTAGGTTCAGTTGCTGGGCTTGCCGAAGATAGCTTTCCTGGGCCAACCGGGCATTTTCAAGAATCTCCTGGTTCCGGGCCTGGGCCAATTGGGCTTGATAGGATGCCTGGGCATTTGCCTGTTGCGATTGACCGACGTATGAGGCAATCCCGGTAGCGGCGCTGGTAACAATCGCTAATCCACCCAGCGCCAAAGAAATGGTTGCCGGTTCACACATCGTCAGTTTTAATCCTCACAAATTCAAGGAAAGGACGTTGTTCAATGCCCAATGCCTCATGGCGTTTGATAATCGTAAAGCCGCACCACTGGAGCCATCGGATATGGACGGTGTTCCGCTCATCCACCACATTCCAGAGGAGGTCATATCGCCGGTGCATGGCTTCAATCCATTGGCGGGATTCCTTGGCGAATTGCCGTCGATGTTTCATGATTTTTGGGGAACATAGCATCCAGACTACGCCCACACAAGGATTCTTCCCGGCAGGCACGGCCCCAAACATCCCTAGAATCGAGCCATTTTCATCCATCACGGTGGTGGGTAAGTCTGAGAATTGAATTCCGTGACTCAGGGATATCATTGGTTCATGCCCACTCATGGCCCTGATTTCCGCTTCGTCTTCTGGTCTCAAGTCCTGGGCAAGAGCCATCGCCTCTTCCAGCGTGGCAGGCTTGAGATAAGCGGTCATACTTTTTGGCTCCTTCTGTTATAAAGGGCTTCCCACTCGACACTCAGGAGATGACAAGGGAGAAACGTGTCATTGATCACTTCAATGATGACTTGATCATTTTTGGATTGGACGAGGAATGTGAACTCCCCATCTGCCAATGGAACTGATCCAATGGTGTTGTTCCCGGCTCCCAAAATCGTCCCGGTAAATTTGTAGAGGAAGGTATCCCGGAACTTCGGGGTAACGGACACCGAAAAGAAGCCAGAGTCTTCAAATACCAGCGTCCATGCTCGCATCTGAAGCCGTCCCGATACCAAGGCGGATTGGCTGCCATTCTGCGAACTTTCTCTCAAGAACTGGTGACTGAAGGTATAACGCAATTCATATTGCTGCCCGATAAACACGTCTTCCAGGTCATACTTACCCTGAACTTTCACGGTGCTGCCGGTTTGTTCAATCACCGGGATCAGCATGCCTTCTTTCAGCCCAACGGTGCTGTCCCTCGTCACCACTTGCATCACCCCAGAAACGGCGTAAGGCAGTGTCCAGGTGGTTATATCCAATCCTGCATTATAGGAAACGGAAACACCGGGAGTATTGTTCTGAAGACGGCGATCCAGATGTGTCACGTAGGTTGAATTGGTATCCACCTGTTTGGGAGCTACCGTCATCCTTTCCAGATAAACGCCATCCGTCCGCTGGGTTACGATATAGAGGAGGGATTCAATAAAGTCGATATTGAGGATGGTGCAATTCCCAAACGTCCAACGGCTCCAAGCTGATTGCAGTTTTTCATTGCCTCGCCAATAGTATTTGTAGGCATAAACCTCATTAGGCGTATTGGGACTGAGGGTACAAAGCAAATCTTCATTGGTGGTGACAGACAGCTTGCTGACATCCTTGGGAATATATTTTGGGATGTGTGCCGTGATATCGGCGGCATCATTGGTCTCATTCTGATCCGACACAAAGTATTCCCGGATCTGGGTAAAGCTGCCGTTATTAACAGCAAAGAAGACGTTCTTTCCAGCCCCAACGGGCTTGGCGATCCGAGAGTTTTCAAAGACTGTTTTCTGAGTAATGGAAACCGTCTTGGATGAGAGAATATCCCCGCCTTTTAAAATGAACTGGGTTTGATCCGAAAAGAGCAATAAGTCCTCATCAAAAGGAATCGCATGGCGCAAGATAGAGACTTTGTTGCTGGAAGCGGCCACATCCACCGGATCGCTATCGAGTAAGGTGGTCACGGTTTCCGGGAAGAATTCAAAGAATTCTCCGGCACGGCTGAAAATCACACTTTCGTCAGACAGGAAGCCCAGGCGGTTCTTGAACAGGAAAATGTCATTAATCATGCTGCCCACAAAGGATGGATTGGGGGCGGATTCTTCATCACCCACAATGCGCTTTCCCCAGGTGGCTTGTTGAAAAACAAATGTCCCGTCGGATTGCCGGATCAAAGTGTGTGGCATTAGGGCCGGATTAAGTTCCCAGTTGATATCCGGCTTCACCGTTTCCAGCCAGACGCCGGTTCCGAAGTTACTGCCTGCATCACTGGGTTCAAAGGTCACAAAGTAATTATCAAAACTGGAACTTTGATCGCCGGTAATCTCGATCACAAAGTCCCTGGGGGCCACCGTGGGTAAATCGGTAAAGCGTTGGATTTTTTCCTTGGCAGATTTCAACGCATTACCCGCATTACTATCCTCGGTGTCTAGGGTAAAGGCAGTGCCATCGTTTTTCTTGATTTGAACGGTCGATTGAACCCTCGTTACCGTCCACCCTGCTCCCAGATTGGTGGTCAGTTGGGTTGCTAGCTGTGTTGCAATATATTCAGTTTGGATGTTGGTAGTGGTCGTGGCATGACTGGCTTTTTGAACGCCATCTACAAAAACCTTGTAGTTACTACTGACATTCGCCTGTTTAACAAAGACCAATCCGGCACTGCCATATTTCGGAGACTTATTACTGGTAAAGGCAACTGTTTTGGTGAGATTCCCCACAAAGGTGTAATCCGCAATGGTGACGGCTCGGAAGCTAGTAGAGGGCACGGCAGCGTCGAGGTAGGCCGTGCCGTTGGGAAAAGTTACCGTCTTTTGAACACCAGCCAGATCATAAACTTTTAAATCCTCATCGGTGATGATAACGACATACCGCTCGGCGCTATCCCGGTTGATGGTATGGATAAAGGCACTTCCCACCTGAAGGCTGTTGAGCTTTGCAACAAACTCTAGTGGCGGACGTTTTTTCAAGCCCTCCACCACTGAGGAGTATCCGTTGATCTGCTCCTCGCATTGGGATGGTAGACGAATCGGGGCAGGTTGTTGAGAGACCCCGTTAATCAGGTTCGGGATCGATCCACTGACCAGCGGCATGGCTTACCACCTATCCAGAGGCCGGTAGGCATCGTAGTGGTCAAAGATGGTGTAATCGCCCGTGTCCCCTTCAGCATCTTTCAGATCAGCCAATGCTTTTTGTTCATCGACTGCCGTAAAACCATGCAGAACCTCCGACCCCACCATGCGATCCTGGAAAATCCGGGCAGCACGGATGACAATAAATTGCCGGGCGGTTTGTGGAATTTCCTCAAAGGACAATAGGAAAACGATTTCCGCCTTAACGGTTTTGTCAAACTTGAAGGTATGATCTTTCCGGTTGTAGAGCCGGAGGCCCCGCTGAACCACGTCGAGTTCGGGGTACTGATCGGCATCCACCCGCACCATGTTGGTAGCCAGAGTGATTTCCTGATTGATATCCGGCACCAGGGGATACTCTTTCTCACTGTTGAAGTGCCAGCCTACGGTTTGGACTTCTCTGGAAACTTGGCTCAAAATCGCCTTGGCCTGGATGACATCCACCGTAGCCGCGCCGGTCAGCGTATTGATTGGTGCTTCTCCAATTACCGAAAGCATCACGTTCACCGCTTCCAGTTCCGTCAGAAGCGGTGGTGTGGTCGTCATCGGTCAACCTCCATTTCAAAAAAACAGGAGGCTACCGGAAAACCGGTAACCTCCTGTGGGAGCATCAGAGAGAGCATTAGGCGTCTGTTCGGGTGATGCCCATGAAGGCACCACTCATCAGGGCGTTTATGTTCGGGCCAGTTGCACCGGCCAGGGTTGCCCGAATCTTGGAACCGTTGTCTACGAAGATCCGGTAATTTCTCATACCGGCTGCCGTGAAAGTATCCAAGGGGGCATAGTTGGTGCCATCCAGCGCCACTTCAATGGTGACAGTGCCGCCACCGAAAGTCCCGTAAACAGCAATACCGAAAGCATTGCCATCGACCTTGGCGCTTAGAATTACCGCTGTCCCGGAACCGTTGGAGGCTTGAGCGGATAAAAGTGCAGTAGTCATCGTCATTCCTCCTTACGCTTTGGCCAGTTCAACGGCGCACTCAGGACGCAAGATCCCGTGGCCGATGGCGTACTTGGCCACCATCAAGGTGCCTTGACGGCGGATGTCATACGCTGACTCAACAGCCAGATCCAGGAGCTTGACCGTACCCACTGCCGATTTGTGCATCACCAGGGCAATGGAATTGGTGAAGTCTCCGTGGTAGGTGTTGTTGGTTCCGGCTTCCCCGGACGCGATGTTGGTGGTCGGATAGTTGTTGGTTTTAACCAGCATCACGTTGGAGACCTTGAGGATCTTCCCTTCCGCATACACACCCATCCCGCCCCAGTCTTTGTTGTAGAGTTTGGTGTTTTGGGCAAGCAATGAGTAGTGTTTCGGTTTCAGGAAACAGTAACGGTCTTCTTCCGGGATGTCCTTTTCGTCCATCGCTTGCGCGGCGGCGAAAATCCCGGAAATCAGCGTTTCGGCATCCACATCGAAGTTGGCGTTGACCAACCGTGAACCGCCAAAGCCACCGGTAACCGTTGAAGAAGCGCGGGCTGCCAGGATACCGATTTGCAGCAACTGCTTATCGGCTTTTCGGGCCAGCGCCCGGCCTTGTTCAGACGAGTAGATCGACCGGACATCATAGTGGTTTTTAGCTTCATCGATGTTGGCGATGAAGGTGTCCGATGCCAGCAGGTCATCGATGTTGATGATCCGCTCAGCGTGGACAACCCGCTGTGAGCCAGTCAACTCGTTCCCCGGCGTATGATAGGCCGCATCGGTTTTCCAGGTCGCCGGGAACTGGGCCGATTTGCCGTGAGGAATGGTTCGCACGATGTGCTTGTCCATCATCACGTTGGTCTCTTCAAAGGCGGTCAAGACCTCCCCTGCATAGACCTTGAGAAAAAGCGCATCCGTTGCGCCAGCTTGGTTTATCTGACCAAGCCTTGAGGGAGTTGCATTAGACATAGCCAAAATCTCCGTTTTGTTCGGTGGGATATTGGCCACATCACCGGTTGCACTGTGTTCCGCCGGTTGTTCCCCGCAGGGAGCCAAGCAAGACAAAGGCCCCGTGATTGCTCACAGGGCCTTCTCGTGGCGGGTGGTGTAGCGCGTCAGCCCCTTAAAAAAGGGCACTGGCTCTTACTGTATTAGGATAGAGACTCGTGATAACCTTGATAATCGAGTCGATCTAATATCAAGGTCTAGTATGCAAACTAATTCTTTTGATCGTGAAACATTATTAAAAATAGTTCCTTCAGAAGAGGTGCTATATAAGGAATATTCATTCCAAGAGTACGTTCATTTTTGTATTGAGCTTGAAGAAGAGATTACAAGTACAGAACATGAATTACGGCAGCACTATGAAACAAGCCAACTATTTCGACGTGACATTGAGAAATGGCCTAGAAGTTATCATGATTTTCGGAAATATTTTTTTATTGAAATGAAGCCTCTGCGATTCCTATTGCAAGGAGCCTTTCAGAACAGTGAATACCAAGAAGTAAAATTTGAGAAAAATGATAAAAGTTACGATGCCGTTATAAAAAATGGTCATGGCCTTATCAAAATTGAATTTACGTCCGCAGTAGATCATCAATTAAACCAATTGGCAATGGAAGCTTTAGCCCAAGACCCAGTGGTATTTGTGTCTTTAAATGCAACAGAACTACCTAAGTATCAGGGAACAAAACGAAACAGAAAATTTTTGAAACGGGATAATCTTATAGCAACCGATGTTATGGAATCATGGGATAAACATTACCGTTTGATTATGGAAGCAATCCAACGAAAATCTCATGAAAAATGGCGAGGGGTTGTATTAGGAGTTGTTTTTGATGATCTAATGCCGTCTTTAGGTACAGAATATGATCAAGAAGAGTTTATAAAATATGTCGTACTACCGCTTCAGCGGGAGTTATCCCCAGATTCTTGGAGCTATTTTAGAGAGATTTACTTGATTGGAATGCACGGTTTATTTATTTACAAGCTAAATGGTGGAGCCGGAGGGAGTTGAACCCTCGTTTCCTTCGATACCAGCAAAGTGGTCTACCGTAAGGCGTTCCCAGCGGCCCCGAAACTTTTAAAAGATGCTCGACCGCCCCAGCTTATCGATAACATCCTGACGGTAAGCCGGATCGTTTTTGTATTTGGGATCTTTCATGGCGCTGACCAGTTCCGCAGTGGAGCGGAAGACGGCTGTAGCATCCCCGGTGGCAACGCCTTTGACCAGTCTGGGTTCATTGCCTTCGGAAGTCGTATATCGAGACATCATGCCTTGGACACTCAACTTGGCTTGTTCCAGGTTGCCACTATTGACACTGGTGTTGAACGCATTGATTTCATCGGTGGATAAATTCTTGGCAGCCCATTGGATCATCTCGGTGTAACCATGTTGGCCTCCGGCAATGTCGAAGACTTCGCTTTGATATTGAACCGCTAAGGCCTCTTGTCCCCGGATATAGCCATCGACGTATTCCCGGCTAACTCCGGCCTTGGCCAGTTTCTCGTAACTGTCATCACTGAGTTGGCCAGATTGATCGTATTCTGCCGATAAATCGGTCATGTTTAGTCCGGCATTTTCTACAAGCTTATTGACCGCATCATCCGCTTTCGGAGCATCGGTTTTCGTTTCGTCAGTTTTTGCAGTTTCTGCCGTTTGAGCTTTATGAGTAAACTGTTTTTCCAGTTCCCCATAAGCTTTGGCCAGGTCTTCCGGTGAATTGAATTTTTCCGGCAGCCAGGATGGGCGTTCTTCGGCTCTAACTTCCGAGCTGGTACTTTCCGCTGTTGCCGTTTCAATATCCGGTATCACTTCAACCGGTGCATCCGGCCCAGTAGGTTGACTCTTGATTTCAATGCGTTCCATATTGGTTGCATCTCCTATTGGTTAAAAATCTATTCTTTGGGTGCCGTCAGGCATCAGGGTGACGACAGGATCACGTTTCCGGTTGGACGCCAGAACGGCGTTAGCCTCGGCAACGACTGTTCTCTGGATGGACATCACGTTTTCAGGTTCTAAGATCGATGCCTCATCGGAAACGACGGTTGTATTCACCTCACTGGGTGGATTGCTTTGGGGGCTGTTGAGGGACATTGGATACTCCTTTCTGAACGACACCGCCAACCTGCCGGACGACTTCCGGCCCAAACTGGCTAAGCATGGTTTGCTGTTGGGCAGCTTGTTGCGCCGCCGCGATTTCTTCTTTGGTCTTAATCAGACCCTTGGTATCAATTCCGATAGCGGTGGCCCGGCGGGCAATGTAGTCATCAAGGTTCATGTATTGGGCCAATATCTCCGGCCCCAGCGTGTTGGCCAATCCAGTGATAAAGACATCGAGTTTATTCAGGTCATGCCCCCGTCCCAGCGCCTCTAGGCCAGTGATAATCATCGGTTTAATCGAATCCCTGGGCAGAGACGGGAGCTTTTTGACCTTTTCCATCTGGTGGATTTTCCGCCGCACATACGGCAACTGAAATTCCTGGGCCAGAATGGAATACAGTCCACCCAATGCGTCTTCAAGTTCACGCGCCATGAAGCGGACTTCTTCAGCAGTGACCCTTTCGGCATTGCGCTGGATAGAGGAGTTTAGAAGAAAGGCATAACTAAGCCTTTCCTCAATGCGTCCCATCTGTTCATACGCAATACGGAAATCGTTAAACTTTTGCAGTTGGAGAACGGTGACATCTTCGGCATTGCCTTCCCGGATAGCACCGTTCGGTGATTCTGCCAATGTCTTGGCACGGGTAGTCCCGTTGGGATTGATCAGGAACAAGACTTTGGCCGCAGCAGCGGAACCTTCTACAATGGCACGGGACAAGCCTTCCAAAGATTTAAGATCGCCAAGGTATTCCTCGACATACCCACGCCCGTAATCCTCGCCATCAATACGGTTTCCACGAAGCGCAATAAACGGACAACGATCCAATGGATACGTTCCCTTGGATTCGGGAATCACGATTCCTTTGACTTCCTGGGAAATTGTCCATTGTTTGTCCGTCCGCTTGATCCATGTGTAGAGATTGACGGTCTTTTCAGAACTGTCCATCCGATCCGTAATCAGTTTCCGAATATTGTCAGGTAAGGCCACTGGAGCCAGGGTTTCATGAATGACGATTTCCAGAACGTGTCCCATCGGGTCACGCTGGACTACATAGCGATCCAGGTGAAAGACCCGCATGCCATCGTCACGGGACATATCCATCAGGACATTCCCGGCAACAAGCAAATGCTTGAGGACTTCAAAAACGGCCACCCGGTCTGCCGAGGTTTCAATCTCTGTCATCACGGCCTGTTCAATACGGGACAGACCGGATTCCAATTCAGTCTTCAGGGCCGGGTCTGTATTCTGGAGTTGGCCCAGGGTGAAGTCATCGATTTTTAAACGAAAGAAAGGGCTGTTTGGCGGTAACAACGCCAAGAGCAGTTTGGACGCAAGGTTATTAACCCCTCGTGCGCCGACACCTTGAAACGGGGTTTCCAGGCGCATTGTATCGGTCTGACCAGAAGGGGGAATCAGGCTGGGAATAGTGAGTTTTGAAACTTCTCTCGCCCGTTCCAGGTAGACACTCCGTTTTGGCTCAAGCTCACGATAGCGGGCTTCAGCAGACCCAACGGATTCAATATTCATAATGGCTATCGTTAATTCGGAATATTGATGCCAGTGGCGGAACCAGGAATGGAGAGATCAATACGAAGAGTGCGCGTCCCGGATCGGCGGGCGTTTCTGTCATCCTTACGCTTGCGGTTAGGATCATTAAGTACCGGTGCTTCCGGGGTGGGTTCAGGCGGTGGAGGAGGCGGTGGTAATTCCGGTGCCTTGACCGGCTGGATCTTGGGAACTTTAGGCTTTGAACTACACATCAGAGTGGCCCCTCCAGAATGTTTTCGGTCTGTCGCTTATACATCTCATTGAGGAAGCGAACCACGCGACGTTCCCCGGCTTTGAGCCAAACCTCTCGATCTGACCATTCCATTTCAGGATACCGCTCTGGGTATCGTTGGTTCAGTTCATCGAGGAGTAGCTTGGGGATCAATGGAAAATTATTTTCTTGCATCGCTTTTCCTCCTACAGGGCAACTTATATCAGCATCTGAAATAGGTGGCCCTGTAGGAAAAGCCAAAAAAGCATGAATACAGAAGTTAATTTAGAGATAAGATAGCTTTTCCACTGCATGCTCTTGAACTAAAACAGAACTCCGCGAAGCAAAAACAGCGCACCCACGGTCACCGCTTTTACAAAGCAACACCCAGCGAAAATGACCGGGGAAATAATTGACAGAGATTTGTGAAAGCCTATATCGTGGTATGAAACCCGCTCCGCCCCCCCATAGCCCCCATGAACGCTAGCCCAATAGGAAACACTATGCTCTCTAGGCTAGACGCCTTGTTCCTGAAACCCTTATCCCTAAAGCCTTTACAGGATCGATAGTCCTAAGCCCTAACTAACAATTCCTCACTTTCTCCTCACTAACAGACTGAATCAAGCTATTGATAGCCTGGATCACCCTGCTTTTTTATTTCACTTGCCTTTCCCTTATCTATTGTTTGATCTATTTTTGCTACAAGTCTCTACAGACAAGGGTTTTAGACGTTTAAACATTAAAGGAAATGGGCATAATGCCGATATACAGGGTAACAGACGGTATCAGGCTAATCATGGAGTAGCGATCCTATGATGAGAGATGTTTATATCTGTATCCCACTGGTGGGAGAAATTTATCTTGAGCGGCGATGTTCAACACGGGGATCACCTTTTTGGGTGACGGCCCAATACAAAGGGCAATGGTTATTTTGTATCGGTTGGTTATGCGGTGGAATTGCTTTTTGTAGCTCTCAAAAACATCGTTGTTGAAAAAAATATTTTACATGAGGGGTTGACGAAAATCATTTTATCGGTTTTCATGAGTTTAACAAAGTTATAGACTTAAACATTGATAAGTCCAGAAATGGGCTTTTTGTTTCTCAAAGACTATAACAAAGTTAAACACTAAAACAATGTTAATCGATAGGAGTAGCACCATGACAACTAAGCCAAAACGCGATCTCTATCAGGAGATCACCGACAAGATCATTGTCTCCCTGGAACAAGGGGTACGGCCCTGGAAATGCCCTTGGGATCAAGCCCGGTACGGTGGCCATGCAGGCTTGCCGCATAACGCCAAAATGAACCGTTGCTATAGCGGGATCAACGTTCCGATCCTTTGGATGACAAAAGAGGAAAAGGGATACGGTTCTAACGGCTGGTTGACCTACAAACAGGCTTCAGAAATGGGGGGATCGGTCAAAAAAGGCGAAAAATCCACCTCGGTAGTTTACTGGAATTTTACCGACGTGGCCGATCCCAAAGAAGGCGATCCCAACAATGTGAAGCGCATTCCATTTCTGAAATGCTTTAACGTGTTCAACGTTGAACAGTGCGAAGGCATTGAAATTCAAAAACCGGATATCAAAACTCCTGAACAGGCATGGGAGGATATCCAACGCATTGAGGGGATCATCCAAGCCAATAAGGTTGATCTTCGCTTTGAAGCGGCAGGCGTTCGGGCTTGCTATTCCCCCTCATTCGATTTCATCAACATGCCCAAAAAGGAACGGTTCAAAACCGGCGGGGATTACTATTGCACCTTGTTCCATGAAATGACGCACTGGACGGGCCATCATTCCCGGCTTGAGCGGGAATTTAAGGGACGCTTTGGGGATGAGTCATACGCCTTTGAGGAACTGATCGCAGAAATGGGATCGGCGTTCCTGTTTGCCGATCTGGGGCTTGAAGGCAACGTTCAACATGATTCCTACATTGCGTCATGGTTGCGGGTTCTGAAGAACGACAAAAAGGCGATATTCAAAGCCGCTACCGAGGCCAGCAAGGCCCATCAATTCATTCTCAAAGCCGCCGGGGAACTAGATAAACCGGAAGCATTGGAGGAGGCCGCCTAGCGGCTCCCTCCCTTCAGTCTCCAGCATCGGGGATTGAAGGGAGGGAAACCCCTCCTGTTGAGTCAATGAAAAAAGGAGTAACAAACAATGGGTTATACGCATTACTGGAAAAGTGAAAACCTAAACGAAAAGAAATTCATTCAAGCCATCAAGCACATGCGTTTGGTGGTGGAACGGGAAAAGAAAACCCTGGAGATTCCCAAAAAGAAATCAAAGGATTCTCTCTTATTCAATGGCCTTGGGGAGGATGCCCATGAGGATTTCTTTCTGGCCTTAAACCTGAATTTCAATTTCTGTAAGACAGCCCGGAAGCCCTACGATATGGCGGTTGTGGCCTGCCTCTGTATCCTAGAGCATTTTTGCCCGGATGCTGGCGTTAGCAGTGACGGCCACCCGGATGAATGGCTAGACGGCTTGCAACTGGCACGGGAAGCAACCGGGATTGAAGCCATGAAGCTTCCTAAAAAAGTGCTTGGCTTGGATATGTTCTATGACTGGTTCCAAGCCCAGTACAAAAAAGACAAGGTGCTTGAAAAGGCATTGTCTGAACGGTGCATGTCCCTCTAGTCGAAACCCGCTTTATGCGGGTCTGGCGGGGATAGGCTACCGCTACTGATGAGACAGCCTGATAACAAGAGGAGTAACAACCGTGTATGTCATAGAAACCCATGTCAACGAAACAAGAAACCATTACATATCGGAGCCGTTCCATACCGAAACATTTACGGACAATATCGGGGAACTGTTCAAGTTCCTTCAAAGGGAATATGGCCGGTGCGTTTCCAAAATGTACCGGGATTTGAAAGACGGCTCCACTGTCATTGTGGGATGGGTGTTTTCCAAACAGCGGCAATATGAAGACTGCAAGGACACCTATCAACACACCGTGTGGGTAGAACTGGCAAAGTCTGTCACCCGCATTCCCGAACGTTATGAAGTCAACCCGATTTATTTGGAGGAGTAACAACCATGCCTGTAACTTATGAAGCCGATACTTATTACCGTTTCAGCCCCTTTGTCAAAAACTGGATCGCTACCAGTGGGGTCATGAATTTCTGTGAACAGCACCGGTGCTTTTGGGTACTGGATGCCGTAGCCTCGTATGTTCCCACGCTAGCCAAGCGCAAAGGGATTGATTACTTCCTGATCATCACCGTGGAGGTCAACCCAGACAAAACGGCGCTTTTCACTATGAAGCAGGAAATCAGGGACGCCCTGGCCGAAGGGGAGGAGGTCTTGATCCGGCAGGTCATCGACTATACCGATCTCAAGGAAAACCTGAAATTCTGGGCCATCAATGAAAGCCCTGGAGACTATGATCCTAAAAACCAAACGGTCATATTATTACCGGAGGAGTATTAAAGCGTTCCTTCTCCCAGGGAGTTTAGAGACTCCCTGCTTTGAGGGAATTTTTCCCTTTCTCAAGATGTCAGAAAGTGTTAAACTTTGTAAGACAGTTAAACAAAGTTGGAAGATGAACCTGCTATGTATAAACCTGAAATTTCCAAGATGATCAAGTGTTTCGAGGTTTTAATCGAGGACTTGTCGCCCAAAATATCCTTATTCGATACCCTGATTTTCCTGCATATCTGCCTAAAGGAAGAGTACCCTTTAACGGAACTGGGCAATGAGCTTGGGTTGGACACTGTTGATACTTCCCGCAAAGTCAGCGCATTAGGAGACCGACGCTTTGCCGGTGGCAAGGCGAATGAGGGGTATAACGTGGTCTATACTGAAGCGGATACTATCAACCGCGCCTATAAAAATGCCCTATTGACGGCCAAAGGGAAAGAAATCCAAGAGCAATTACTGAAAATCCTTAAGGGGCAAGAGCAGGTCAAACCTCCAGGCAAGGCAAAAAAGTAGGCTTTAATAGCTAATTCCCCCATTTCAGGGGGCGGTTTACCATTCACGGATTCTGGGTATAGTGCTGATATAATATCATTTTCTGACATCGTTTATGGAGGGCCTTTTGACCATGCCGGAACCAGAGATTAACAAGCTGATCCAGAGCCTGGAAGCGCTTTCCAAGGAACTATCCCCCAAGGTTTCTTTGGAACAGGCCATCTTATACCTGTTGGTCTGTACCAAGGAAGACTACCCCCTGACTGAACTGGGGGAACGCATGGACTGGAATGCTTTGAAAACGTCCCGGCAGGTCAACACGCTGGCCGCTGAACGATACGACGGCAGAGAATATCATCAAGGGTATGAAGTGCTTTACACCCAGGAAGACCCGGAAAGCCGCATCTTCAAGAATGTCTTTTTGACGCACAAGGGGAAAGAGCTTAAAGAGACGATTTTGGGCATTTTACGGGAAAAATCAGTCAAAAAAGGCTGAAACACAATAAAATAAGCACTTTCAGCCTGTAAATAGGTTTAAAACGCTGTCATAACGGGTAGAACCCGGTTAGAGAGGTTTTTCGGCGAGAAGCCGCTCTCTGACCGGGCTATGCCCGTTTTTTTGCTCTCAACTATATCAGATTCTGATAATGATTCAGCTTCTGAAATAGGTTGCGCTATTGGGCACAAGAACGGCTTGCCCCGGTGACGGTTAGCAACCCCCCAAGCGATCAAGAAGGGAGCAACACCATGAAAGCACAATACGCAAACGCCAAAGAAGATCAGCAACTCAACCTGGAAACCGAGATGCTGGGCATGACAGTGACACGCTACCGCAATCAACGTTCCAAGGCGGCGGAAAGCCAACTGGAAACATCCACCAAGGCAGGACTCCATTTATTGAAAGGAGCCATTGATCCGATGGTGGAAGCCATCGAAGCCTATTACAAAACGATCTGTTCCAATAAAGGCCCCAAGCCAATCGCCTATCGGCACATGACTCTGTTAGAGCCGGAAGTCATTGCCTTTCTCACAGCAAAGTCACTCCTCAACAGTGTGACCCGGCGGCAAAGCCTCACCCATGCTGCTTTCCATGTCGGTCAACTCATTGAGGATGAGGCCCGCTTCCGTTTCTATGACACCGAGAAGGCGGACTATTACAACGCGGTGTATAACCGAGTCAAAGTGAAATCCTCGTATGAATACAAGCGCACGGTGCTAGTGCATTCCATGAGCAAAGCGGGTTTGACGTGGGAAGCCTGGACAACGGCAGACAAAGTACAACTGGGCAAGTCGCTCATCGATCTGTTCAGTCAGGCCACGGGTTTGGTGGAAAGTATCGAGGTACGGAGCGGCAAAAAAAAGACCCAATATTTTGTTACCGCCACACCCAAAACCCTGACCTGGTTGGATATTGAAAATACCCGCTGCGAACTCCTGGCTCCCACCTATTTCCCGATGGTGGTGGAACCCAGAGATTGGACAACGCCCTTTGACGGCGGCTATACCGGGGCGATGGCAGGGCGGTTGCAACTGGTCAAAACATATAACGGCGCGTATCTCGATGAATTGCGTAATGTGGAAATGCCGCTGGTGTATGAAGCCATCAATCGGATTCAGAAAACGGCCTGGAAAATTAACCAACCCGTGTTGGAAGTCCTGGAAACTGTTTGGGAAACCAATCTTGAAATCGGGGACTTGCCATGCCAGGATGATCGAAAGCCTCGTGTCTGTCCCTTTCCGGTAGAACTGAAACCCAAGGCCATGACACTGGAGCAACAGGCGGTCTTCAAAGACTGGAAACGTGAAGCGGCCAGTATCTATGACGCCAATGTCATCAACCGTTCCAAACGGTTATTGGTCAGCAAGGTGATTTATCTCGCCAATAAATTCCGGGAAGAATCGCGCATTTACTTTCCGCACTGCCTGGATTTTCGGGGCCGGGTGTATGCGGTGCCTCACTTCTTGAACCCACAAGGCCCGGACGTGGCGAAAGCCCTCTTGACCTTTGCCGAAGGGAAACCCATTGGCAATGAAACGGCGGCTAACTGGCTGGCCATTCATGGGGCCAATGTGTATGGATATGACAAGGTGAGCTTGGAAGAGCGCGTCCGCTTTATCGATACCTTGAAGCCCACCATCCTGGCTATTGCTGAGAGTCCCTTTGAACATACCGAATGGACTCAAGCCGACAAACCTTGGCAGTTTCTGGCCTTTTGCTTTGAGTGGGCCGGATATCTCCGAGAAGGTTATGGCTTTGTCTCTCATCTCCCGGTATCGCTCGACGGCAGTTGTAACGGCTTGCAGCACTTTTCAGCCATGCTCCGGGATGAAACCGGTGGGCTAGCCGTCAACCTGATTCCATCCGAACAGCCCCAGGATATTTATCAACGGGTGGCGGATGTGACTGCTGCAAAACTGGCCGGGATTCTTGAATATCCCCATGACAAAAGTGATCTAGCCGAAACCTGGTTGTCATTGGGCATTACTCGAACCATGACCAAGCGCCCTGTCATGATCCTCCCTTACGGTGGCACCCGTCATGCCTGCCGCCAATACATTGAAGATGAACTTCGCCAACTGCTGAAAGATCGGGACAACCCGTTTCAGCAAGGCGAACGGGATCGGATTTTTGAAGCATCCGATTTTCTGGCTGGTATTGTCTGGGACAGTATTGGCGAAGTGGTCATTGCTGCCCGCAATGTCATGGACTGGCTCCGAAAAGCGGCATCATTGGCTGCCAAAGAAGGCTTGCCGGTGAACTGGATGACACCCTCCGGTTTCCATGTCCAACAGGCTTACCGGGATGTCCGTTCACGTCGCATCAAAACAAAACTGGCCGGAAACCTGATTCGCAACGTGTACCTCACCATCCAGGAACACCTTGATAGCATCGACAAGCGCCGTCAATCCAATGGGATCAGCCCCAACTTTGTCCATTCAATGGACGCGGCGGCTTTGCACCTCTATGTGAATCTGGCTAGTGAATATGGGATTCAAGCCTTTTCACTGGTGCATGACAGCTACGGAACACTTGCGGCGGATACGGAGGTCTCGGCCTGCTGTATCCGGGAAGTGTTTGTTCGGATGTACCAGGACGATGTGTTGTCCAACTTCCGAACGGAACTCTTGGAACTCTTGTCAGAGAAAAATGCTGAAAAACTCCCGCCGGTGCCCCCCAAAGGCACCCTGGATCTGGAGATGGTGAAGCAAAGCGCGTTTTTCTTTGCCTAACACTATCAGATTCTGATAATGATTCAGCTTCTGAAACAGGTTGCCCTTTAGAGAGATAAAAAACAGAAACGGAGGCCCTTATGAACTCACCTGTGATCAAAAACTGGCTCGAATTGCCGGATGCAATTCTTCTTCCCCTGGAAGAGATCATCATCGGGCATGAACCCCAGCTTCAACCTTTAGCCGTTCCCTGTTTGTGGGACTTGCGGACTAGGTAACGGGCCATGTCTACAACACAACCCAAGCCCAAGCATCCGCAGATCACGACGCCGGTGGGGGTGGCTCGATATCCTTTTCTGCTTCGGCCTCATACCCGCTTTGACCCGGATGGAGAATACCGGGTGACGTTGATCATCCCCAAGGCGGAAGCCCAGGAACTGATCGACATCATTGACGAAGCACTGAAAGCGTCGCTGGAAAAAGCCCTGGCGGACAATCCGGCCAAAGCGGACAAAGTGCATCCGGCCCAGCCCCCTTACGCCCTCGTTACCAATGAAGCGGGTGAAGAGACCGGCCACGTTCGATTCAACTTTAAAGCCAAGGCCAAGATTAAACCGCGCAACGGGGCTGAACCATTTCATATCAAGCTGGCCATTTTTGACGCCAAGGGACAAGCCGTTTCGCCGGATGTACGCATCGGCACCGGCACTCGGATGAAAATATGTGCCGAGGTTGTCCCCTATTTTACGGACTTGGTAGGCGCAGGCGTCAAGCTGCGTTTGAAGGCAGTTCAGATTGTGGATCTGGTGGAGTACAACGGCCCCACCGCCAGCCAATTCGGCTTCGGTATGGAAGACGGCTATGACAGCACCGTTACCCCGGATGAAGATGAAGCGCCGGATGATTCCGACTTTTAACCAAAGCTTTGAACAGAGGATTCAACAGGAACTGGCGGCTAAAAAGGCCGCTTTTTTATTGGAGCCGTTTGCCGTTCCCTACCAACCAAAACGCCGTTATGTCCCGGACATCGTACTTTCCAACGGGATCATTGTTGAACTCAAGGGTGAATTTACTTCAACGGATCGTAAGAAACACCGGTTAATTCAGGCCCAATATCCAGAGCTGGATATCCGCTTTGTGTTTGCTGATCCAAATCGATTGATCGGAAACAAATCCAGCACCACGTATGCCCATTGGTGTGAGCTTTTCGGATTTCGCTATGCCGCACTGCATATCCCCGGCTCTTGGCTCCAAGAGCCATATAAACGTTTGCCCCAATTTAAAAAGGACTAATTGCCATGCAACGACAACGCACCGATTTTATTGTCATTCATTGTTCGGCAACGCCTGCCTCAATGGATATCGGGGCCAAGGAAATCGACCGCTGGCACCGGGCCAAGGGCTGGTTCAAGATTGGCTATCACTTTGTCATTCGGCGTGACGGCACCATAGAACATGGCCGGGAACTGAATGAAATCGGCGCACATGCCTACGGTGTGAATGACCGAAGCATTGGTATTTGCGTGGTGGGCGGTGTTGCCAAAGACGGCAAGACCACAGAGGAAAACTATACGGCAGCCCAATGGGTCACGCTCGAAAAGCTGGTCACTGAACTCGAAGACCAGTTCCCTCAAGCCAAAACAGTCGGCCATCGGGATGTCACTCCAGGTCGGGATTGCCCTTGCTTTGATGTGGCCACCTGGAACCGAAACCGCACTCAGAATTCACCGGAAGCCATTGAGAAAGCGGCGGCCCAGCGCCCCTTGGTTTACTCGGTGTTGCGTGAAGGAGCCAAGGGGCCTTTGGTCAAAACCCTGCAAGCCAAGTTAAACCGCTTTTCCAAAATTGACGTAGATGGCGTTTTCGGCCCCCAGACTCGGCGGGCCGTTCAGTCTTTTCAGCAACACCACAAGTTAATGGATGACGGCATTGTCGGCCCAAAAACATGGACGACTTTGCTGCGATACGACTGAGGGGGAAACAATGAAAATAATCTTGATTCACGGGATTGGTAATTACAATCCCGGATGGTCGGCTGAGATGAAAGCCGCGCAAATTCTGGGTGTGCCCAAAAGTGACATCATCGAATTCAACTATGAAGACCTGATGGAAGACAACTGGGCCAATAAAATCCTGGTACTGGCTGCACGATTAGCAGCATCTTATTATGCAACGCCGGTAGCGGGCTTTGCCGCCAATTATATTCAGGACTATGCGGACGATATTCTGATGTACTTTGTGGTTCCTGGTATCCGCAAAAAGATTATGAATCGTTTCGTCAATACCTTGCAGGAAAATCCAAAAGCCCTTGTCATTGGTTTCAGCCTGGGAAGCATTGTGGCGTATGAAACCATTAAAAATTTTCCAAAAGCGAGTAAACCAACGCTGATTACTATCGGTTCGGCACTCGGTTCACCCCCCTTAAAAGCCCTGGTCAGGCAATTTCTGAAAGTACCGGATAAGTCGCGGCCTAATGTTAAAAACTGGTACAACGTCTACAGCACGGTGGATGTCCTGAGCGGAAAAATTACAGACCTTGGCTGCAATTCCAAAGACCAATTCAAAGCAAAATCCATGCACAAGATGAGCACGTATCTCAAACACGTCAAACGCTTATTGCCACAATTCTTTTAACCCCAACACCACACTGTTACTCCTAGCCTATTCCGCCCGGCAGTGGTCTCCCTTTCCGCTGCCGGGTATTTTTATTTTGGCTATGATGAAACAGATTGAGGATACCAGCGTTTTTGAATCCAAAATGCCACATTGACCAAGCCGATAAGAGCAGGGACTTCAACCAAGGGGCCAATAACCGCCGCAAAAGCAGCCCCGGAATGAATACCGAATACGCCAACCGCAACAGCGATGGCCAACTCAAAATTGTTTCCTGCTGCCGTGAAAGACAACGACGCGGACTTAGAATAATCGGCTCCCAGCTTGTAAGCCATCCAGAATGTCACCAGGAACATAACGACAAAATAAATCAAGAGCGGAATGGCGATTTGAACCACATCTAACGGGATCTGGACGATCAGATTTCCTTTGAGGCTGAACATGACCACAATGGTAAACAGCAAGGCAATCAGTGTTATCGGGCTAATTCTGGGAATAAAGCGCTCTTGATACCAAGCCTTGCCCTTCGCCTTTACCAAAGTAAAGCGAGTGATCATTCCGGCAATAAAGGGAATGCCCAGGTAGATAAAAACACTTTCAGCGATTTGTCCCATACTGATATCTACCAATGCCCCATCCAAGCCAATTTTGGGTGGAAGCCAAGTGATAAAGAACCACGCATACACGCTGTAAAATAGCACCTGGAAAACACTATTCAAGGCCACCAGCCCAGCAGCATATTCGGGATCACCCTTGGCCAAGTCATTCCAGACAATCACCATTGCAATGCACCGGGCAAGACCAATCATAATCAGGCCCACCATATATTCCGGCTGGTTTGATAGGAATGTGATAGCCAACAAAAACATCAGAATAGGGCCAATGACCCAGTTTTGAATAAGCGATACGCTTAGGATTTTCCAATCTTTGAAGACCCTGCCTAACTCTTCATATTTCACCTTAGCCAAAGGCGGATACATCATCAGAATTAACCCAATGGCAATGGGAATATTGGTGGTTCCAACTTGGAATTGATTCCAAAAGCTTTCCACATTGGGGGAGATTACCCCGATGCCGACACCCAAGGCCATTGCCGAAAATATCCAGAGGGTCAGATATCGATCCAGAAAAGATAACCGGCAAATTGGAGCATCATTCATCGGGGCAAATTCCTCAGCTTTTAGGCGCAACAACTGGTTTCGGCAGGAGCGCAACAAGCACTCTCACTGCCGGTAGAAGAGCTATATAGGGTCTCTCCTTCATCATCGGTACGAACCCAGAATTCCCACTCGTTTCTATCCGGGTCTTGTAACCAGAATTTGTTGGCAACCGCATAGCAGCACGTCACGTTTTCCTCTTCCAGATGAGGTAGAATACCGGCGGTCTTTACCCGTTCTTTCCATGTGCTTAAGGTCTCTTGGTCAAAGAGTTCGATACCAAAATGCTGATCAAAATCAAAGGCGGGATCTTTGCCGGTGTAATCAGAACGAAGTACCAGGGCCAAATGCAACGCCGGGCTTTCCAGCCGGAAATTGGCATAGTCGGACTTTTGCTTACTGGGTTTAACATCAAAGAGCTTGCTGTAAAACGCAATGGATTGTTCTAAGTCCGATACTGGAATATTGATATGGACGCGACTGTTCATCATTTAACCATTCCTTTCTTTGTTGCCTAGATTCAGGCTTTGGGGCAGGGTTTCAACAAACTTTCGGATGTCATCCCGAACCCGACGGTAAATGTTCAAGGCATCTTCCCCAGATAATCCTTTGGCCAGCTTGGGAGGATCATCAAATCCTTGATGAACCACCTTGGTTTTGCCCGGAAATAATGGACAACTCTCGCTGGCACTATCACAGACAGTAACTACCGAATCAAAGGGAATATCCTTCAGTTCATCCACATGCTTGGATTGATGGCCGGAAATATCAACCCCGGCCTCACGCATGACTTGAACGGCAGACGGGTTTAAACCATGAGTTTCAATACCGGCGGAATAGACATCCAGTACATCCCCTTTAAGGTGCCGTGCCCAACCTTCAGCCATTTGGCTTCGGCAGGAGTTTCCGGTACAGAGAAATAAGATTTTCAATTTATTGTCTAACATCTTCCTGCCTGCACTTTGCATAATTCTTCCGGGTCGAGTTTCATGACCTGTTTTAGTTTTTTGGCATCGGTTTTGATCTTGGGTTCGCCTGATAGGGATTCAAAAATCCACTGGCAAGCCGCGCAAACTTCCGAAGGCGCATCACCGCAAGCCAGCGAGTAATATACCCAGCGACCTTTTTTCTCGGAATCAATCAAACGGGCCTGATGCAGGATAGAGAGGTGTTTACTCACCGTCGAAGGGGCCAGTTCTAGCACTTCAATAATCTGGCAAACGCACAAGTCTTGATCTTGAAGCAAACACAAGATGCGAACCCGGTTCTCTTCAGCCAGAGCTTTAACGACATTCATGAATTCGCGCAAGGGTTAAACCTCATTACTTTAATTCGCCATATATCGAATTATTATCCATCTTTTTGGATTTGTAAAGTCCTACCCTGAAAACCAACAGGAGTCTTGCCATGCGTCATCCTTATAACGCTAAGACACCTGAAAACCGCCCCTATGTCATCCATTTCTGCAAGAACAAAGCCTGTAACCGGGCATTCCTTGACATAGACCGCCACAATGCCAAAGAACCGCCCCGCTCACGTTATTGCCCGGACTGCCGGGCGCAAGGGTTGGGGAAACGTTCAAAAAAGAAAAAGACGCTACTAGCCTGACATGCGCTACATCTTTGATGTGGAGACGGATGGCTTCCTGGAAACCTATACCACCATCCACTGTCTCGTCCTGCTGGACATAGACACGCAAGCCATTCACAGTTTCGGCCCGTTTCAAATCGAAGCGGGCCTTTCTCTATTGCAGGAAGCGGATCTCATCGTTGGTCACAACATCATCAAGTTTGACCTGCCGGTGATTCAGAAGCTCTATCCCGCTTTCCAACCCAAGGGCACCATCCGGGACACCCTGGTAATGAGCCGCCTGATCTACGCCAACCTCAAGGATCGGGATTTTTCCTATCGCCACAAGCGCCCGGATTTTCCCACCAAGATGATTGGCAAGCATGCCTTGGAAGCTTGGGGGCATCGTCTGGATACCCAAAAAGACAGTTTTCGGGGGCCGTGGGAGCAATGGTCTGAGGAGATGCAACGGTATTGCGAACAAGACGTTCGGGTGACCTACCGGCTCTGGCAGAAGCTGGAATCAAAGCGGTACAGCGAACAGGCCATTAAACTGGAGCATGACTTTGCTCATATTCTCTTCAAACAGGAACAGCATGGCTTTTGTTTCGATATCCAGGCGGCGGAAAAACTGTATGCCAAGCTTCGTCAAAAACGGGACGAGTTGGTCGAAGAACTACAACAATGCTTCCCACCTTGGGAAGAGCATATTCCATTCGTTCCAAAGACCAACAACTCCAAATTCGGGTATCAAAAAGGTGTCCTGACCAACAAAATCAAGCGGACGGCCTTCAATCCCAACAGCCGGGATCAGATTGCCTTCCGTCTGCAAGTCCAACGGGACTGGGTGCCCCGTGAATACACCGAGGACGGCAAGCCCAAGATTGATGAAGCCATTCTGGATAGTCTTGACTGGCCCGAAGCCAAGTTGCTCTCCGAGTATCTGATGATCCAGAACCGGATCGCACAACTGGCCGAAGGCCCCCAAGCCTGGCTCAAGAAACAGCAAAGCGGTTGGATTCATGGCGAGGTTATCACCAACGGGGCCGTGACAGGCCGTTGTACCCACAAGAACCCGAACATGGCCCAAGTCCCTGCCAAGGGAATTCCCTACGGTGAGGAATGCCGGAGCCTGTTCACTGTGCCTCCTGGATTCAAGTTAGTCGGCGTGGATGCCAGTGGCCTGGAGCTTCGTTGCTTGGGGCATTATCTGGCCCGGTACGACAAGGGGGGCTTTGCCAAGGAAGTAGCGGAAGGCGATATTCACTGGCGCAATGCCAAAAGCCTGGGGCTGGTGGCTGCCAGTACGGTCTTTAACAAAAACTTGCCTCATCACAACTGGATTCGCAACATTGTCGCCAAGCGGTTCATCTACGCCTTTCTGTATGGGGCTGGAGATGCCCGCATCGGGGCAATTATGAGCAAGGGGGCTGATATTGGCAAACGCCTCAAGACCAAGTTTCTGAGAAAGACACCGGCACTTCGCCGCCTGAAAGAAGAGATTACCGAAAAGGTTCAGACCAAGGGCACCCTCAAGGGCCTGGATGGTCGCCTGCTGCATGTGCGCTCCCAGCATGCGGCGCTCAATACCCTGCTGCAATCGGCGGGCGCTCTGATCGTCAAGCAAGGCACGGTTTTCCTGCACGAGGAGTTGACCAGCCGGGGCTATGTCTGGGGCCGGGACTGGGCGCAGGTAGCGCATATTCACGACGAGATTCAGTTACAAATCAAAGAGGAATTTGCGGATGAAATCGGAAAAATCGCCGTCCGGTGCTTCGAGCGTGCCGGAGAACACTTCAACCTCCGGTGCCCCATCACCGGGGAATACCGGATCGGGAAAACCTGGGCGCAAACACACTGAAGACCGGAATTTCAAACGGCACCTGTTACGCGCCAAGCTGATTGCTGAAAAAGGTGGCATCTGTGAACGGTGCCAACGGGCCTTCCATCCCCAAGTGATGGTATTTCATCACCGAAGCGCCGAAGACAAGCAATTACCTCTCAATGCCGCTGTTTTGACGGATATGACCTGGGACAAGATATTGGCCGAGGCCAAACGCTGCCACCTCCTGTGCAGCAACTGCCACAAGGAAGTTCATGCCTATAAAGACCTTCGATTTCTCGACATTGAAGAGGGTGGAACGCAATACCCATGAGCGAAGGACTCAAGTATGACACTGGCAAGGTTCCCCTGGAATTGTTGCCTCCTGAAGCCTTGACTGAGATCGCCAAAGTCCTAGCCTTCGGGGCAGAGAAATACGGACGCCACAACTGGCGCAAAGGCATGGCTTGGTCTCGGCTGTTAGGAGCTATCCTCCGCCATCTGTTTGCTTGGATGCAAGGCGAAGATAAAGACCCGGAATCCGGCCTGAGCCACCTAGCTCACGCTGGGTGCGACATCCTGTTTCTCTTGACCTATGAACTCAATGCCCTTGGGACTGATGACCGATACAAAGGAAACTAATAGAGCTTCCTGCAACTATGTTGTAATTTGAACAGGAATACCTATACTCACCGCAACCGGCGTATAAATATCGACTTCCTGCTGGGGTGTTTCGAGTGAAATAATCAAAGAATACCGTGCCGT
The DNA here is from genome assembly GCA_016712355.1 of Vampirovibrionales bacterium. Classification (NCBI taxonomy): domain Bacteria; kingdom Bacillati; phylum Candidatus Melainabacteria; class Vampirovibriophyceae; order Vampirovibrionales; species Vampirovibrionales bacterium. Next base: position 113,481 of record JADJRF010000005.1, on the reverse strand, counting down.
TTTATTCCATTTTTCAAGATAAGCTCGTTCTCTCCACCACCCAATAACGGGATAGATTCCAACCAAGTTGCATTCACTAATTTGAGCCGCAGTTCCTCGCCAGATATCCGAATGAATAGAACCTTTGTCCCTGGCTCTACTTCCGATCAGCCAACGTTGGCTTCCACTGGTGGTTTCCGGCGTTTCCCCCTCTTCTCTTGCAGCCACATTTAATCGGCGGACAAACTCATCTTTATTCTCTTCAGGCGTTTTTAAGTCAAATCGCAAACCAAAAGAAGGATATCGATATTTATCCTTCCAGCCTATTTCCCCTGGCCCAGGCTCAATAAAGTATGACAGCGTAATCCTAAGTTGTACTGGCGTTTCACCAGGAATACTTCTTAAAGCATCTTTCGGCCAAGGCAGCTCATAAAGGTGCATATCTTTGGTTCTATAACGGCTGGATTCAGTTTCATGCCGATCAAACGGCTGGATTGTTTGTTGTGCAATCAACGTAAGAAAATTCGTTGAGCAAGACAGTGCTTTTCGCATGTCTGGAACCCCGTACCCGGCAATTCTAATAAGGTTAGCGTACTCAGTCTTGGTATTATTTATGACATACCGGTCAAATAATGGCTGGGGCCAGTTAGCTGAATGGACTAACAATGCTCGAACAGTCTCAGGCCAAGCACCAGGATATTCCGTTTGAATCTGTGCAGCCAACCATGATGCCTGAGCGGCTGCCGCACTTGTGGCGTAAATAATATCAAACTGCCTCTCTGTATGCTGATGCGAAGTTGAAAGAAGAGACAAATCATCCATAACCGTACAAAAGCCTGTAGCGTCTTGGGCTAAGTTTCCACCCTCCATAATGATTTCCGGCTTGACGGGCCACTTGGATGTTTCCCACGATAACGACGTTGTGCTAAATGGTGACAAATCCCCTTGTCGCGCAATGGAAGTATATTGATTTCTTTCAGCAGAATTGATTACCGTTTTTTCCGTATAAGCTCCAACAGTTAAGGCGTTCCAGGACTGTCCTGGATCATGAACTGCATTCGTCTCGTTGCTATTGGGATAATTTCTCCAATCAACATCAGATTGTATGTTGCCTGAAGAAAGTACAAATAAGCGGCGATAGTCATCCTCTGCCCCAGATGAAACCTCGTCAATCGCAGCAGACCATGACGAAGGCCGTCCTTTGTCACGATCATCCTCAGATGTAACGGCAAGACAGGCAATTCTTGAAATATCAGGGGTGTTAATCTCCGGCAAGCTAATAGCCTGTTGGGTCAAAAGGCCATAAAGCTGTTTATCGTTATCATTTCCGGGCCTTGGTAATAATTTGGAAGATTCGACTTTATGACGGATAGAAACCGTTTCCCTGCTTTCCAAAGCACTTTGAAGATTTCCGTATATTGCCAAACCAGCCATCAAGGTTCCATGACCGTCTTGGCTAGAGTCGGATGTCCCCCAACTCGCATTAACGGTGTAGCAATCTTCATCGCTGATAACCGGTTCCAAAAGAGGATGGCCGTTATTAACGCCGGTATCGATAAGACAAACGGACACAGAGGGATTGGCCTCTACATTTAAGCGTGAGAGCAAATCCGTTGTCCATCGCGTTTGATCCGTATTGGAAAGCTCCATCCAGAAGCGGGCGGTTTCTTTTGCCAGACGAAATTCAGCGATGTTAGAGCTTGCTGCAATTAGCTCAACAAGGTTTTGATAGTGGGCCTTTATAAGGACAACGGCTCTTTCTGGAAAACGAAGCTCTCCATCACGGTATTCAATACCAAGTTGGCCGCAAAGTTCCCGGAATTCGTCCAAAGGTTCGGCGTTTGTTCGCAACCATACCTCACACCATACCGGCTCTCTTTGTGGCATAAGATCGGGGAGATCCTGCCAAAAAGCCTCAACCAGAGCCAACCTGATATCTTCAATACTATTAACCAAGTTTGCATTTTTTGGCTGGTTTGTTGTCTCTGAAAGTGGGCCGGTCAAATATGCCTGAATTTTATTCAAAAAATGTGATTCTTTACCCGCAGGAATATAAACCGTTGCTGAGAAAATTTCTTCTGAATTTGGAGGTTTGACTTTTTTAACGTTTAACAGCCTGATTCCAGAGTTTCTTGCTTCTAAACTTTTTGTCACAAGGTCATAGCCAGACTGACCAACGAACTCTATATACACCCCATCTTTTGTCGGCAATGATGCCGCTGTTCTGGTTTCGCTGTTTTCTCTTGCTCTTGTCCAGGCATCTTCAAGCTGTCTTTGCAGACGTGTCCCATGCTCTTCTCTGTTGGGTCTGCTAGGAATGTTAGAGCTTCCACGGGCTTGAGGTGCCCTGTAATTGAAGTTTTCTATCCCCCCGTGAACGAAGAGATGCGGAAATTGAGTAGTGGCCATTACCTATTCCTTCGATTTTTTCCCATAGGCAGAAAGCCGATCTCTTAAGCAAGCAAGTAAAAGAGGCTTTGTGACTTTCGTTTTGTCGCTCAAAATGGTTTCCTTGATGGCATCCTGACAAGCCAGAGTAATTTCAGAATGGCTAAGTCCGTTTACTTCCTGAGTCAATACGGAAATGTTGAAATTACCTTTGAATGAGCCTAATTGATTTTCAATTAAACGTCCCGCTTCTTCTTGGGAGGGCAGTTTGTAATGAAGGACATCATCAAATCGCCTGAAAAGAGCTTGATCTAATGAAGCAGGGTTATTGGTAGCAGAAATAACAAAACTGTCCGATTTATCCTGTTCGATGAATTGCAAGAAGGAATTTAAGACTCTTCTCATTTCACCCACTTCGTTATCATTCGTGCGTTCTGCCCCAATAGCATCAAACTCATCAAACAAATAAACACCTTTATGCTCTTTAATTGTGTCAAATATCTGCCTGAGTTTGCTACTGGTTTCACCCATAAATTTTGTAACGAGCTTGTCCATCTGGATTGTATAAAATGGCAGATGAAGCTCAGACGCAATAATCGAAGCAGTCATCGTTTTTCCAGTACCAGGAGGCCCCGCGATTAGAATTTTTCTTCTATGATCCAAGCCATGTTTTTTTAGTTTTTCCTGCTCTCTGTATTCCTTTAAGATTCTTTCTATTTTTTGCTTAACCGGCTTTTCAATAATTAAATCGGCTAACCTGTTATTAGTACTTTCAGGAGTAACTAATTCGGTAACATCTTTTTTGAAAGGAATAACTCGGAGAGAGCTTTCCTTAGACTTGTCAATGATAGATTTAATATCCCGTGCAAGTGCCGAATGCCCTTGACGTGCTTCATGGGCAGCAACCTGAAACGCAAGGGTGACAAACCGTTCAGCATCCTGCTCAAAATGGGATTTAATCAGTGCTTTTAACTGATCTGCGGTAGCCATAGTAGTACCTCCGCATTAAGACTTATCATCTAGTATATATCCTTTCATGCTGTTATTCTCAGTCACTGAATGAAACTGAGCCAAAAACGCTCAATTTGCTTTGACAACATTTTCATTCCTCGATAACTGTGAATAAGCCGATGCTAACCCTTGAAGCGTTCTATTAGAAGCAAGATCATCGTCTGGCAGGAGTAAGTAACGCCAAGGCTTCTTGCCAGCCTCTCGACCAGCCTCGCTGGCGTGCTCACACCATCTGATAGCTGCTTCAGCCTTTAACTGAACATCCTGATCCTTAAGCTCGTTTCTGGCTTTTACTTCACAGATTAGCTTTTCCGTGTCCGTTTCCACCACAAAGTCAGGCCAATAGGGCTGGCCGTTTTTCCACTCAATACGGAACTGACCAGAAGCCGGTTTCATCCAACGCATAACTGTCGTATCGTCATCGAGAATGACAGCAAACTGCCGCTCGGAGTCGGAATCAAATTTCTGAAGAGGATAACAACAACGCTGAAACCCAGTGAATACCATCCGGCGAATATCAGATTTGTTACGGACAGGTTCCCGGAATGACCTCGGCTCCTCCCCATCCTGTAGGTTGAAGGCATTCGGTCTCAACAGAGTAAATCCCCGGCTAACTTTTACCTCATAATCCGTCGGGCTTTCCCACAGATTTTCCAGCATCTGGGCATAGATAAAGTCTGCCAACTGACGTTGATGGTTTAACACCACATTTTCAACGTCTGCTGCCTTGGGTAAATATGCCCGGATATGCCCAACCATTTCCCCCGTCAGCTTATAGAGCAAGTCTGCGTTGTCATCATAGTCAATCTCATCATGCTCGACCAGATGGGAAACCAAATAGTCTTCCAAGCGGTCTTCCCGTACAGCCGGGCCACCCCGTCGAAGGGTTGAGCGGGTATCTGATACTAGATTGTGCATCACGATGTTATCGCTCACCGGTTGAGGCCGGATTGTATCCAGGTTTTTCAAGTCAAACTCGTGAAAACCAAAGGTGACTTGCTCTGTAGGAAGAAGAACGATTTCAGGAATCTCTATGGTTTGTTCCACCACGGTCTGAGTTACGGCCTCTACCACACTTAGAATGTCCGGTTTTTCAATAACGCCTTCGATGGTTTGCTGTGCTGGAGCTAGAGCCTCCTCGACCTCCTTGGCGATCTGCGCCTGAATCTCAGGCTTTTTCAACTCTTCAATACCCTTTAGCTTTTCATATCGCCGAATAACTTCTAGTGTGACAGAAGCCGTCTTACGCTTTTCGGGTGTATCGAAAATAGATTTTGAAGGAGACTTCTTCCCATCAACCTCAATTGCCTCTTGCCCAGGAGTGGCCTCATCGCCCGTTAGCATTGTTTCAAGCAAAGAGGGGACTTCCAGCAACTTTGGTTTTCCCAAAGGAACGTCGCCATTTTCACCGATAATAATGGCCTTACGGATGATGGAATCCGCATCTTTGGCTCGGTCAATCACTTCCTGGAAGCGTTCATGAGCAATGACGGTCAGGCGATCTACAGCTTCAACGCCGGTACGCTTCCCGTAAGGCAAACGTAGACCGCGACCAATTGTTTGCTCCGTCAGAATTTCCGACGCCGATGTCCGTAATGGAACGATAGTATAGAGATTCGTTACGTCCCAACCTTCTTTCAGCTTGTTGACGTGGATAACGATCTCCGTATTGGGATCGTGCTCAACTTTTACTAAACGCTCCATATTTTCGTCCGATTCTTCACCCCGTAGGTTGGAATGGACTTCAATGACCTTGCCCTTATATCGCCCCTCGAAGAAGGCATTGGATTCGATCATGGCTTTCAGTGCGCTGGCATGAGTCGTATCTTGTGCCACAACCAGCATGAAAGGATGAACCAGTGGTTTATCATTCTGACGAGCATAAATGTCCAATTCGATTTTAACGTGCTCGTGGTGGTGGATACCATCTTCTAGCTTGATTTGCTCCAATTCTTCCTGGTTGTAATCGGCAGGTTTGAAATTCTCCCGTGTGGCAACGGCGGGTTCCTTCACACAAGGGTCTCTATCATTAAGAGCTTCTGACAATGTATAGCTGTATATCACGTTTTTGAATGGTTCTGGCTTTGCGCCGGTGGTCTTGGGCGTGGCAGTCAGTTCCAGGCCAAGAATAGCCTTTAGCTCACTGATTGCCTTAGCTCCGGCAGAGCCACGATAGCGGTGAGCTTCGTCCATCAACAGCACTAGATCCGGTAGACCGGCCAAGTAATCAAAATAACTTTCGCCGATATACTCTTGCAGGCGCTTGATACGAGGCGTGTTACTTTTGGCGGCACCCGGCTTGTTTTCTGCCTTGTTGATTTTATCGACGTTGAAAATGTTGATGAAACACTGGTCTCCCAAGGATAGAACCTGTTGTGTCCTCTGTTGCGCTGCCGGATCAATCCGTGTGGCCAAACCAGAATCGTAGTTGTCACCCGTGATAATAATGGGCCGAGTGATAGCAAACTCCGTGATGCCTCGGAAGACGTACTTTGGGCTTTCTGGAGAGAAATCACCAATCAACTTCTCATAGATAGTCTTGTTCGGAGCCAACACGAAAAAGTGGCGACTACGATTAGTGAGATACAGATAGCTGATGAAAGCTCCCATGAGCCGGGTTTTACCCACACCGGTTGCCAAAGCAAAGCATAGGGACGGAAAGTCTCGCTCGAAGTCGGTTACAGAGGGATAAGCAGTCTGGATAATCTCCAGAGCTTGCGCCGTTTCGGTCTCGCTCAGATTCACTTGTTCCAAGACATCAGCCAAAATTTCCAGTGATTGTCGTTGCGGTGAGCGTAAGCTTAGACGGGCGCTGATCGTATTGACTTCTCGGTTCACTTAGCAGGCCCTCCAGCAACCGACAATAACGAAAGTTGCTCTTGTCCCAGTTCCAATTCAGGCTTGGGAGCCGGTTGAAGGTTGGCTATATTCAGGCTGTAGTCATCCTTATCCCACTCGCATTTATCCAACACTGACTTGGGAATCTTTTTGATGGTCAGGTTGTCAAAAGAATCGGTATTGGCCTTGAATGCCTTGCAGTAAATCATCAATGAGCGTTCATCCCCTACCTCTTCTGAGAGGGCACGTAACTGATCGTGCGTCAGGTTTGCCGTAGTGACATAGATAAAATCCTGTTCGCTGGAATAACCATGCATCCAGTAATGCGTTTCGCTTGGAGCATAAGTAAAGCCAGCCAGCTTGCAAACAGCTTCAGCCAGCATTTCTGGTTTATATTCCTTATTGATAATCCAATTGCCCCATGCATCTTGTTGTAATAGGGATGGAGCAAGTCGGTAGTACCGGAAACCACCACCACCCTGCCATCCTACAGTCTGACTAATGCCACCCTGGTCAGTGCCGTCAACAACCTTTTGTAGACGCGGGATAATATGAGTATGGCAATGCTCACCCAACTCAACCATAATCCAGCGACGCCCCATCTTATGAGCTACGGCACCTGTTGTTCCAGAACCAGCAAAGGAATCAAGAACCAGATCATTTGGATTTGTAGCAAGTTGTATTATTCTCTGCAAAAGCCTTTCGGGCTTAGGTGTCGCAAAAATATCATTTTGGTTAAACTCTTTAACCTCTCTTTTGGCTTCTTGATTATCACCAACCTCTGTTCTGAGCCAGATAGACATGGGAACAATTCCTGCTTGTACCTCGTTGAGAAATCGTTTAATTCTTGGAACATTATTCCCATCTCTCCCAAACCAAAGCCGATTTTCAGCCAAAAGCTCTGTGTATCTTTGTGGTGAAGCACCCCAACACCGTCCCTGTGTTGGCATAAGCTTTCTCCCCGATGGAGTAGTAAGTTCATAAATGTTTTCTGAAAAACCTGTTCTCGCAAATTGTGCACCCCTTTGTCCGCCAGTGAGACTAATAGTAAAATCTCCAGAACTCCATAGACCTCTCGGATCATTATCTGGGTTGCTATACCTTGCATCTGCTTCTTCTGTTCGCGGTAAAAGATTAGGCTTCCACACTAACTTATTTTTTGCATACACAATAATGTGATCATGGCTATCAGATATTCCAAAAGCATTTGCCTGAGGAGATGATTTCTTTTGCCACACCACGTTTGCAACGAAATTGGAACGACCAAAGACCTCATCAACCATTACCCTAAAATAATGAGCTTCGTTATCATCCAATGTGACCCATAAAGACCCGTCTTCAGAGAGTAAGCTGTGAATTAATTCCAGTCGATTACGCATCAGACTGAGCCAAAGACTGTGCTCAATCCCGTCATCGTAATGCGAAAAGGCGCTGCCCGTATTGTAAGGTGGATCGATAAAAACGCATTTCACTTTGCCAGTAAATTCTTGCTCCAAAGCTTTCAAAGCAAGCAGGTTGTCCCCGAAAATTAGACGGTTATCAAAAATATCATCTTCTGTTACCCGGTGTTCAGCATGGTAGCTTTTCTCTCTGTCTTCCAGAAGAATTCGTGGCTCTAGCTTTGGCCGTTGGTCTTTACCAATCCATGTTAATTCTAATTTCTGCTTCTTACTCATAAAGCTTGTTTCCGTTCTGCGCGTTCACGCTGATAGTTGTAAGAATCCAGGAGAAATTCACATAGACAAAATGCGGCATTCACAGCCAGCTTGGCATGGTGCCGTGCCGGATTATACCGCCGGGCATGACGATCACTGGCTTTATTCGCCAGTTCATAAAGACCTGAAATCTGGCTTTTCAACCCCTGGAGGATATTTTTCAGGTAACTTTCCAGATTCTCCCCCTTGGGGTTCAGGTTCAAAGGTTCAGAAACCAGCTTGTAGAGTTCCCGAATATCCCCTTCATCCCGCCTATAAGAGGTCTGGGTTTGTTTCAGAAGTTCTTTCAGGAAGCCTTCCACCAATGTATAGGCGCTGGTAATGGCACCGGCACAATCTCCTGCGTCAATTTTGGTTCTCGCTTTTTCAATATGTTCGGTGATGTATTCCTTATCAAGGCTTATCAACGATATCGTGTGTAAGGTAGGCATATTCAAGGACTCTACCTCATAATAATCCTCGTATTCTGCCTCGTTACCATTCATTCGGATATAGCGTTTCTTTAAGGAAACCTGAAATCCATCGCGTCTCAAAAACCCGTCGAGATAAACAGCGGCTGCCTCAGTATCAAAATCCTGAGTCCAGAAGTCCAGTGCTTGGTTAATGATTAACCGTATATTGTCCGTGCCATTTAACTGACGGAGCTTCTCTAACGTGTAGTTATAACGAGACAAGTCGGCTTCTGTTGAGATAAGCCCTGTTACGCCAAAATCATAGAGAAAATTCCGAATTTCCTTCATTCCCCGATAGGGAGATAAAGCCTTCTGTTTATCAGGTATCGTGTCTCCTGAAATGATGTAGGCTAGGGCATTGCGGGAATTTGCTGAAATATTCATCAATGCAATTCCCATCGGATTATGAAAAGCGGTTCTAATTGGGGAGTCAGGCGCAGACTGGCTTCAATGCGGTCAAGCAAAGACTGTTGCTCCCGCTCGATCTCTTCCTGTTTCTCATAAAATTCCATCGACAGTTTTCGTCGATCTCCTTGCAGCTTCTTCACATGGCGTTGCTGCTGAACTTTTTCATCCAGCGTAGCGCAAGTCCGAACGGCCTTTTGTGCCTGACGGATTTCTTTACCCATTGTCCTAATCTCGGCTTCGTAGCTTTCAATCACATCATCCGCCCAGGCTTCCAGCTTCTCGCTTTCCTCCTCGAACAATTGACGGTTTTGTACCTCGGCCTCGGTTGTTCGTGCCGCAACAAGCCGAGCCTGTATCTCCTCTAATTCGGCGGTAGGTATTCCATCCAGGCTACCGCTTCCTTGGTTTGCCGGGAGATTCAATAGACGGCTACAACTCTCTGTCTCCAGAGCCTGACCGTCATCTGTCAAAGCAGTAAGTACCAAATGTTCTGTACGGGTGACTTCACTCCCCAATGTTAGTTTGGTTACGTTCAACCATCCAGCCTTACCCCGTAGAGGCCGTAGATCACTCAGTTGTCCGTTGCCATCAAAACCTTCATAGGAAAACCGAAGAGTAACTGGCGGTAATTTCCGTACCTTGGCCCGGTTCAGTAATTCTTCAGCAAATTCCCCTTCTTTGATACGGTAGAAATGCCAGCCATGCTCATCGGCTTCCGGCCATTCGATGCTGTAAGTTTCGCCCTGATACACGAAACGCTTGGTGTTGAGGAACTCTGCATCAGGTAATTCCGCCCGTGTGAAACGCATCAGGCTTTCTTCATAGGCGCTTAGACGTGAAGCGGTATCCTCATTACGCCAACGTAACTTGTCCACCACGCTGCTATCCACACTAGCCAGCAAGGCCCTTCTGGCTTGTTCGTCCATCTGTTCGATCTCGTCACGCTTTTTAGCCTGTAACTCATCGAAAGCTTGCTCGATATCGGCCTCTGTCCGGCAGTTTTGATAAATGGAAAAAATGCGTTGCTCGATATCAACGCCGCGCTCGATTTCGCCCAGCACCTCATCGGAGGCACCAAACACACCCTCGAAGAGGTGGAATTTTTCGGCCAACAATTGGTAAACCCGTTGATCTGCACGATTCCGAGTATTTACAAAATTGACCACGCAGACATCCTGTTTTTGACCATAACGATGGCATCGGCCAATTCGTTGTTCGACCCGTTGCGGGTTCCAGGGCAGGTCGTAGTTGATCACCAGGGAGCAGAATTGTAGGTTTATGCCCTCAGCCCCGGATTCGGTGGCAAGCAGGATGGTGGCGTTATCTCGGAAAGCTTCGACAACAGCTTGTTTCATATCCGCCGTCTTGGAACCAGTGGCGATCTCTGTGCCCTTGTGCTTTTCCAGCCATGCTCGATAAATCGCCTGACTGTCCGGGTCTGAGTTGGAACCGTTCATCATAACGATTTGCCCGTCATAGCCCTGTTCAGTTAGCAGTGTTTTCAGATAATCCTGGGTTCGTCTGGATTCGGTGAAAATCACAGCTTTACGCTGTCCACCACGCTTCTCGACTTCTCCCAAAGCAGCGGGTAGAGTCTTGAGAAGGGCATCCGCCTTGGCGTTATTTTTAATCGCCATCGCCAAAGCTTGCATATCCTTTAAGTCTTGGATCTCCTTGGTCAGCTTCTCCTTATCAACCGAGACATCATGATCGTCTGTATCAATTTCCAATTCATCTACCGTGTCATCTAACGCCTCATAATCGTCAACGGTAGAGACATCAACTGCTAATGAACGCTCTAAGCGATCAACCATCCGGCGTAGGGTCTCAGCAATAGCAATGGAAGAAGACGCCAGGATCTTTCGGATAACGAGCGCGACCAAGTGGCGTCCATTTTCACCGATAGCCTTGGTGTCCGTGCGCTGAAGATAGGCTGAAACTTCATCGTAAAGGCGTTGTTCTTCATTGGAGGGGGTAAAGTCCTCCGTCAACGGATAGCGATTGGTGAACGGTATCAATCCCGCTTCCTGAACCTGCTTACGCAAGGTACGTTTACAGATCATCTCCAAGCGTTTTTTCAGAACAGGAAAATTCTGCCGTCCGCTACGGGCACCAACATACTGAACCTTGAAAGCGTCTTCGCTCCCAAAGAAATGTTGATCGATGACAGACACCAATCCGTAAAGCTCCATCAGAGAATTTTGTAATGGCGTGGCCGTCAGCAAAATTTTGTTCTTGTCTAGGAAAGTCTCCCGTAGCGTTCGGGCACGTTGTGCGCCATCTTTTTTATAGACATTTCTCAGCTTGTGAGCTTCGTCGAAGACAATCAAATCCCACTTAATGGATTTCAGATCATCAGCCTTTCTGGCTGCAAACTCATACGAAGTGATAACGATTGCATCGGTTCGATCAAACGGAGCAATGCGGCCAGCTTTTTTCTCAGCGTTGAAACGACCGGCATCCAGAACAACGGAAGGGAGGCTGAATTTCTCCAGCAACTCTTGATTCCACTGCTTGCGTAGAGAAGCCGGAGCGATCAATAGAATATGTCGCTTACGTTGTGCCCAATATTCTGAAATGACCAGAGCCGCCTCGATTGTTTTACCCAGGCCGACTTCATCCGCCAAAAGTACACCCTTTGAAACCGGTGAATGGAGGGCAAATAGAGCAGCCTCCACTTGGTGCGGGTTCATATCGACCCGTGCGCTCTTGATAGTCCTAGAAATCGTATCCTCTATATTCCCCTCCAGCGTGAGCAAGTGAGCCAGATACTGGCTCTGGTAGGGAGTATAAGCCGCTATCGAAGGTTCCGGCGTTTGTGCTGTTCCTGTAGCCGTCATGCCTTGGTTCTCCGGTTCTGTGTCGAATGATGCTCCAAAAACTCCCGCATTGCCTTCCTGATCAGCCAAGCAGCCGAAAGTTGCTCCTCTTCCGCCATCACTTCAAATTCTGCGTAGACATCCTTCTCTAGGTTGAAGGTTACACGCACCAAATTTTCGTTCTTACGACGATTTGACATATATAGTAGAGCCTCTCTGTACCGGCTGTATCCGATGCAGCATTATGATAGCTCGAACACATCGAACAGAACAGTTACCGCTTTATTGTTAAGAAGTCATAACAACAGCCTTTTCCAAGATTTCCAGACCGGCCTTTAGACCGGTCTTTTGTATGAAAAAACCAAGCCATAAGAGGGTTATCGTATGTTCAACTTCAAGAAACATCACGACTACCTGGAGCAATGGCAGAGAGCGATGGCGACCGGCTTGATGACCGGTCGTCCTTTTAGTGAGGAAACCCGAAAGAGCTACGTGTCCTACGTGACTAAGTTCCTGGACATCTATGGCAAGGTCTCCTATGAAAACCTGAGTGACCACCTCGGTTCCATGCCTGTCCACCAGTTCTGCAAGAAGAACCAGATCCACCAAGCTGTTATCAGCTTTTCCAAGGTTCTGATTGCCGAAAAGGCTTTGCCCTCATCGTTTTTGGACAAGGCCAGGAAGATCAAGCCGAGGCGGCACATCCCGCCCAAACGCCTTACCGTGAAACCGGAAGACCTGGTTCCCCTGATTAAGTGCTGTAAGAACCCCCTGGATCGCCTGATAATAATCCTTCTGGCATCCACTGGACTCCGAGTATCTGAAGCCTGTTCACTCATGGTGGGGGACGTTGACTTTGAGTCCAGAAAAATCCACGTCCGAAAGGGAAAATGGGGTAAGGAAAGACGGGTCGGGATTACAGATGGGCTGATCATCGCCTTGCAAGAATACTTGCAACAGTGGCGAAAAGGGGTTGCTCCCAAGTCATCTCCACTGCTTTTGAATGGCTCAGGGCGGCCTCTGAAACGCAATGGGCTTTACAGGCGGCTTAAAAAATTAGAGCGTAGGGTTGATGTTGAAATCACTCCCCACGCTCTAAGACGGGCCTTTGTCACGATTAACGTGGCAAACGGTATTCCTTTGGTTTACCTTCAAATCGCTTGCGGCCATTCAGACATCACGACAACCCGATCCTATTGCCAGACAACGGAGGATGAGGTTATCGAGGCCATGAACACTCGCTTTACCAACTTTTCATCATATTAGCGACCTCCTGTTGGGTCGTGGTGTCATAGATTTCCAGGGTAATCGAGGGTTTGGAATGTCCCAGCGCCAGTTGAACCGACTTCACACTGCGGCCCTTTTGCAGGTTGAACGTTCCAAAAGAGCGACGAAAGGCATGAGGCGTGATTTTAGTCTTGTCTAGTCCGGCATTCTTGGCCATCCGCTTGACTCTGGCATGCAAACCGTTATGAACCATTTGCTGATCGAGATTGTCCAGAAAGAGGAGTTCCCCAATCTCTTTAGGGGAATGCTTCAGATACTTGGCAAAGGCGGCACAGGCTACCCGGTTCAACCCCAGTAACCGTTGCTTGTGACCTTTTGCCTTGGGAATGAATAGTTCCCGTTTTTCGAGATTCAGATGTTCTACCTTGATGGCACAAAACTCGCTGGCCCTCATTCCGGTATGGAACAGGATATGCAGAATTACCCGGTCTGTCAGTGAGCTATATCCTTTGAGAATCATTACCCGATAGTCTTCGTAAGCAACCCGGAGGCGTTTCGGGGTTGGATTGCCCTGGGGTCTTAGGTCTTTCCCGGTTAGTTTCTCAAAGTTCCGCTCATCCAAGGCATCTTCACTGAACAGATACCTAGTGAAGGAGTTTAAAGCCCGATACTGTTGGACTTTATTGGAGGTTCTATCCTGGAACGTCTTGAGATGTGTTTTTACGTCCTGATAGCTCAATGCCGGGTAGGACTGTAAATATTTCTTAACCCTTGGGACATAGTTCTCAATGGTATGTTCAGTGCAAGACCCCTTCATCCCAGGAATCATGCCGTTTTCCATTGCCTCAATCCATCCGGGGACAAAGGGTGTATGGTCATCTATCTGTTTTTTTACCGTATCCGAAAGTGATTTCTGGCTTTCCAGGAACATGATGACGGCATGAGTCGGTATTTTATAGGTTGTCTTGGTGCCATAGGGAATCTCTTCAGCCATAATCAGGCGTTTTTGGCATAAATCCACAATTGTTTTTTTGTCATTCCCCAAAATTTCAGCAACCTGCCTAACTGATAGATAGTGGAGAGAAAGATCCCTTATTTTCCCCAGAATCTGGTCAATATCGCCTAGACACTTGACTTTGGGGGTATTAGAAGGACTCCCCAGTTTTTTCACCGTTCGGGAAGACCTCCTCCCTACTTTCTCCCCACTTTGGTCAAAAATCTGTATTTTTTCCTCATTTTTGCTTATCATTTTGTTGGGTCTCCTATGTTTTACTAAACACGGAAACCCCTTGTCTTTATTGAGTTTTCAGGTTCAGAAAGCTGGAGATGCTTGCTAATTGCACCGAAGCTTCCAAGCAGACTGTCGAGGGTTCGAGTCCCTTCGCCCGCTCTTTCCCAAACCTTATATAAAGGTTTCGCTTCGGCTGGGAATACTTTGAGGGACTTCAAGCCGATCTGCTGCGCCAAGGATCAAAGTCCTGATTATGCCGAAACGGCTTGTTGAGCGTCTTGTACGAGCGCTTCTATATGTCCCAGAACAGTTGAAACAGGCGTCTGCAGACAAATAGGGCGCTCACATGCTTCTTCCCGCGTAATACACAGACAGGGCCTGCAGGTTAACTCGTCTCGGGCGGCTATCCTGAACGGGACTGGAGAATCGCTGGGATGGGGAAGAAATCGCTTTTCGCTGGTCATCCCGAAAATAGCGACCATGGGCAGCCCGGCATAGAGCGCAAGATGCATCGCAAACGAATCGCAACCTGCAAAAACGTCGCAGGTTTGCATTAGTGCGGCTAAATCGGCGACCGAGGTGACTTGTCCAAATAGATTGATGAAACGCTCGCGCGCAACGTCTGGGTAAGCGGTGAGCGCTTGTTCAATGCGCGCGACCTCTTCACGGTCATCGGGTCCGCCGGTTAAGCAGACGCTGCCACGCGGATAGCGCTTGAGAAATTGTCGGATGAATTCTGCCCAATGCTCAGGAGGCCATGATTTCGGCCAATTCTGAGTCTTGCTGCCCGCGCTTGTGCCGGGATGAATCAGCAGTCGGGGAGAGTATCCCGCCTGTGGCGAGCGAACAAACGTAGGAATACAGGCTTGGGGGGCGTGGCGAAATGCCTTGACGCCGTCCGCTGGCGGCGTAGCTCCCATACGCGCGAACAAGGTTTGCGCCAATTCATAGAAGACGTCGCACAGGTAGACGTTCTGCTCGTCCAGTCGGTTTTGCAGCGGCGCGTTTAGCGCGAGGCGTCGCAACCAATTGCGTGAGCATCCAATACGATGCGGGATTCCAGAAAACGCCATGGCCAATGAGAGCGCCTTGGCAGGCAACTCGAATTCGTAGTTCACCAGTAACGCATCAAGTCGCGCGCTGGTGAGGAGACGCCATAGAGAGAGCGCTGTTTGGCGGCGAGGCGCGTCGATGAAGACGACTTCATCCAGACCTGTTAACACCGCTTGGACGGTCTCGTAACGACGGGTTGTAAAAAGGGTTAAATGTGCTTTGGGGAATACCGCACGCACCGCCCGAATAACGGGCGAAAATAGAAAATGGTCGCCCAGCCAGCCTGTATGAATAAAGCCGATCCGCTGAGGGCCTGTCTCGATGCGGGTTTCCGCGTCGCTGTGTCGGCGGACGGCTTGTTTTTGTATCAGTTGATGTGCGAATTGCATCATGATAATAAATTAACGCGACCGGGACCTGTGAATTGCCCCAGACCGGCCGCAATGAACGTCGCGCGCGATTCAAATGGATAGGGGAGGCTCTCGGCGGCTGCGGCCGTTACGATAGGAAGAATGCCCGAGAAGTGAGCCACGGTAATCGCCTGATGGCCGTTAAAAACCTGATGATCAACGCAGTGCGCGCGGTCGCCCGATGCGCGGGCCTTGAAATTTCTCGCGCGCTTCCGCTGGACATCGAGCCTGAGGCGATCGCCCTCCTTCGACAAGCCAAGCCTTATACCATGACCTCCATGGTTAGCCTGTATAGCCTGTATCAGGCGGTCGGTTACGTGGTTCGAAACGCGATTCCCGGCGCACTGGTCGAATGCGGCGTATGGCGCGGGGGCAGCGCAATGGCCATGGCGCTGACGTTGCTACGGCTTGGCATTCGCGATCGGGACTTATATCTGTTTGATACGTTTGAGGGGATGACGGAACCCGGCGAGCAGGACGTTTCTAAAACCGGAGAATCCGCTTATCGCCATTGGCAAGCGCGTCAGCGGCACGATGGCGTTAATGAATGGTGCCTTGCGTCTCTGGAAGACGTTCGGCGTACGATGGCAGCAAGCGGTTACCCGATCGAGCGGATTCATCTGATTCGCGGTCGGGTGGAAGAGACGCTTCCGTCCCAAGCGCCTGAGCAAATCGCCCTCCTTCGGCTCGATACCGACTGGTATGAGTCGACGCGTCACGAACTGATGCATTTATACCCGCGCCTCTCCGGCGGTGGCGCGCTGATTATCGACGATTACGGTGAATGGCGCGGCGCGCGTCAGGCGGTAGATGAGTATTTGCAAGCGCAAAACGCTCCCTTACTGCTGCACCGCATCGATCATACCGGACGCATCGCCCTTAAGCCGCTTGGTGTTGCGCGCACTCAGGAGACCGCCTGTCATGCCTGAAACGACCGAAACGTTAAACGAAGAGATTTTGAGTCGTAGTCGACAAGTTGAAAAAGATCTGTACGTGGCGCGACAGCTTCAACAAAGCTTGTTGCCGCCGGAACTCACGCCGACGCCACCGGAGTTGCGCGCTGCGCTGGAGGCGGCCGGGCTGGATTTCCAGATCAGCAAGTGTCACTACCAGAGCGAGCGCTTTCGCGTCTCAGGGCTTTACGTACCCTGTGATTCGCTGGGCGGGGATTTCTACGACTTTATGAAGTTTGCGGACAGCGATATTGGCGTTACAGTCGCCGATGTGTCGGGCCATGGCGTGCCTGCTGCCTTTATTACGGCGATCTTCAAGGCCAGCTTTTACCGGATGATTCATGGCGCTCAAACGCCAGGCGATTTGCTCTATCAGCTAAACAACGAACTGTCCGGCATTATTAAAACCGGCGATTATATTACCGGCGTCTATGCGCGGGTGGATGAGGCCAATGGCGCGCTCACCTATAGCGGCGCCGGTCATCCATATCCCTTTGTCTATCGCGCGGCGACAGGCGCTATCGAGCGCTTGTCTGAGAACGGTCCCCCTTTGGTGTGGTTCCGGGATATGGAATACCCGGTGGGCCGCATTACGATGGCCCCCGGTGATAAGACGCTGATTTTCTCAGACGGTTTATCTGAGATGAAAAACGCCAAGCGGGAATTGTTTGGCGAAGAGGCGCTCGAAGCCCTCTTTCTTGAACACGCCTCCAAGCCGTCGAGTCTACTCCTCGATTCGATGCTGATGGCGTTGTCCGACTTCACCGAAGGCCATCCGCTGGAAGACGACTTGAGCGTGGCCCTGATCGAAGCGATCTAAACGCGTTTCAGCTTCCCTGCTGGGCGCGTTGCAACTGAAAAGCCAGGGCATACAGCTGAATCTGTTTGATCATTGCGGCAAGGCCGTTGGCGCGCTGCATGGAGATATGACGACTCATTTCGATGCGCTCGATAAACGTAGGTCGGGTCGCCAGAATCGTTTCGGGCGTCTGATCCGAGTAAATGCGTAGCAATAAGGCGACCAGACCGCGCACAATCAGGGCGTCACTATCGGCGATCAGTTGTATGTAACCCTGATCGCTCAGCGTTACATGCATCCAGACCTGCGACTGACAGCCGCGGACCAGATGATTGTCATCGTGAAGCGTCTGCGGGAAGGCGGGGAGGCGTCGTCCGAGCTCAATAAGATGACGGTAACGGGCATCCCACGATTCCAGCGCGCTGAATTCGGCCACAATGGCCTCTTGCAGCGCATCGGTGGGAAGAGAAGCATCGGCGGGGGGGGCGGGCATGGGGGCGAGCAGGCTCATGATAACGGCGTTCCGGTTGAGGTAGGCGGCGGAGCGTCGCCGCGACAGACGGCAATCGCTTGAGTTAACGCGTCAGCGAAGCGATGAATTTCCTCTTCGGTATTATAAAACGCAAAGGAGGCGCGCGCTGAAGCAGCCGCGTCAAACGCCTTCATGACGGGCTGAGCGCAGTGATGTCCTGTGCGAATTGCGATGCCTTCCAAATCAAGTAGCGTACCCAGATCCAACGCGTGCGCGCCGTCTACGACAAACGAAATCAGGCTGGCTTTCATCCGCGCCTCGCCCAGAATCCGAAGGCCTTCGATGGCGCAAAGCCTCTCCGTAGCAACTCTCAACAGGCGATGTTCGTAAGCGGCGATTGCGTCGAGTCCCTGCCTCTGCACATACTCAATAGCAGCGGCCAATCCAACCAGTTGGGCAATCGGCGGCGTACCTGCCTCGAATCGGCGGGGAGGCTCTGCGAACGTGACGCGTTCAAACGAAACAGTTTCGATCATATCGCCGCCGGTGCGATACGGAATCATGGCGTCTTGGAGGCTGCGGCGGGCGTAAAGAATCCCTACGCCAGTGGGGCCGTAAATCTTATGCCCGGAAAAGGCGTAAAAATCGCAGTCGAGCGCCTGAACGTCAACCCGCAAATGGGGCGCCGCCTGCGCGCCATCCACCAATACGACGGCCCCGGCGGCGTGGGCGAGCTCCACGAGCCGACGTACAGGATTAATCGTCCCTAATGTGTTGGAGACATGGGCGACAGCAACAATCTTGACCTGACCTTCGGCCAGCAAGGCTTCGTACGCATCCAGCATTAATTCGCCGCGCGCATTCATCGGAATAACCCGCAATTGGGCGCCAGTACGCTCGCAAAGCTGCTGCCATGGCACGATATTGGCATGATGCTCCATGGCGGAGGCCAGAATTATGTCGCCTTTTTCGAGATGCGCCATGCCGTAGCTCCAGGCGGCCAGATTAATAGAATCGGTCGCGCCGCTGGTTATCAGGATTTCATCCGACTCGCGGGCATTCAGAAAGCGCGCGATCGTCTCGCGAGAGTGCTGATAGGCGTCCGTGGCTCCTTCGCTGAGCGCATAGACGCCTCGGCGAACCGTGCCGTACTCGTGTGCGTAAAAATAGCTGATGCGATCAATGACCGCTTGCGGTTTGTGCGTTGTCGCCCCGTTGTCGAGGTAAGCCAAGGGCTTGCCATAAAACGTGCGACTGAGAATCGGAAAATCCGCGCGGATTTTCGCAATATCTAGCGCTGGCGTGCCGGAGCACGTTTTTTCAAGAGTATCATTCATACATTTAGCATCCGTGAGCCGATTGAGAGGCGGGACAAATCTCGCACTCGGTAAAGCAGCTCAAAGGACTGTTTTGGTGGTCGAGATTACGCAGAATCAAGCGTTCCAGATATTGCCGAATGGCGGGATCGGCGACGCTTTGCGCGATATCCTCGGCGAAGCCGAAAGTCAGCAGGCACTGCGCCACAGCAGATGGCAAGCCCCGGCTGGTCAGGTAAAACAGCTCATCGGGCTCTAGCTGCCCAACGGTTGCCCCATGCGCACACTTGACGTCATCGGCGTCGATACGTAGTTGCGGGCGGGCATAGGCGACAGCCTCTTCGCTCAAAAGCAGGTTTTTATTCAGTTGGGTGGCGTCCGTTCCAACGGCATCGCGGCTGACGACAATTATGCCGTCAAAATCGGCCCGAGACTGCTCGTCGAGAATACCTTTAAACGTTTGCGCGCTGGAAGCGTTGGGCGTTTCATGAATCACCACCGCGCGCTGATGCGATTGGGTCTGCCCTCGCAGGGTATTCAAGCCGTGTAACGCCAGGTGGGCGTTTTCGCCCGTCAGCCGAACCGTAAGCGCATGTCGGGCAATATGGCCGCCAAATGTGGCGCACGTAAGAGACAGATGCGCCTTCTGATCCAGACGGGCGCGCGTCGCCAGAAATCCAGCGCCGTTTTCGCCATCAACCTGGGCAATCACCAGATTCAGTCGACTCTCTTCGGCGCAAAGACAATCGAGTCCCGTATTGGCCCAGTAAGGCGTTGCATCCTCGCCGACCGTTTGTACTAAAATCGTCGCCTGCGACCGTGCGCCCATTGATACAAAAGCCCGCTGAGCGCTTAATTGCGGATGCTCAGCAGAGCCCGATTGGCTAAACAACAATTGCAGAGGACGGGCGAGCGTTACGCCTTCAGGCAGAATCACCAGCGCAGCGTCACGGCTGTGAATGGCGTTCAGCAAGGCGAAAGCATCATCTTCCTGCGAGACTCCGGCAAGAAACGATTGCGGCAGATCCTTATTGATCGCATCAGGCCATTGCTCAGGGGCGCGCAAAAACGCCTGTAACGTTGTCAGAACGAGGCCGGGCGCGGCTTCGTCTATGTCCGCTTGAGAAGAGGAAAGGCGGGGGCAGAACGCGCCATTGACGAAGGCCAGTCGAAGAGGAGCGGCTTCTGGCAAGAGATGACCAGCTGAAGTGAGCTGGTCGAATGCCCGGGCTTCGTTTTCCACGGATAAAGCGCGCGCAGGCGTAAAAGATGTTTGCTGAAGGGTCCGCAAATCCACGTATTTCCAGGCGTCATCACGACGAGACGGCGCGCCCACTTCTGAAAAACGCGCTTGAGCCTGTTGACGTCGCTCTGTCAGCCAGGCCGGTTCGACGATTTCGCCCGTACAGCCCTTCTCTGTCGACGTTTCCTCGCTCAAGGCGTCAGACGGTCGCAGCAGCCAGGTGAGCGCGGTGGGCTCCAGGCCCTCGAAGGCTTGCGCGCTCATGCGACCGCCTCATGCGATTTCTCTAATAGCCAGTCGTATCCGCGATCTTCCAGCTCCAGAGCCAGTTCCTTGCGACCTGATTTGATAATACGGCCGTCTGCCAGCACGTGGACGTAATCCGGGCGAATATAATCGAGCAGCCGCTGGTAGTGCGTGACCAGAATCAGCGCCTTGTCCGGCGTCATCAGGCGGTTGACCCCATTGGCGACAATGCGCAGCGCATCGATATCCAGCCCGGAATCGGTTTCATCAAGTAGTCCGAGCATGGGATCCAGCGCCGCCATTTGCAGAATTTCGTTGCGCTTTTTTTCGCCGCCTGAAAATCCGGCGTTAACGGCGCGATTAAGAAACTCTTCGTCCATTTCCACCAGTTTGGCTTTGTCCTGTAAAAAGGCGGAAAATGCGACTTCATCGAGAGGGTCTTCTCCGTGATGGGCGCGTTTGGCATTAACAGCCAGTCTTAGGAAGCTGGCATTATTGACGCCGGGTATTTCTACCGGATACTGAAACGCCAGAAAAATCCCGCGCCGTGCGCGCTCGTCGGGCGTCCATTGCGAGACGTCTTCACCATTGAACAGAATTGCTCCCTGCGTGATGCTAAAGGCTGGATGCCCTACGATAACTTTGGCCAGCGTGCTTTTACCCGAGCCGTTAGGGCCCATAATGGCATGGATTTCGCCCTTTTTAACGGTGAGGTTGACGCCTTTTAGAATAGGGGCGTCGTTGATGCTGGCGTGCAGGTCGCGAATTTCAATCACGGAGAAGCTCCATTTAGGGTTACAGAGAAATCGTTTCGTTCGTCATGCGGAATTAACCCACCGAGTTTTCCAGCTTGAGGCCGAGCAGTCGGCGGGCTTCTTCGGCGAACTCGCCGGGCAATTCGTTAAAGACGTCTCGACAAAAACCATTAATAATAGCGCTGACGGCTTCTTCTGCGCCGATGCCGCGTTGTTGGAAATAAAAAAGCTGCTCTTCGCTGATTTTGGATGTGGACGCCTCATGTTCGATGTGCGCCGTAGGCGCGGCCGCCTCAATCAGCGGAAACGTATTGGCCGAGCACAGGGCGCCAATCAGCATGGAGTCGCATTGCGTGTAGTTGCGAGCGTTGTGGGCATTCTTTTTAACCACCACAGCGCCGCGATAGCTATTGCGCGAGCGCCCGGCAGAAATTCCCTTGGAGATGATTCGGCTGCGCGTGTTGGCGCCCAGATGAATCATCTTGGTTCCCGTGTCTGCCTGTTGGAAGTGATTGGTGAGCGCAATGGAATAAAACTCGCCCACAGAGTCGTCGCCCGCCAGAATGCAACTCGGATATTTCCAGGTAATGGCCGAACCTGTTTCTACCTGCGTCCACGAGATGCGCGCACGCTCGCCAGCGCATTTACCGCGTTTGGTGACAAAGTTATAAATACCGCCTTCGCCTGTTTTGGGGTCGCCAGCATACCAGTTTTGAACGGTCGAATATTTGATATCGGCGTCGCTCAACGCGACAAGTTCGACCACGGCGGCATGAAGCTGGTTGCGCGAAAATTGCGGCGCGGTACAACCTTCCAGATAACTGACGCTGGCGCCCTCTTCGCAGATAATCAGCGTGCGTTCGAATTGACCGCTTTCGGCGGTATTAATCCGAAAATACGTAGAAAGTTCCATCGGACAGCGCGTGTTTTTTGGAACGAAGACAAACGATCCGTCTGTAAAAACCGCAGCATTGAGCGCCGCGTAATAATTGTCCGTATGGGGGACCACAGAGCCCAGATATTGACGGATTAAATCCGGATGCTCCTGGACGGCTTCAGAAATAGAGCAAAAAATTACGCCATGTTTGGCGAGATCGCGCTTAAACGTGGTGGCAACCGACACGCTGTCAAACACCGCGTCCACGGCCACCGGTACGCCAGTCAACTTTTTTTGCTCTGACAGGGGAATGCCTAGCTTTTCAAACGTGCGCAGCAATTCCGGGTCAATCTCGTCGAGGGATTCCTTTTTTTGCGGCGTCTGTTTGGGGGCCGAATAATAACTGATATCCTGAAAATCAATAGGAGGATAGGCCACTTCTCCCCATTGCGGCGGCGTCATTTTTTGCCAGGCGGCAAACGCCTTCAGTCTAAAATCCAGCATAAAGGCGGGTTCGTTCTTCTTGGCGGAGATGCCGCGAATAACGGATTCGTTCAGCCCCTTAGGGAAAATATCCGCCTCAATGTCGGTGGTAAAACCGTATTGATAGGCCTGGTCGGTCAGGATATCCATCGTACTCATTAGGAAAAAAGACTCCTGTAGAGGAGGGCCTCAGGCCTTACTGTGGCGTTTTATTGGGGTGAGGGGTTTAGGCTGTTATATTATGCGACAAAGGCCGCAGGGATAAAAGAGCAGTGAATTTAACTCCAATGGATGGGCTGAAGCTCACATCCTTCATGGCACGTGTCTGCTTTTTCAGCGCAGCACGGATCGCACTGGGCGGACAGCACTTTAAGGCGATGATCCAGTTCGCTGCGAATTTCTTGCAGCGCCGTCAGCTTGGCCTCGACCATTGCCTTTTGGGCGGCCACGTTGCGCCGCGTATTCTGAATGCGTTCGCCTTTTTCAAGGGTTTCAATCCGCGAATACGGACCTAGAATCACCAGAATCTGTTCAAGCGAATAATTGAGGCTTTGGAAAGTCTGAATCGCCTGAAGCCGCTTAATCGAGCGCGCGTCATAAAGCCTGTACTTCCCCGAGGTGCGGCCGACTGGAGCAATGAGATCCATTTCTTCGTAATAGCGCAGCGTACGCACCGTCACGTCACACAACTTGGCCAATTCGCCAATAGTAAAAAGCTCTTCACCGGCGGTATGGGCGCGATCCGGCGCAGCGGCTGCGTGCAAGGCATGCGGGGCCATAAAAACATCTGGCGAATTGACGCTGGATTGGCTGGCCGTACTCATCGTAGGAAACCTCGCGGGTTGGCTTGTTCAGGACGGAGAAAGACGGGCGCCGAAAACTGGCGAGTCTCAGTTCGTATTAAAACGTTGTAAAAAGTGAAGATTAAGTAATAAGTAAAAAGAAACAGAAAAGCTCTTTTTTAGTAGATCTCTGGCAGGCTCTCTGGAGTCTGTATTGTCTATCCTAGCTTACCCTAACGTTAACGTCAATGTATGGGAATTATCGGGAATACGCCTTCACGCTTCTGTTGTCTTGGGCAAAGAGGTCTGTGAGATAAGCGCTTGAGAGAGCTGACTCAAGCGTAGGTTATTGCTAAAAATTAACATAACTGACCGCACGGGTTTCATGTGCGTCGCGCATCACCTACACTGGAGGGCCATTGTGTCGCCGAAAGCACGCCCTTGAATGACTGAACGCCTTTATAATCCCTTGGTGACGTTTCTTGCGCCGTGTTACAACTATGGCCGCTATCTGGAGACGTGCGTTGCGTCGATGCTGACGCAGACCTACCGCCGCTTCGAGGTGCTGATTCTCGACGACTGCTCGACGGATAATACCCGGCAAGTGTCACTGGACTTGGCGTGTCGCGATACGCGCGTGCGATATTACCGACAAAAGGCCAATGTCGGGCATCTGGCCAACTACAATAGCGGATTGGATCAGGCGTCCGGTCAGCTTATCTGGCTGATTTCCGCCGATGATTGTCTGGCTTCGCCCACGGCGCTAGCGGATCTGGTAGCGCCGTTCGCCGAATACGACGACATCGCCTACGCCTTCTGCCGGGCGCAAATTATGGACGAGAAGGGCCGTCCCCAAGAGCAGACCTTGCCCCGTCACGATGCAGCGGGGTTGCCTGCGACGCCACAGCCCATTAACGGACAAGACTTTTTTATCCAGTTGATTCAGGGAAATGGCGTCGCGTCGCCGGCTGTGATTGCCCGGAAATCTTGTTATGAGCGCTACGGCAAGTTCCATCCGGCGTTGACGCATAGCGGGGATTGGTATAACTGGCTGGCTTTCGCGTTGCGAGGCCATGTGTTTTTCGATCCGGCGGCCAAGGTGTATTACCGCAAACATGCTAGTAATATGCACCGCACATACGACGTGCCCGCCCACGCGAGAGATAATACGCTTCTGTGTTACGAAGAAATTGAAAAATTATTGGTCTCAGAGGCCATGCCGGGTCGCTTGCGCTGGGCTGCGCGACTGGCAAAAATCCGCTATCGGCGTCGGCAAGGATTGCCGTTGACCGCAGCCGAAAGTGCGCTGCGCGTCTCCGCGAAGATTCTAGAGCCGTTCTTCTAGAGCCAGAATGCGCTGAGAATACCCTCATTAGGATCTCTGGAAGAAACGATCTAGGTGGTGTCGACATTCACACTTCCCCTAATTAGGAATCCGTGATCTACTATCCTTGTTGGTTATGCGAGGATAGAGAGATGGAATTAACGGATGAGCAGTGGGAGAAAATCAAGGACGCCCTGCCGGGGAAGGCCGGTGATCCGGGCAGAACGGCGTCGGACAATCGTTTGTTTGTGGAGGCCGTCTATTGGGTGGGCAGAAACGGAGGCCGCTGGCGGTCTTTACCACCGGAGTTCGGTAAATGGTATAGCGTGCACAAGCGTTTCTTACGCTGGGCTGAAAAGGGTGTATGGCAGATGATTTTCAATACACTGGCAGCAGATGCGGACACCGAATGGCTCATGATTGATTCCACCATTATCCGGGCGCACCAATGCGCGGCAGGGGCAAAAAAAGCGCTGGTCCCCAAGCGTTAGGGAGAAGCCGGGGAGGCTTTTCCACCAAGATTCATGCCACATGCGATAGTCACGGAAACCCGCTGCGCTTTATCCTGACTCCCGGCCAAGCATCTGACCACACACAAGCGCACGCTTTGCTCGCGGATCTTCCGGCAGAAGAGGCTATTCTGGCTGACAAAGGGTATGATTCGGATGCTTTGGCAGACTCAATCTCAGAAATTGGAGTGCAGCGTGTGATTCCGCCCACAAAAAACCGGAAAGAACAAAGAGAATACGATACCCATCTCTACAAAGAGCGCAACCAAATTGAGCGTCTGTTCAACAAGCTTAAAAACTTTCGACGTGTCGCTACCCGCTATGACAAGCTGGATATAGCCTTTTTGAGCTTTATTCACCTAGCCGCTATCTACCTCTGGCTAAAATGAATGTCGACACTGCCTAGCTCTTCCTGAACTCTTAAATCCGCCACCTGCGCCTCACACAGGAGTTTTGCCCGAGAGAGGGCCAGGCGGATTTCAATATCAATGGTACTGTCTTTCTGGATTTCAGCCAAATAAACGGCGGCCGCCTGGACATGGGCGAGGGGCGCCTTTTTCAGGACTTCTTCCAGTTCCTGGATTTTTTTCGATAACTGAGGGTCTTGAGTGTTCCCCATGGCAATGCGTTCCAGCTCCATCGCGATCTTTAATGCCGGGTTGGCCTCTGGAGAGGTGGCGTCTTGCTGGGCGAAGCGCACGTTCTTATAAGACGACTGGCGCAAGACGGAAGTCTGATTGAAAGAAATCGGCACAGAAAACGCGTCCTCATCGCAATGCCGCGGCCTGCTTCTTAAACGCGTCTCAAGACGCATTTGTGCGTAAGCGACTTAATGCGGGTTACCCCGAAGCGTCGGCTTTAGGGATAGCAACATGAGGCGTATCGCCTTGAGCGCGCTTCAATACGCCCTGCAAACTGCCGTCGCCTTCCAAGCGTCATCCGATCAAAGCATTCTGGGCCTGAAACGCCGTAGCGGCGCGCGGCGACAGACAAATCTTCCTCATCGACCCTATCGCGTCTCATGGCCTGATGATTCACTTGGCCGTCCTCTACCAGCGCGATAGCTGGAACATCCAGACTATTCCGGAAGGCCGGGGTCCGCTCGATCGCGGAGCCCCAGAGCATCAACGTGCAGACGCTGCCAATGGACGAGCAGAAACCGCCTTCGCTTGGAGTCAGGCCAATATTGGCCGCATCCGAAATCAGTAGCAGAACCGCCAGATCTTGCGGGCCGAGTTCGCCAAAAATACGACGGCCCGCCAGTTTGAGCCCGATGATAATTAACCAGTAAAAGACAGTGGTTTGAAGCGCCGTGATTCCCATTGCTTTTTAGGCAGCGGGTTCGAGAATAGTCGGGTCACTTGCCATTGAAACTCCCCTTCGCGCGCCCGCTTCTGGAGATTAATCGCAGAGAGAACAACTCCCCGGCGCATCCCCTTCCGGCGGCGCGGTCAAGGCCATGGGCTGGTGGGCGCGGCTTTTGTCTCGATAGGCCGTCAGCCCTTTAAGAACGCCTGTGTCATACGCCTGGCGGTAGGCCTGTGCAACGTCTTCGAGAGAAGCCTCCTGCGGAAAATTAATGGTTTTAGAAACAGCGTTATCCGTATAGGCCTGAAATGCCGATTGCATACGGATATGCCACTCAGGGGCAATGTCGTGGGCTGTCACAAATACGCGGCGCACGTCGTCGGGTATCTCTGTCATGGCAGCGATAGAACCTGTCTGCGAAATGGCGTCCATAAGACCATCTCGCCAGAAGCCGCGTTCGCGGGCGATGCTCTCGAACAGTGGATGCGATTCGTTCAGACGGGCGCCTTCCAGAACCTGACGGACAAAGGCAATCGAAAACAACGGCTCAATGCCGCCCGATGCGCCCGCAATCACGCTGATGGTCCCGGTGGGGGCGATACACGTGACGGTCGCGTTGCGCAGACCGTGGGCGATGATGTCCGCTTCCAGCGCTCGCCAGTCTTCCGCGCGAATGCGTTCGCTGGCCGCGCGCCGACTTGTCAGCCAGCCAGCAACTGCGTAACGGCTCTGACTAAAATGGGAGAACGCGCCGCGCTCGCGAGCGAAATCCATGGAGGCGCGCTTGGCATGAAAATCAATCCACGCGGCGACTTCTCGCGCTAATGAGACAGCGGCGTCGCTGTTATAAGGCAATCCCCGCGCCAGCAGTAAATCCGCCCAGCCCATGACGCCCAAGCCAATCTTGCGGTTGGCGAGCGCCATCGCTTCCGTCTGTGGCAGCGGAAAACGATTGACGGTAATGACATTATCCAGAAACCGCGTCGCAAGACGCGTGACGCGGGCGAGTCCGTCCCAGTCCACTTGGCCGTCGCGCGTCAGCATGCGCCCCAGATGAATCGATCCTAAGTTGCAGGCCTCATAGGGCAGTAAGGGGACTTCGCCACACGGGTTGGTGGCCTCGATAGGCCCTAGCGCAGGCGTTGGCTGATCCGCATTGATGCGGTCAATAAACAGCACTCCCGGCTCACCATTCTGCCAGGCGGCGCGGGTAATTTGCTCGAATAATGCGCGCGCGGCAACAGTTTTGATCGTCTCGCCCGTAGTGGGATGCCGCAAATCGAACGGCGCGTCCTGCCTAACAGCGTCCATAAACGCATCGGTGACGCCAACAGAGATATTAAAGTTCGTCAGCCGGGCGGCGTCCTGCTTACAGGCGATAAAGGCTTCAATATCCGGATGATCGACGTTTAAGACGCCCATGTTCGCCCCGCGACGCGTCCCGCCTTGTTTGATGGCGTCTGTTGCGGCGTTATAAACGGCCATAAACGATACCGGTCCCGACGAGACGCCCATGGTCGAGCGCACGCGGTCGCCGCTTGGCCGCAGGCGTGAAAACGAAAACCCCGTCCCCCCGCCGCTTTGATGAATCAGCGCCGCGTGTTTCAGGGTTTCAAAAATCGCATCGAGCTGGTCTTCTACCGGCAGGACATAGCAGGCCGACAGTTGGCCGAGCGGGCGGGCGGCGTTCATCAGCGCCGGGCTGTTGGGCAGGAATCTTAATTCTGAGAGCAGGGCGTAAAACGCGTCGCTCAAAGCGGCGACCGCTTGCGGCGAGCCCCCGTGAGCGGCCTCGCCCTGGGCAATTGTCTGGGCGACGCGTCGAAAGAGTTGGGGCGGCGTTTCCAGCGCATCGCCGCGCTCGTCGCGCGCCAGATAGCGGGCGTTAAGCACGGCAAGAGCGTTCGGCGTCAGTGGCGCGTCGTTCGTCATGCGGCCATTATGCGCGCGATTGCGACGTGTCGCAAGGCGGGCGTATTATTTGATTTTTCGTGCGGCTGCGCGGACTTTATCAGGAGCGTTACGAACCGCATCATCAAGAAACAATCGATTGGTAGAGGTTACGGTACGCCCATCGAACGTAAGGTCTTGTGTGTCTGCGAGTTTGGACTGGTAGTTAACAGAGCGCGGATCCATTTCCAGTTTGAATTTCTTCGCATTTTCCTTTCCATCAATAAACCCGTCACGGTTAAGGTCATAGGCTCTGAAATAGTTTTTGGCCAACCCGGTAGGATGCGGCTCATTTGATTTCGTGAATAACCGGGTCAGTTCAGTTTTAGAGAGTTTTCCGTCCCGTTGCTTTGCTGGCGTGTTCACCAATGCTTCCGTTTCCGAAAGATCCGCTTGCGCGCGTTTGTTAAGGTACGTTTTACCCTCCTGTGAGTACGGATCGAGCGTCTTTGGGATGACTTCGATAGTTTTACCTGCCGCTGTTCCACTTGACGCTTCTTGGGCTACCTGATCGGCGCTTTTTGCCGGATCTTTGGCGTCCGCATGGATAACGTCTGCCGGTTTTGTAGGAAGTGGAACGCCCGTGGGCTCTGGGAGTGCGGCTAGGTCAGCAACAGCCTTCTCAGAGAGAAATACTGAAGGATCTTCTGCGGACGCGCGGGCTGATTCCGGAACTGTGGAAG
The DNA here is from genome assembly GCA_016712355.1 of Vampirovibrionales bacterium. Classification (NCBI taxonomy): domain Bacteria; kingdom Bacillati; phylum Candidatus Melainabacteria; class Vampirovibriophyceae; order Vampirovibrionales; species Vampirovibrionales bacterium. The sequence continues at coordinate 84,250 of JADJRF010000005.1, read as the reverse complement.
CGGGGATGCTTCCCTGCTTGGCGGCGTTCGGCGTTTCTGATGGCGAAGAAGTCGTCTTCGTGGCTTCTGAATTTGTAAGATTCAGCGTTCTGCCCACATAAATCCGGTTAAGGTTTTGATTCGGATTGAATGCTTTGAGATCTTGTAAGGTGAGGCCGTTGGCCGCAGCGATGTCATATGCCGTTTGGCCTGCCCGAATAGTGTGCTTGGTAGGCGCCGTCGCTGAATGTTGATCAAATTGTCTGCGTTCTGCTTGAATGGATTTTACGACCGAACCATATTTGGCGCGCATTTCCTTGCGGGCTTGTGTAAATCTGGGGGTTGCTTTGTTCGACGATTTGGGGGCAGGTTGTTTGGTATCCAGAGAAGGGGTAGGCGGCGTTGCTCCATTACTCTTCTCGCTATCTTTCGCTTGATTGGCGGTTTCAGTGGTGTCGGCTGCAGCCTTAAAGGCTTTAAAATTAGACGGTTTGGGCAGATTCGGATTTCTGCCAGCTTTAAGAGCATCGGAGTGTTGTGACGGCGTGGCGTTGATAATCTGGGCGACAAACTCCTCGCGATTTGCAGGCAGATTAAGAGTCTCCTTCGTATAAAGAGGGAATCGATCTTTGATCGCCTCATCGGTATTAACGGACTGAGTTTTGAAGATCTGAGAGACGAATTCTGCGCGAGTGGCAGGCAGATGAACATCCGACCAAGGGAAACGGGCTTTAAGTTGCTCATCAAGCGAACTTGCTGGCTTCGGCGCTTCTTGGCGAGGACCCGTTGGTTGTGAATGGCCATTGATATTAATCGTCGTCATATCCCCATTACCCCCTGAACCATTTCTACCCCTGAACCCCTAAACTTGTTGGCATAAAACCCGGCTCGCGAAGTTTTGTGCTATTAAAATATAAAAACATTATAAATGAGACCAGTGGGCCTCTGGATCCAAAGCGTTACATTGTTGAGATTTTGCACAGAGTCGCGTATGCTATATACTATATGTGCAATTGTTCAAACAGACCCCGGAGGAGGCGAGCGCTTCAATGGCCAGAGTCCTGATTTCCATGAAAGACGAGTTCCTCAAGCGCATTGACGAACTTGCCGAGGAAGAGCAGCGCTCGCGCAGCGAATTGATTCGCGAGGCTTTGCGCCATTACATCCGCCGTCGGATCACGACCGGGACCAGCGCCAAATCCGAGCAGGAAGCCCAAACGCTGGAATCCCTTCTGGAGTAGGCGTCCGGGCTTGTGCTAATGGCGGGGCGTTATTTGCCCATCATCTTGTGCATATCGAAGATCGGCAGATAAAGGCCCAGCAGGACGAAGAGCAGAATCGCCCCTAAGACGACCGTCATGGCGGGCTGGATTAGTTTGGTCATGTTGTCGATGGCTTCGTCGACCTCTCGGTCGAGTAGGTCGGAGGCCTTGTACAGCATGCCTTCAAGGTTTCCGGTCTCTTCGCCGATGGCGATCATTTTTACGACCATAAAGGGCATGACGCCGCCCTGCTCCAGCGGCCTCGCCAGCGTGCCGCCGACCAGGATGCTTTCTCGGGCCTTGTCAAGCGTCAAACGCACGATGGTATTATCAATCGTGCCCGCCCCTGTGCCGATAGCCTCGGTCAACGAGACGCCGGAGGCTTGTAGGGTCGCCAGCGTCCTGACAAACGAGCTGCTATAAGACTTGTTGAGCAGATCGCCAAAAACCGGCAACGTCAGCACCCATTGATCCACCAAGGGCTTGCCCATTTTGGAGTTGCGGAAGAAGTTAAACCAGAAGAACAGCGCGACTCCGGCAATAATTAGCGCCCACCAGAAGGCAACCAGAAAGTTGCTCGCCATCATCAGAATCTGGGTGGGCAGTGGCAGTTCGCCGCCATGGCTGGAGAAGAACGAGGCGAATTGCGGCACGACCCAGATCAGCAACCCCAGCGTGACGGCGAAGATAATCAGGGCGGTGATGACGGGCACTACCATTGCGCCCTTTACTTTGCCTTTAATCGCCATCTCTTTATCCAGCAGAATCGCCAGACGTTTGCAGATTTCATCGAGGTTGCCCGATACTTCGCCTGCGCGGATCATATTGACGTAGAGCTTATTGAAGATAGCGGGATACCGGTTGATAGCCGCGCTGAAAGAGTCTCCCGAGATGACGTCGGTCCGTATTTTTCGCAGTGAGTTTTGCATGGTCTTGTTGCTGGTTTGCTGTTCCAGTAGAAACAGGCCTTCAATTAGGGGGATGCCCGCATCCAGAAGCGTATAGAGCTGCTGCGTAAAAATGGTCGTGTCGCGCAGGCTCGGGTTGGTGAGGCTGCTTAACAGCGGAATTCTCCCCATTAACTGCCCCATGCCGCCATGGTCGGCGTCTTCTTCCAGCTTGGTGGGAATCTGGCCTTGACCGCGAATCATCTCTTTCGCCGCGCGCAGATTCAGCGCCTCCAGCTTGCCTTCAATCGACTTGCTGGTACTGGGGTCAATGGCGATATAGGTGTAAATGGGCATGGGGAGCTTCCTCCTGTTTCGCGGCGGCGCGCCGAGGGTTATCCTTCCAGTTCGAGGCCCAGAACGCGGGTGACTTCTTCTACGCTGGTGAGTCCAGCAAGAATTTTACGTTTGCCGTCCATGGCCAGGGTGTACATGCCTTGTCGCACGGCGGCGTCCTGAATGGCGAAGGTCGACTCGTTGCGATCCACCATTTCCTGAATCTCGCGAGACAGGCGCATGATCTCGTACAAGCCCATACGGCCTGAGTAACCAGTGTGGTTGCAGGTGTCGCAGCCGGCTCCTTTGTAGAGGGTGACCTCTTCGAGAGCGTCGACCATTCCAAGGATTTCCAGTTCTTCCGGCGTGGCCGGATACGCGGTTTTGCAGTGCTTGCAGATACGACGCACCAGCCGCTGCGCCAGAATGCCGATGACGGCTGAACTGACCAGATAGCTGGGGGCTCCCATTTCCAGCAGCCGCGTGACCGTTTTGGCGGCGCTGTTGGTGTGAAGCGTGCTAAAAACCAAGTGCCCCGTCAACGCCGCGTGAATCGCGGATTCCAGCGTTTCTTCGTCGCGAATTTCGCCCACCAGAATAACGTCGGGATCTTGACGCAGAATCGCCCTCAGGGCTGATGCAAAGGTCATGCCGGCCTTGCTGTTGATCGGCGTCTGGTTGATGCCGGTCAGCGGGTATTCAATCGGGTCCTCAATGGTGGTGATGTTAATTTCCGGGTTGTTGATATCGCGCAGGCAAGAGTACAACGTGGTGGTTTTTCCGGAGCCTGTAGGGCCCGTTACGAGAATAATGCCGTTGGGCGCCTTGATCATCCGGAAAATGGCCCGCGATTCTTCTTCGCTCAACCCAAGCGTGCCGATCCCCCCGGTGGTGGCTGTGGCTTTCAGAATCCGGATACAGATCTTTTCGCCGAACTGCACAGGCAGCGTATTGACCCGCATGTCGATTTCCTGGGTCCCTGTTTTAATCTTCATCCTGCCATCCTGCGGGCGGCGACGTTCGGCGATATCCATACCGCTGGCGACTTTCACGCGTGAAATTACGGCGCTGGCCATCTTCTTGGGGATGCTCTTGGATTCGTGCAGAATCCCGTCAATGCGATAGCGCACCAGTAGGCGTTCTTTTTGAGGCTCGATGTGAACGTCGGACGCGCCGGTTTCAATTGCTTCCAGCAGCACGGAGTTGACCAGCATGACGACGGGCGCGTCTTCGGCAGCCATCTCCGCTTCCAGCTCCGAGGTGACGCCGCTGTCCTCGTAGATGCTGTCACTCTTCAGTAGATCTTCTTCGATCTTTTTTATGGCGTCATCGCCAGAGACGTTATGACGGTAATACTTATCGAGGACCGCCACCATTTCTTTGTGCGTGGAGACCTTCGGGCTGGGTCGAAAGCCCGTTAACAGCGCGATTTCATCAAGTACCCGCAGGTTGTCGGGCCGCGCCATCACCACTTCCATGCGTTTGAACTTGAGATCCACGCGCAGGGGAATAACCATAAAGCGTTTGATGAAATCGTCCGGCAGCAGCTTCATGACGTCCGGTTGCAGCGTCACGTCTGCCAAATCAGCGTATTCAAAGCCATGAAGCTTGGCCAGACACTGGCCGAGTTTCTTTTCGTCGATGTAGCCCAGTTTGACCATCGTGGTGCCGATGGGCGTTTTGGTCGCCTGGGATTCCGAGAGCGCCCGTTGCAACTGCTGATCGGTAATATAGCCTTCTTCAATAAGAATATCGCCGATGCGCTTGCGCGGCGCATTGGCGCTGGGAGAGGCGCTCTGCTGGGGGTTAAGCGCGCGTAAAGCTTCTAGCACTTGCGGCGACGGTGACGCGGATCTTGTTTCCCCGGCGGGTGGAAAACTCCCTAACGACGAGGTCCCGGATAAATCCGGGAGCGCTTCTCCCAGTGGGTACTGGGCTTGTGATGACGCGTGGGGGAGGGGATTCACGGCGGTCTTCCGGCGCGTCGGCGGCTTGCTCGCAGGATTGATGCCGACGGATGGCTCCTCAGCCTCCCTGCGACCTTCAAACGAGAGGGGCTCAAAACAGGCTCGCTCGGGGGAATGCGTCGAAGGGGGGCGTTCTTTCTATCGGCTATCGCGTACAATTCTTTAACCGGTCTCGTTCGCCAAGGGGATTTGTGATCCGTCGCTGCCGAAAATCCGTGCATCGCTTCATTCAGCGCGCGCTGGGGCATTTGGCGATGCCGTCGGCTCAACGGCAGGCCGAAACCGCGATTCTGCTTGAGTGTGCGGGCCTGTCTTTCGAAGATGTTTTCAAAGACCCGGACGCTTCGATTCACCCCGAACGTTGGGCAACAGTGCGCGAGCTGTTACGACGTCGTCTGCGCGATCGTGTTCCAGTGCAGTATCTGGCCGGAAAAGCCGGATTTTATGGCCTGACCCTTAACGTTACGCCCGATACGCTCATCCCGCGCCCAGAGACGGAATTGCTCGTCGAAGCCGCGTTGGGTTTTTTGCAGACGCGGCGCGGCGTCAGCGCGTGTGATATTGGCGTGGGCTCCGGCGCGATTATTCTGGCGCTGGCGGATCGCCTGCGGGAGAGACCAGACCTCGCCTTTTTCGCCAGCGACGTCTGTCCCCGCGCGCTGGCGGTCGCTCGCCACAATGCGCGCGCGCTCTCTCTGACTGAGCGCATTACCTTCGCCGAGGGAGATTTACTCTCGCCGTTTGCTGGTTGGCGCTTCGACCTGATTGTCAGTAATCCGCCCTATATCGATCCTGCGCTCAAACCGACGCTCGCCGATGAAGTCACTGCGCATGAGCCGTCGCTGGCTCTCTTCGCGTCTGAGGATGGGTATGACCTTTACGGTCGTCTCTTGGCTCAGGCCCCGGGTTTTTTAACGCGCGGGGGTGCGCTCATGATAGAGCTGGGGGACGGAATGCGCGACGGCGTTCTCTCTCTGGCCCGCCGCCATGGATTTGGTCAGACGGCTTGCTTAAAAGACTTGTCAGGACACGATCGCGTCCTGTCGCTCGGCGTCGACGACAAGGACTGAACGTTGCCGTTAACGGGAAGCTTGGACGCTGAATGATTGACTGTGACTCAGTGTAAAAATGACGCGAAGCCCCTTGATCGGGTTTTGGCAAACGCCTTTCGCCAAGTGTGATGGCGCATTGTAGTACGTTTTTTCCTTGTGTGAAAGCGATTCCCTGTTAGAATCATCCCAATCGCTCGCAAGGACAGGGTTCTTTCCCGGCGTGGGATGGGATTTACCGGATTCTGAAGCCTTTTCAGATTTTACCTCTTGTTTGAAAGGTGGTGTCGCCGCTTCTCCAGAACAGGGTGCAGCTTAAGCTGCGGATTAACTGGCTTTTGGTACGAATCAGATGCCCAAAGACACAAAAATAGAGAGTATTTAAATTTTTTAAGAGGGAGTCGGCCATGGCGCAAGCGTTTTCTGCTTCCAGCGCGTCGGCAAAGCGTTCACGGATTCGTCCGCGCCCGCTTTCCGCGAGCGCCATGGCCTTTAATGCAGCCGAATTGTCTCGCGGCCAGGCGCTGTTATTAATTCAGGACGCCGCTTACGCATTGCCGCTATCTGGGGACATCCAGCGGCTCATTTCGATCTTTCAGGTTGGGGGCGAAGAGTTGAGCGAGTTGGGCGTGCCGTATGAAACCCTCAAGGCGATGGAGCGGCGACACCCGCTGGCGTTTTCTTTAACGCGGGCATTTTAATAGGCGCTCATCAGGTCCGTTCACGCGCTAAATGGCCGAGTGCGCCGTCTGCGGCAAGTCGGCCAGTCGGGGATCCTGCGGTTCAGGGGGCCGGGTTTCCCCTGCTGGAGAGGCTATTCGGGCGACGTGTTCTAAAGGGCTCGCCAATGACCCAGTGAAGGCGCGCTGCGACGCGTCGAGCTGTGCCATCAAAGGTTTTGGGAATTCAAGCCGTAGCGCTAGCGCCAAGCGCTTTTCGCCGTGGGGGCCCACGCTCCATTCCAGCCCGCTGCCGCTGCCAATCGCCAAGTACAGCATTATGGCGCTAAACAGGCCAACCAGCTGAACAAATCGGGTCATCATGCGCATAAGCGTCAGGCTCCCTTTCGGCCGCAAATTCGCGGCGGCGTCTGTTCCTGATCATGAGTTTAGATGAGCGCAACGTCTTTCGTCTCCTCCAATCAGGGGAATCCGTCCTGAAAGATCCCCTGCGTGGAGGAATTCCCCACTGGGCAGCGGATCGCAGCGGCGTAAGGCAATTTTGATTTAAATATTGTTTTTATATTTAATAAGATTATAAAATCCCGTCTTTGGCCTGTTTTGAATTTGAAGGAGATGCGTATGAGTCCTTCCGTCCATTCTGCGGCGCATGCGGGCGGCCCTCCGGGGTTGGCGCGTAAGGGAAAAATCCCGCCGGGTATTCAGAAAAATCTCGAGAAGCTACCCGACGGCCACCCGATTAAAGCGTTGGCTGAAGCCTTAAAAGCCAAGGAAGAAGAAGCTGCCAAGTCGTCGTCCAGCGCATCGACCCCTTCAGGCAGCGCGTCTTCCTCCGCTACAGTGGAAGCGTCGGTCTCTGTGAGCGGCTCCACGCTCGATACGATGGCCTAAAATGTCCTGAAAAAGTGGACGCTTGAACAAAATGTGCACTTCTTTGTCAGTCAGGGCGGGCTTTTAGCTCGCCCTGACTGCGCTTATTCAGGGTGCATGAGAGGCGCGCGCGTGTGACCCGTTTGCGTTTCAAAAGATTTTCGAAAAAAGTTGATATTCTTTAAAAGACAGATATTCTCTCAGTACGGCAGGGACGCCAACGTCTCTCCGCCGAAGGAAGCCAGTCACACGCCGGGGCAAGAGCATCGAGTCAAGGGAGAGACGAATGCTGGACGCCATTATTGGGGTTTTGTCGCACAGTATCGCTCAGTTACGCGATCAGACCCGCGCATTTATCGGGTGCCCCCATCCGCGGGCGTCGCACGCCGAAGGCAAATGCATCTGTCCTGACTGCGGCGATACCGTCATCCGCCAGTGGGTGACGCTGCGCTGTTCCCAATGTAACGTTCGTCGCCCCAGTAAAGCCGTTTTTAACACGGTCCTGCCTGCTCAGGCGCACTGCACGCGCTGCGGCTGCGCTGACACCACGATGGAAGAACTCGATAATCCGCCTTTCTATATGATGCAATACGCCGTTCTCCTCACGTTCCGTGAGACCGATTATCTGCGCCGCGCCCGTCGTCTCGATAGCGCTCGCGCCTGGGTGTCTCCTCCTGTTGTCCATGCCGACGCCGCACCCCCCAAGCGGCTTCTCCAACTATCGCGGGCCTGCGGATAAGGCCTGACCTTCAAGCGTTACTCCGATATCTCTGCAACGCAACACTATCGTCTTCACCTATATTCTCTTTCCTCCTCCCCCTAATTCATTGCGCGCGTCCCCTCAAGGGACGCTTTTTCTTTTGGCGCGCATGGCGTTCGGGTTCAATGTGGGCCAAAATTGCTATTTTTGTAGCGGTTGTAAGGGCCGGAACGTAAAGTCCCGCACCCGCCTCCAGAAAGATCGTGGCGATAATAGATATATCGAGCGGATTTCAGCCGCTTAACCGTCTTGCAATGTAGTAATACTGCCGATCTTCCCCCCTTTACAAGCATGAGGTTTTTCGTTATAACACTTTCGAACTTAAGGTTTCCGCTTTAAGGCTCGGCTCTGTTTGAGAGTCGAATATCATGTCAGAGAAGTTCAATAGGAGTGACTATTATGAAAATTGCTGCCAAGCCCTTCATCCCTGCAAAGCCTAAAACGCCTGCCGCTCCCACCCAGCCTGGGAAATAACTTTTACGGTTTCACAAAGCCCCTTGGAGATCCTCCAAGGGGCTTTGCATTTGGGATCTCGGGCGTCTCATGGATTGAAAAACAATGACGTTTACGTTATGGTTTTAATGTCCTAACAGGAGAGCCCGCCATGATTGATTTGCCCGTCTTGTCCGAAACCACCTCGCTCGTGACCCTTACCGACGCCGCAATCGCCAAGCTGAAGAGCGTATTGGAGTCTCAGCCCGACGCAGCTGGCATTCGTCTGGGCGTGGTCGGCGGCGGGTGCGCAGGACTGCAATACCGTATGGAGCCCTGCGATCTTCAGGCGGCAGACGATCAAATGTTTGAGATCGCTGGCATTCGCTTCTTCGTCGACCCGAAGTCTTCGCTTTATCTGTCAGGCGTGCGCATCGATTTTAGCCGCGATCTGCTCGACGGCGGATTCAAATTTTCTAACCCCAACGCCAAAGACGCCTGCGGCTGCGGGACGTCTTTTAGTATCTGATTAATCTTCGTTGCTCTCGCCTCATCTCGAGACCGGCTTAATCTTTTAGTATTCGTCGATAGGAGCGCCCTTGCCATGACCGCCACCGCCGTAGATCCCGAAAAAGTCAAACAGGTGTTGGAAACCGTCCGTCCGTATCTTCAAGCCGACGGCGGCGACGTAGAATTTGTCGATGTGACCGAGCAAGGCGTCGTCCGTTTGCGCCTGCAAGGGGCATGCGGCTCATGCCCCAGCTCTACGTATACCCTTAAAATGGGTATCGAAGAGCAATTGCGCCAGCATGTTCCCGGCGTCACGGAAGTCATTGCCATTTAGCCGGATCGGCAGCCTGTCGCTTATCCTGCGCTTCACAAGACCTTTTGCCCGCGTGACGGCATCTATATGTAGCTGTCTTGCGGCTTGGTTGCGATGCCCCTGCATTGCGTTTCACTTTGGCTTCAGTCAGAATGCCCCGCATGACCGAGCTTGTTTTAGACTCATTGGCCGAAATCGCCGTTACTGCGTCGCCGCCCGAGCGGGCGGTCTCTTTCCATACGCTGGGCTGTAAGACCAACCAGTTGGAAACCTCTGCTCTGGCCAATGCGTTTCGCGCGCGCGGTTGGCGCGTGACTTCTTTTGATGAACCCGCTTCTGTCGCCGTCATTAATACATGTACTGTTACCGAACGCGCGGACGCCGACTCGCGCCGCGCCATCCGACGCGCCAGACTGGCCAATCCGGAGGCGCGTATCGTCGTGACGGGGTGCTATGCGCAAGTCGCGCCGCAGGCCGTCAGCCAGTTGCCCGGCGTGGATTACGTCATTGGCAATAATCTTAAAGATCGTCTGCTCGATATTCTGGAAACCGTCCCGCGCGGTGACACGCCTGTGACGCAAGTCGGCGATATCGATAAAAGCCGGATGATGGCGGGAGCTGCGGCCTGTGATGTCGATCGCACCCGCGCCAGTCTGAAAATCCAGGACGGTTGCGACTTTAAGTGCGCCTATTGCATTATTTGGGAAGCGCGCGGTAAAAGCCGCAGCCTGAGCGTGGCCGACATTCTGGCGCAATTGCAGGAACTGGAAGCGTTCGGCTATCGAGAAGTGGTCTTGACCGGCATCAATATTGGACAATATGAAGACCTCGATGCGGGGCTTGATCTGGTTGGTTTGTTGTCACGTCTTGTCGAGGCCGCAGGGTCTGCGCGCCTGCGTCTCACGTCGCTGGATCCGGTCGAAGTCAGCGATGGGCTGATTGAGACGATTGCCCGCAGTAACGGACGAATCTGTCCACACCTTCACCTGTCGGCGCAAAGCTTGTGCGATGACGTCTTGAAGGCGATGGGTCGACGTCATCGCGCGTCTGACGTGATTGTCGCTTGTCAGACGATTGCAAGCCAATTGCCGGACGCCGGACTCGGCGCCGATATTATCGTGGGATTCCCCGGTGAAACCGAGGCGATGTTTGCGCAAACCGCCGCCTTGATTGAATCGCTGCCGTGGACGTATCTTCATGTCTTTCGGTATTCCCGGCGGCCCGGCACCCCGGCTGCTGACTGGGGCGATCAGCTCCCAGAGTCGGTGAAAACCGCGCGCGCCGAGCATTTGCGCTCGATTATCGACGCCAAAAATCGCCGATTCCGTCATCGCTTGATAGGCAAGACGTTTCCAGCGCTAATAGAAGAGTCCGGTCGTTGCGGCATGACCGATCGCTACGTCAAAATTTCCCTCACGCCTCAGACGCCCGCCCATGAGCCGAACGCGTTGATTTCAGCGCGTGTCGAGAGCGTCGAGGACGATATTACGTGGGCGACGCCGGTGATGCTATATTAGACAGATTAAACAAAAGAAAAATCCTGTAACAAGAAGTTACAGGGTGGGACATAGGCTGGGTTGAAACTTTTGGCGTCTGCGAAAAGCTGAAAACGCCTAATCCAATAAAAACGATTCGTGTCCTTAAATTGCCTCGCGTAAGGGACGAATCGTGAAGTCAGGAGGCTGCTTCTGCGGGAGCGGGCGCGCGGTAATAGCCGCGAAACAGCGTCCACGCGCCGCAAAGGCTTGTCAGCGTTGAAATCAAAAACCAGTACAGCCCAAACGCCATCGCGGCGTGCGCTGAAACGCCGACTTTCATGAGGAGCCACTGATACGCGCCTTCACGAACGCCGATGCCGTTAAAGAACAATGGAGTGACGCTGACCAGCGTCACAATGCCATAGACGGCCGTCAGATAAAGCGGTTGGACCGTAATCCCCAACGCATGAGCGATCATCAGCTGAATGCCAATCATCATGCCTTGTACCGCCAACGACAGCGCGACAGATTTTGCCAGTAACGGGAAATCGCGCCAATAGGGCTGCGCCTGCGCCAACAAGCCCAGCTTGGGAATGCGCTCCGCCCAGCGGGAAATCGGCGCGATCAGCAATGCCACATATCCGCCCCCCATGAGTGCGCACAGCAATAAAATGCTTTGGCGCAGCCATGCCGGAATCGGCGCAGCGTCAGGCGTCAGGCACAGCGCGCCTGTCAGCAGCAAGAGCGCCGCCATCCCGACCCCTCGCTCTGCCAAAAGGGTCAAGAGCGCTTCACGCTTGCGCCGGTTTTGGGCTTTGGCCAGATAGTAAACCCGACTGACGTCCCCGCCAATGGAACCGGGTAAAAACAGATTGAAATACATCCCCAGCATGTAAAAATCAAAAAATTGACGCAGTGGCAGATGAAATTCCAGCCGTCTGGCTAAAAACTGCCAGCGATAAGAGCTGAGCCACTGGCTGAGCAAATAAATCGCGACGCCGAGCGGGATATACGCCAAGTTGGACGACGACAGCTCGCCGATGGTTTTCTGGATGCCCGCGTAATACAGGGCAATGCCCAGCAGCACGATACTGAGAACGATTTTAATAGCGGTTTTGACAGACGTACGGGCCATTGTCAGCGAACGGCGATCTCTGCCAATCGTGCGGGGTTGGCCGTGTCAGCGCCGTCGATGACTTCTTTCACCTTGTAAATAGGCTTTCGTTGCGATTCAAAGTACGTGCGCACCTGAATTTCCGCAATCAGACCAGTGCTGATAAGCTGAATGCCCGTCAATACCAGCATGGCGCCCATTAATAGCATCGGGCGCGCGCCAATGTCATGGCCAAATAAGAGCTTTTCAGCGAAAAGGACGCCCAGCGCTAACGCTCCCAGAAACAGCAGTACCAGCCCCGCGCGTCCAAACAGGTGAATGGGGCGCGTGAAAAAGCGCTTCATGAGCACGACCGTTAATAAATCGAGCAACACTTTAAAGGTGCGAGACAGGCCGTACTTGCTGGTTCCGTGCGCACGTTCACGGTGGTGAACCGGCACTTCCTTAATCACGGCCCCGTCAATGCTGGCCAGCGCCGGAATAAAACGGTGCATCTCGCCGTAGAGCGGCACGTCCTTGGCGATTTCAGAGCGATAGACCTTCAAAGAGCAACCGTTGTCGTGAATCATCACCCCGGTGACTTTAGCGATCAGCCAGTTGGCGATGGCCGACGGCAGTTTTCGCGTCAGAGCGCGGTCTTTCCGATGTTTACGCCATCCACTGATGATGTCCAAATCCTCGGTTTCCATCATCTCAATTAGCGCTGGCGCATCGGCCGGGTCATTCTGCAAATCACCATCCAGCGTGACGATATAGCGCCCTTTGGCATGCGCAAAGCCTGCAGCGGTGGCCGCGGTCTGCCCGTAATTCCGTTTGAGAACGGCTACTCGCAACATGGGAAAGCTATCGGCAAGCCGCCGGAGTTTTTCCACGGTGCGATCGCGCGACCCGTCATCCACCAGAACCATTTCAAACGGTCGATTCAGTTTGAGCCCGGCCTCGTACAGCTCTTGAATCAGCGGAACGACGTTCTCTTCTTCGTTATAAACCGGTACGATAAATGAGACGTCAATGGCATGGGGCTTGGTCACGGCTTTTCGGCTCCTGTCGGGCTCAGAGAAAGCAACACGTAAATGGGCGTTTGCGAAACGATGCTCAGACGCGCGTCAGGCGGAATCAGGGGCATAAGAGAAGGGGTTAAGCTACGTTTTGTAATGAGATAGAGCGCGCCCTGGGGTGAGGCGTCCGCCGCCTGACGGTAAAGCGACTTTAGTTTAGCATAATCGTCTTTACCGATTTGCGGAATGGCGCGCCGCCCGTAAAACGTCAGGCTGGGTCGGGTAATTTCAAAACTGGCGAGGGGGCGAGAGCCCACATGCGCCAAAAATCCGAGCATGGCCCCTTGTGTCGCCTGATTAACGGCAGGAATCACGGATGCAATCGCCAAAACCGTTGTCAGCGCCATACCTAGCGCCAGAGAGGCGTGCGATTGCCAAGGACGTCGCCGCAACATCCATACGAGCGAGAGCGCTGCGCTTGCCGTTAGCGTGAGGGCCATGGCTACGGCGAACGGATCACGCGCCAGCGAGGACATGGTATCGGCCATCTTGGGCAACAGGCGGTTCGGCCACAGAATAAACGCGGCGCTGAGCGCTCCTAGTAACAGCGTCAGCGTCGCCGCACTCGTCAGAGACGCGCGACGTCGAGCCTCCAGCGCGAGCGGCCACCCCATCGTCGTCACGATCGCAAGCGCCGGAAACATCGGCAAAATATACGTCAGCAGTTTAGTACTCGCCATGCTGAAGAACGCAAGCGTCCCGCCCGCCCACAGGCTGGCGAATAGCGCTAAGCGACGTTCCGAAGCGTTGAGCGAATGCCGCTCCTGCGCTAAGGCGACGATCGTCACCGGTAAAAACAGGCTCCATGGCAAAAAGCCAATTGCCAGGACAGGCAGATAAAAATGCCAGGGTTGGGGATGATAAGCGACGCTGCCCGTATAGCGCGAAAAATTATGCTGATAGAGCGCTCGTAAAAACGTCTCGCCATTTTGTTGCGTTGCTGCAACGTACCACGGCGCCGCGATCAGGAGCGCCGCGCCTGCGCCAGCCCACAGCCAGGCGCTGCGCAAGATGGCCATCGTCTGTCGCGTGATCAGGCAATAAAGCAGCGTAATGGCTCCCGGCAGCGCTAGCGCGACCGGCCCTTTTGCCAGTAATCCCAAGCCTGCGCAAGCGCCTGCGGCTAACAGCCAGCGACGATTCCGCTCAACGCCGAGAAAAGCGAAGCCCAACGTCGCCGCCAGGCAAAGCGTCAGGGTCATATCCGTAATGGACATGCGCGCCAGCGCGATGAATTCCAGACTGCTGGCCAGCGTCAGAGCTGCTCCCAACGCAACCCGACGAGAAGAGAAGCGAGCTACCAGCGCATAAACGCCCGCAACGGAGAGTGTCGCGCAAAGCGCGCTAATCAGGCGCGCGGCGAATTCACTAATGCCCAGCGCCTGATAACTCATCGCGACGAGCCAATAAAAAAGCGGCGGCTTGTCGAAGCGAACAATGCCGTTGAAATACGGCGTAATCCAGTCGTTGCGAACGAGCATTTGCCGGGCGGCTTCCGCGTAGCGCGGTTCGTCGACGTCGAACAGGGGATACGCGCCGAGCCCATAAAAAAAGCAGGCGAAGCAAGCCAGCAACAAGACTACAGGCACTACCCAAGGGGCCCATTCCGCGCGAGCGGCGGGTGCAGGAGTGGGCAGGACAGGTGGCGAAGGAGCAAGCGTCATCGCACCATTGTATGATCTTTCACCGCGCTTGTAAAAATACGGGTCACGAGAAGCGTCTTGCGCTTAGGCGCAACGAGAAATTGCGCCCAGCAGGCGCTCAGCGGCGACATCTTTGACGCGACCCGGCGCAGCCTTCAGACGTGTGATGGCGACAGCTTCTTCATCAGCGGGATCGTCATACCAGCGGTTATGAAGCCCGTCATAATCGAATACGCCCGCCTGAAGCGGTCCCGTCATTTCGTCGAGCAGTGCCGAAAGTTCTTCTAGCGCTTCACAACGCAAACGCTGCGGACTTAAATGCAACAACTGCATGGCGAACGCCAAGCGCGGATAAGCGTCGTACCATCGACAGCGCCGCATCAAGCGCCACCCGCCAAAGCCCAAAACGGCTTCATCGCGTTCAACAAACCCAGACTCTCTCTATACTTTATGCCTGACGCCCTTACATCTGGCCGATTAAATCGGGGGCGCAACGTCAGCTCAGGAATCAAATTTTAAAAACGGCCAACGTTCATCCGGTTGAATTAACAGATAATGTAACATTTATTAGTAAATCGGGCAAGCTGTTTATGGAAAATCCTCAGCGTGCGCTGACCGGGGTTTGTTGATGCCCCGCAGGCTGGGCGGGCTGAAGACCGAGTTTTTCCAAGAGGCGGGCATCCTGATCTGCTTCGACGTTGGGGGTTGTGAGCAGTGCCTCCCCCGCAAAAATCGAGTTTGCCCCCGCCAGGAAACACAAGGCTTGCGCTTCGTCGGAAAGCTGAGCGCGGCCTGCGGAGAGACGTACTTTGCACCCCGGCAGAAAAATCCGGGTGGTCGCGACTGTGCGCACCAGATCGATGGGATCCACCGGCGGCTGATCCGCGAGCGGGGTGCCTGCAATCGGGGTGAGGCAGTTAATAGGAACGGATTCGGGGGGATGAGGCAAGTGGCACAGCGTCTCGATAAACTCAATGCGTTGCTCGACGCTCTCGCCAAGCCCTAAAATCCCGCCGCAGCAAATCTGAAGCCCCGCATCGCCCACGTGGCCCAGCGTCTCAATTCGATCGGCCATCGTGCGCGTGGTAACGACATTGGCATAGTGGCTGGGCGCCGTGTCGATGTTGTGGTTATAAGCCGTGAGACCCGCGTCTTTTAAGGCGCGCGCCTGTTCGGCGTTTAACATGCCTAGCGTCACGCATGCTTCCATGCCTTCGTCTGCAACGGCGCGAACCAGCGCCAGCACCTTCGGAAAATCCCGCGTTGGCGGCGTGCGCCAGGCGGCTCCCATGCAAAATCGACTTGACCCGCGTGATTTTGCCGCGCGCGCCTGCTCTCGAATTTCTTCTTCGCTGGGCAGTCCGCTGATGGCGACGCCTGTGTCGTAGCGCGCGCTTTGCGAACAATAGCCGCAATCTTCTCCGCAATTGCCCGATTTGATATTAGAAAGCGTCGCCAACTGAATCACGTTACGCGGGTGATGGGCGCGATGAACCTCTTGGGCCTGGAAAAGCAAATCCAGAAACGGTTGGCGATAGCAGGCATCAATGTCGGCAATCGTGGGGGGGGCGAGCGTCATGGGTCAAATCATTCCCTTTAGGCGCGACGTTGCGCGGCTTGTTCCTACAGGCGACAGCTTGGGCATATAATACCAGCAAGGCGCATTTGGCGCGACGCGGCTCATAACGAGAGATTTCCATGCTGTTACCGCAAATTCAACCCATGGGGCCGATGCGCCGCTGGTACGATCAGGATCCGGGATGCGCGCGACTCTTGCTGCTGCTCGATAAAATGTCGCAACCAGACTTGCGTCAGGCCGCCATACGCCTGCTCGCGAATTTCACCGAAAAAGTCCTGGCCAAAATGACGGATACTGGCAAATACGCCTTGCACTCCATCGGCCTGCCCGCGCTGCGAGAGAAATATATGACGCGTCGGTTTATGCGCCGCGCTTACGATCATCAAGACGACTTGCGCGAAATTTACGGACTGCTTTATCGATTACCTACCCCGGGTCTTGCGGCGCTGGGGTTTAACCTCAGCGATGCCTTCGAGTTATTGACGATTTATTCATACGCCTGTGAGCAATTATTTGCCGAGCCTGACCCGGAAGAGGTACTCAACCTGGTACAGCGTAGCTTGCACGACGGACTGGGCGTCGGTAGAGATACGCTCATTGAGTATATTGGTAAAAATATGTTCTCAGACGCCGCCGCCAAGGTGCAGCAAGCGTAAGACCGTTTTAATGCGCGGAGCTCTATAGGTCTTCGTTCATGCGCGCCTACCAAAAAACCGACCTGCTCGCTCAATCACGATCATGCCGGTTTACACGCCATATTAAAAAGTACCAACTGACAGACCGGGGCCAAGACTGTACTTGGAGGGATTGAGCGTCACACTCTTGCAGGACGAGCCGCAAAAAGCGAAACCGCTTACCCTGTTTCGGAATTACACCGAATCTGTCGCCATCGTAACGCTTACGCGATACAGCAGCGGCCTGAAAGGCGTCTGGTCACTGCACGCAGTTTTCTTGCGAAAACGCGCTAAAGCAGAACCCTCGATGCATCCACTGGAGCACACATTACCAAGACGAATGTCGTGGGAATGCAGTCTCTCGCACCGTATACCTCTGGCAAGACCTGTCATGAACGAGACGTTCATCAGGGAGATCTGCCAACCGCTTCCCGTGGGGCGGCTTAGACGCAAGCGTCATCGGCCATCGCAGAGGAGGAGCGGCTCAGAGCGCCAACCCGTCAGCTGGTGTAAGTATCATAATTATCGATTGCTGCGTACGCTATCGTAGGTGAAGCGATGTTGAGTAACGATCTGTTGACTTTCGGGAATGCCATAGCAGGCGTGCGTCTTAGAGATTGAATATGCGCCCGCAATGGATATCACAACATTAAATAAACCCAAAAACAGGTCTGCGAAGGACAATTGGGCATTTTTAAGTGTTTTTATTCTGTAAGAAATGAACGGGGTCTGAATGTCAATGTAGGGGGAATGCGATGAACGTCACGATGTCAAATCAAGCGACTGGCAGAAAATTTGCCTTTCAGGGAAATGAAATGACGGCGACCAATAAAGCAGGTCGCCAGGCCGATTTTCAACGCGTCGGCAAAGGAGAATGGGAAAACGTCGATAATGGCAATCATCTTACGCTGGACAAAACGCGCGACGGCCTGAAAGGCAATCCTATGTTCAGGATTACCCGTCCTGATGAAACGCAGGCGGCCAGCGGTCAATTGAATATAATGGCGTAAAAGCCTGACTCATTATTATAAAAACGCAGGCAAGAACCACTCAAATGCGACGCCGCGCGCACGCTTAGTCAATGCGCGCGGCAATCGCCTGAATGCCTTGAACCGTCTCGTCAAACGGCGCATTATCGTGAATGCCCTGGCGCAGGAGGCGGTCAATATCGTCTTTGAGCGAGACCGCGCAATCAATTTTGGCGCTGGCCCCTTTGACGTACGCGCCAATATTAATCAGATCTTCTGCCTTTCGGTAGGTAGACAGCAGGTCTTTGAGACGTCCGGCCGCTTTCTGATGGTCTTTTTCGGCAATCTGCACCATTAGACGGCTGACGGAGCCTAGCACGTCAACCGCAGGGAAATGGTTCTGCTCAGCCAGTTCGCGCGTCAGCAAAATATGGCCGTCGAGCAAGCCGCGAACCGTATCGGAAACAGGCTCATTAAAGTCATCGCCTTCGACAAGCACGGTGTAAAGGCCCGTAATCGAACCGCTCTCCGAGCAACCGGCGCGCTCTAACAGCTTGGGCATGAAGGCGAAAACGCTGGGCGTATAGCCGCGACTGGTCGGAGGCTCGCCAACCGCCAGGCCGACTTCTCGCAAGGCCATGGCCACCCGCGTGAGCGAATCCATCATCAGCAGAACGTTTTTGCCGGTTTCCCGAAAATACTCTGCAATGGCTGTTGCCACCAAGGCGGCTTTGATTTTTAGCAGCGCAGGTTGTTCTGAAGTGGCGACAATTACCACGGACCGCTTGAGTCCTTCCGGGCCTAAGCAATTGTCGATAAAGTCGCGCACCTCGCGGCCCCGCTCGCCGATGAGCGCAATCACGCTGAGGTCGGCTTCGCTGTTACGCGCGATCATCCCAAGGGTTGTACTCTTGCCGACTCCAGAGCCGGAAAAAATGCCGATACGCTGCCCCCTGCCGATGGTCGTAAAGCCGTCAATGGCGCGAATGCCCATGGCCAGACGCTCATCAATATCTTTTCGGCGTAACGGGTGTGGCGGCGTTCCCGTCACCGAGGCGCGATGGTGCTGCGGCAGCGGAAAACGGTCATCCAGCGGATTCCCCAACCCGTCGAGAATGCGCCCCAGCAATTGCGGTCCAAGAGCAGCCTGAAACGGCGCGCCGGTATTGAGGACGCGCGCGCCCGGCGACAGGCTTTCCATCTCGCCATACGGCATCAGTAAAACGCGGCCCTCGCGGAATCCCACCACTTCGCACGGCAATACGGGCTGAGTCGCATTGTCCGTAAGAATATCGCATCGATCGCCCAAGCGCGCTCGTGGGCCGCACGATTCGATAATCAGCCCGATCACCTTCTCCACCCGTCCAACGGGCGTATACGGACTGGTTTTCTCTAGAAGGGCGGACCATTCATGCATTTTCGTTCGCCTCGGCCCTGGCGGCGTCTGACGACTGCCTGACGCTGTCGCTTTCGGGGAGGCTGAGCGTGGGCGTAATCGCCTCAATATACCGTTGTACTTGATTTTGGGGGCTGATATCGAAGCCTCCCTCCTCATTCAAGGCGTAAATTTCTTCGCGCGCGAGCATGGGATCGCCTTCTAGCGTCAAACGGTTTAATCCCTCCAATGATTGGATTACCGCCTCGCCATGTCCGCGAAGTTCTCGCAAGGTGTCACGATTCATCACAACGCGAACACGCCCGCTGACGTCCAGTTCGTGAATCGCCTGTTGGATGAGTGCAACAAGCTGTTCAGGGCGTGCGCTCAGCGCGTCGCCGACCACGCGTTTACCAACCGCCTCCAGGATGAGGGCTGCCTGAGGGATAAAGCCTTCCAGAACGGTTTTTTGCGCGTGATAGGCTCCTGTCATTAATGTTTGGGCGCTATGGAGCAGCTCGCAGGTTTGTTCTTCCGCTTGCTGAAGTCCTTCTGAGAGTCCTTTCTGGAATCCTGCCTTCTCGCCGTCGTCATGCGCTTGCTGAAGCGTGGCGTCTCGGCGGGATTCTGCGTCCTGCTGTATGCCCTGAGCGGTTTCATGGGCTTTCGCTATCAGGTCTGCGGCTTGTTGGCGCGCTTTTTGCACCACTAATTGCGCTTCACGTTCTGCTTGAAGGATGCGCTCTTCTGTGACGCGTTCCAGCGTCTGTTCAATTTCGCGTCCACGGTCGTCTGCGCCCGCAATCTGTTTTGCTGCGCCGATGGCGATTTGGCGTTGATCGATTTTAGCCATTGGCGTGTCGCTCCTGCGGATCTGGCCCAAGGGGGCGTTCCCCCCCCTTGGATCCCCCCCCTGAAGATTTTCCCGGTTGGGGCTTCGCCCCAAACCCCGTTAATCGTCCTTCTGGGAAATTTTCTGCCAAATAGAGCAGCCAATCGGGCTTGGGGGCGGAGCCCCCAAGATCAAAAGGCTCAGGGGGGAGGGTCTTGGGAGGGGGGAACGCCCTCCCAAGGCCAGATCGCCGCCTTAAATCCTTTTGGGTTTTGGTCCCAAATCCCGTTAAGAGTCCGGCAAGAATATTTTTCGTTGGGACGAATCGCTGTTCGGGGCTGGGGGCATCGCCCCCCCAAAAAACAGAAAGCTCAGGGGGGAGGGTCTTGGGAGGGGGGAACGCCCTCCCAAGGCCAGATCGCCGCCTTAAATCCTTTTGGGTTTTGGTCCCAAACCCCGTTAAGAGTCCGGCAAGAATATTTTTCGTTGGGATGAATCGCCGTTCGGGGGTGGGGGCATCGCCCCCCCAAAAAACAGAAAGCTTAGGGGGGAGGGCCTTGGGAGGGGGGAACGCCCTCCCAAGGCCAGATTCTAGCCTTAAATCCGCAGAATTAGGCGATATACTCATCCTCATCGCCCCCGCGATTGACGGTGATCTCGCCGGCAGCTTCCAATGCTCGAATAACGCCGACAATATAAGTCTGCTTCTCGGACACGTCGCGCGCGCGGACCGGGCCCATGTATTCCATATCGTCGGTGAGCATCGCAGACGCGCGCTCGGACATATTTCGGAGGATTTTTTGCTTGACGTCTTCGTTGGAGCCTTTGAGTGAGAGTGCTAGATCTTTGGTCTCCACTTCGCGCAACACGCGCTGAATAGAGCGATCGTCGAGATGAATAATATCCTCGAAGACGAACATGAGTTCGCGAACGCGCTCGGCTGTTTCGGGGTCGCGCATTTCCAGATTGTCGAGAATGGCTTTCTCGGTGGCGCGATCCGAGCGGTTGAGAATCTCGGCGAGCGATTCGACGCCACCCGCGAGGCTGAAGTCCGCCGACACGACAGACGAGAATTTACTCTCCAGAATGCGCTCGACTTCGCGCAGAACTTCGGGGTTGGTACGGTCCATATCGGCGATGCGCGTGGCCACGTTGGCCTGCATCTCGGGAGGTAAATCGCCCATGATCGCGGCGGCGCGATCGGGCTTGAGATAGGCCAGCACCAGCGCAACCAGTTGTGGATTCTCGTTCTGAAAAGAGGTCGCTAATTGAGCGGGATCGGCGTTGTTGAAAAAATCAAAGGGATTGGTTTGCAGCGTTGCGACCAGACGCTCCAGAATTTTATCAGCCTGAGAGGGGCCGTAGGCAGCTTCTAACACAGTTCGGGCGTAGGTGACGCCGCCTGTCGCCAAATATCCACTGGCCTGAAACAGGGCGTAAAATTCATTGAGTACCTGATTCAGCAGCTCTGGCGAGAGCTTGTTCATGGAGGCAATTTCCAGCGCCAGATGTTCCACTTCGGTTTCTTCAGAGATGTTTTTCATAATCTCTGAGGCGGTTTTGGGGCCAAGCGCAATCAGCAGCGCCGCAACTTTTTGGGAGTTGCTCATGGTGCTCAGTGAGAGTTCGTGGAGGGCGCTTTCTGCCATGGCGGTTGGGCTTGCTTCCTTCTGAAAAGGGAAATATGACGAGGGAAAATCAGCGGGCGTCTACATGTCTTTCATATACGTGACCAGCAGGCGCGCGGCTTCGACCGGATCTTTCTCAACGGCGCCGTTAATCGATTCGCGCATCAATTCCATTTCCGGGTCGAGCTTGGCTTCCAGAATGGGAACCGGCGTGCTTTCAATCATGGCCTCTTGCGGCTCGAAGAAGGGGTAGGGTTCTTCCTCCTGCTCGACGAGTTCTCCTTCGGCGGGCTGTTTAATCAGCAGGTAGAAGACGACCAGCGCGACGACGACCATCAGGCCAATCACGATAATAGTCGCCAGATGCAGCCAGAAGGCTTTTTCCTGATCCTGTTTGATGGTGTCGTTAAGGTCTTTTTCTTTATCCGTCAGCGGTTGGGAGAACTGGAATCCCTTAATGTCAATGGAATCGCCCCGAGCCAGGTCCACACCGGCGGCGTTGGCGACCAGATCTCGGATTTCTTCGGTTTCTTGTGCGGTCAGCACTTTGTTCAGGACAACGGCTACTGTGAGCCGATCAATGGCCCCGGGAGCGTAGACGACGGTCTTATCTTCCTTGGAGATTTCGTAATTGGTCGTTGATTTGTTGAATTTGTACAGATTGTCTTTGTTTTCCTTCTGTTCGTCCTCTTGCGATGGATAGCTGGGCGCTGCGTTGGATTCGACGCCCGGTTCGCCGCCGGCGGCTTTCTTCTTGCCGTTGGCATACTCTTCAGTTTGTTTTTGGGTGCTAATGGCTACCCCCGTAGGGGTCTCGCTATCGCCCCCTGCGGGAATAATCCGGTGAATATTGGTTTGCGCCTGATCGAAATTCAAAATCGCGCTGACGGCGACGACGACGTTATCTTTGCCGACTACAGGCGCGAGCATTTTTAAGACTTTTTTGGCCGTTTCGTCTTCGTATTGCTTGCGTCGGGTTTCGCCGGTGGAGATAATCCCGCTGGGGCTGTTGGCGCCTTCCAACGTGTTGCCCGCGTTGTCGGCGATGGCGACGTTTTCTGGCTTGAGGCCGGGCACGGCGTGCGATACCAGATTTTTAATGGTTTTGACCTGTTCTTCGCGCAGACGAAATCCGGGTTCCACCATGAGCATGACCGAGGCTGTGGGCGGTTCTTCGTCATCGGCAAACAGCGCGTGATCGGGTTGCGAGATGATGACTTGAGCGTTTTTAATGCCGCTAATCGATTTCAATACCGCAATGATCGTATTGGCGTTGAGCTTTTTAATCCATTCTTTTTGTACTTCGCCCGATACGACCGGAGGGATCTGCGTCAAATTGACGGTTTTCTCGCTGGTCAGCTCACCGGCGGTTTCCAGAATCAGGGCGTTTTTCTCGCCGCGAGGCGCCAGAATCGTCGTACCGTCGGCGGCGACTTTAAAAGGCTTTTTCTGTTCTTTGAGCTTGGCGGCGATGGCGGCGGCGTCTTCCAGACTCAGGTTCGAGTACAGCACCTCGTAGTCGTCTTGCGCGGTCTGAAACAGAAAAAAGCTCGACAACATCAGGGCCAGAATCATCGTGCCCGCAAGGATTTTTTGCGTCAGGCTGAGCGCGTTCCAACGGTCCGTGAATGCGCTGGCGAAGCCCTTGACCCGCTTAGCGACCATGGCTTACACCTGCATCCGGCTCAGTTCCTGATACGCGCCCACCAGCTTATTGCGAATCTGCGTTGCCAGTTGCAGCGAGAGATCCGCTTTTTCCACGGAGGTAATGACTTGGTGGAGTTCAATATCCCCGCCTGCGGCGTAGGTTTGAACAGCCTCGCCGGCCATCTCCTGGGTCTGGGAGATTTTATTCAGCTCAGATTTGAGCAAATCGCCAAAGCTATTTAGCGCCGACTCGGTTTGGGCATCGTCCCCCACGCCCGGGCGCGCGATTTTAAGGGGGTTGAGCTGTTGAATCGTCAGCTGCAGATCGGTTCCGCCGCTCAATGCATCCACGTGTCCACACTCCTGAACTCTCGTTAAAACGCCGCGTCTCTCTAAGTTCAGTGTAACGACGGCGGGCAGGTTTTTCCTCGTTCAGGCGGGGGAGATTCCCCTCCCACATGAGCGCGGGAAGCGATCGATTTTGCCTCAAACGTTTAGATTTTTAGAGAAAGGGCCTGAAATTAAAGGGGGGATCAAATTGAAAGCCCGTCTGCCCACAGTAGAGGCCACAAGAGTCGAGAAAATTTCTTACACTACTCCTCGCGATACACTGACGAAACAGGCAAGCGGGTGCGTGTGCGGAACATCTGCGCGACATCGGCGGCTTCTTGAGGCGTCAGCGTGCGCAGCGCGCGACTCGCCACCGACGACTCGCCATGATTGCCGCGCGATTCCAGCGTCCATGAGAGCGGGTACGGACGCTTGGGCGTGTTTAGTTGGATCTCGTCGGGCTGAATCCGTGCGGCTATGTCTGCCATGGCTTCGGCTTCCGATAAATTCCCGGGCATCAGCATGCATTGCAGGCAGAGCTTGCCCGTATACGACTGCCGAAGGGCGATCGCGCCCTCAACAACGCCTGCCAGCGAAACGCCTGCAACAGGACGATTCATGCGCTGAAAAACCGCTTCGCTTGCCGCATCAAGCTTGACGGACACAATATCAGCTTCTTTCAGGTCTGCGCAAACGGCGGGGTCGTGTAGCATGGTGCCGTTGGTCAGGACCATCACCGGTTTCTGGCTGTACTCTTTCACAAAACGAATCACTTCGGCCAGATTCAGGGCCAGTGTTGGCTCGCCGCTGCCGCTGAACGTCACAATGTCCGCCTCTCGCCAGTCGCTGTGCCGAAAATCGCGCTCAACCCGTGCGGTTTCGACATAAATTGCCCGCTCGCGCGTTTTCTGCTGAATCTCCCCGAGTTGGCAATAGATGCAATTAAACGAGCAAATCGATGTTTGCAGCAACAGATCAACGCCCAGCGAGCGTCCCGCGCGCCACGACACGACGGGGCCGTAAACGCTGGACGCTGCGATCTGAGAAGGCTCAGGCGAGCAGGCGTCAGCAGGGGGAATTGTGCTCATCAGAATCCGCTTCTCCGAGTAGGAATGGCATGGCCATTATCGGCGAAGTCGCAGCGCATTCCAACACGCTGACGACTGTATCGCCGTAGATCCATGCCTGCGACTCTTGCCAGCCTTCGGCTGTCGGGGCGGGATCGCGTCGGCGACGTTCCGCCAGCGTGAGGCCGCCGGGGACCAGCCAGGCGTATTCTACCAGCAGTCCCAGCGTTTCTTGCCAGTGTTCGTACCCATACGGCGGATCCAGATAGAGGATATCGAAAGGCGCTGCCGCTGATTCGCGTAATAGGCGCAACGCGTCGCCGGTTCTCACTTTCAGGCGATTGGCGTCAAGGGCCAGTCGCCGCGCGTTTTCCTCAATCAGGCGGCTTGCGTGGCGGTCTCGTTCAAATAACAGCGCATACGTCGCCCCGCGGCTTAGCGCCTCAAAACTCATCGCGCCGGAACCGGCAAAGACGTCCAGAATGCGCGCGCCGGGCAGATGCGATGTCAGCTTCGCCATCACGCTCTGGCGCACGCGCGCCGTGGTGGGGCGGGTTTTTCGCCCCGGCGGCGCTGTCAGCTGGCGACGATTCCATTCGCCGCCGGTCAGACGAATCATCGCCTTAAAACAATCCCGGCATCAGCTTGGCAAAGGGGAATCCCAAACCTTCAAGCGCGAGGAAAAGCCCCGCTACCAAAAATACAACCCCGCTGACTGCGCTCATTATGGGCCCCACGCGACCTAAAACGGCTTTATGCTTGATTAATCCGGTAAACATCCCGACAATTAGCAAGAGGGTGCCTTGCCCGACGGCATAAGCGAACAGGCTCAACGCGCCGACGACGATGCTTTTGGAATTGCTGATCAGGCTCAACACCCCTGCCAGAAAGGGCGTGCCGCAGGGAGACGAGGCCAGCCCGAATGCCACGCCCAGCCCTACGGGCGCGGCATAACGCATCCAGCCGGATTTATCATGCCCGGCTTGTGGCAGTTTACGTACAAACGAGGGCATCGGCAGCCGGATAACGTCCAGCAGCTTGAGCCCCATTACAATGGCGATGGATCCCGCAAACAGGTACCAGCCGCCGCCAATCCAACTGCCGAAGGTAATGCCCGCGAGACTGCTTATAACCCCCAGCGCGGTCATCACAATGGCCAGGCCCACGATGTACAGCATCACCTGAATGAACACATCCGCCCGCGTGGACGTATCAGCATAGCCGCCCATATAGCCGACCATAATCGGAATCATGCCAATGCAGCAAGGCAAAAGCGTACTGGCTACCCCGCCCAGATACGACAGCGCAACAACGGTGAGCGAGGGCGCTTGCAGGGCGTCATGAAAGAGCGCTTCAAGCACGGCCCTTGCCCGGATGTTGTTCAAGGGCCTGCAATTCGCTTTCCAGTTTTCGCGCCGCTGGAACGCCTGTTATCACGTTGCGAACCGTTCCGTCTGGGGCGATAAAAACCATCAGCGGCACGACGCTGGGTTTAAAGGCTTCAAATACTTGTGGATATTGTTGTTGATCGCCGCGAATATCCAGATGAATGGCATAAATCTTCTTGTGGGGGCTCAGGGCCTCCTCCAGAATGGGCTTCAGCCGCTGGCAGTCAATGCAGTATTCCGAACCGAAAGCCAGGAGAATGGGCCGACCCTTGGCTTCCGGGAACAAGGCCAGCGTCTCAGTGGACGCAACTGGGCGAATACCCTCAAACGTTTTATTCTGGGTGGCGGCCTCGGCTTGAGACGCGTCCTGGCCCTTCGGCAAGAAGGGAGACCAGTGCAGATACCCCAAAAACAAGCCCATCGCCAGAACAATCAGCCCCAGCAAGATTAAAATTTGCGATTTAGCGCGGGTCTTCATTGGCGAGAAACCCTCCTTTTATTGGCGTTTCGATGCTCTGCAGTGTACCCGATGCTGTTGCGACAAGACAAGGCGCTCGTTGGCGCGTTAATGAAAAAAGTTCGCAACAAAGACGATTTCAGGCAGTTTTCGTCTTCTCTCCGGCTCTGTCGTTATGATACAATACATAATCCCTTTCAGGGAGCGGATATCAACGACGCGTTGCGTTTCAAATTCAAATAGGGACAGGCGCTTTTAAAATGCGTGTAAAGGCTTCTTTCGGCAGCGTGTTCGGCTTTGAAGATCCGGCGCCTCTGCCACGGCGTTCATAAGACCCATCGACAAGAGGAGACAACCCGAATGCTTCCCGCCGCCGCTATTGACCAACCTCTCGCGCCCGGAACCCCCGCGCCGCCCTTTAGCCTGAGCGCATGCAACGAGAGTGACGCTGTAAGCCTGAGCCAGTATCAGGGAAAAAACCTGATTCTGGTATTTTATCCTAAAGATCAAACCCCTGGTTGTACGCGCCAGCTGTGCGCGCTGCAAGAATCCTTTGACACGCTGTCTTCGTTAGGTGCGGCAGTGCTGGCCTCTAATCCTGGCAGCGTGGAGAGTCACCAGCGCTTTGCGGACAAATACGGCTACGCCTTCCCGATTCTGTGCGACGCCGATAAGTCGATGGCGCGGGCATATCATGCCCTTAAAGAAGAAGGTGGCATTCAACGCACGGTGTATCTTATCGACAAAGACGGCGTTATTCGCTACGGCAAACAGGGCTCGCCCAGCATTGAGGAGTTGTCGGACGCGCTGCGCGTTTTGTAAGACCTTTACTTGAGAACGCGTTGGGTCATTTCCAATGCCGCGCGGACGATGGCCGGGGCGTCGAGGCCGTAGGCTTCAAATAACGCTTCAGCCGTCCCGCTTTGGCCAAAGCGATCCTGCACCCCGAGGCGCTTAACGGGGACGGGAAAGCTCTCGCAGAGGGCTTCGCAAACGGCGCCCCCCAGTCCACCCATCACTTGATGACTCTCAATCGTTACGGCGCGCCCGGTTTTGCGAACGCTCGCGATGAGGGTTTGCGCGTCAAGCGGTTTAATGACCGAGCAATTCAGCACGTCGGCTTTCACGCCGTGTTCTGTGGCCAGCGTTTCGGCAGCCAGCAGGGCGTGATACGTCATTTCCCCGGTCGCAACCAGCGTGATGTCCCCGCCTTCGCGCATTACTTCCATTTTGAGCGGATTCCAGCGGAAAGACGCATCGTGAATGATAGGGCAGACGGGGCGCACCAAGCGCACGTAACATGGGCCCGTTTGTTCTTGTACCGCCCAGCGAACGATCTGTGCGGTTTCGAGGGCGTCAGACGGAACGATGACGGTCATATCGGGAATCACCCGCATCAAGGCGATATCCTCAATGGACTGGTGACTGGCGCCGTCCTCGCCAAGGCTCAGCCCGCTGTGCGTCGGCATGATTTTAACGTTCAGGCCTGAGTAAGCGACAGTATTGCGAATCGCTTCCCATGCCTTGCCGCTGGCAAAAAGCGCGAACGTGCTGATGACCGGGATTTTTCCGGTGGTCGCTAGTCCTGCGGCGGTATTGACCAGATCCATTTCCGCGATGCCTTGATTAAAAAATCGCTCGGGGAACCGATCGGCGAACAGCTTGGTTTGCGTGGAGCAGGACAAGTCGGCGTCCAGCACCACCAGATTCGGATTCTCTGCGCCCAGCGCCGCCAGCGTTTGGCCAAACGCGACGCGAGGCGCGGCTTTCTCAAGAGTCTGAAGATCCATTGTGAACGGCTCCTGTCCGTGGAATTCATGCCGCCAGTGTACGCCAAACCTATCGCCTGAAGTAAGCGATCCGCCATCGGCTATCGATGCCTGATGCGTCTCAGCGATTCACTAATTGCCCGCATCCCGCATCAATTTCAGCGCCCCAGTCGGCCCGAAGACTTGCATTCAGTCCGTCCTTGCGCAAAATCTCCAGAAATTCCTGCGCGCGTACCACGCTTGGACGGGTAAAGACAGGCCCGTCGCTTGCCACATTGACGGGATTATAGCGCGACAGCGCGACCTCACAAGGCAGATCGCGCAGAAGCGTTCCCAACGCGTGCGCCTGCTCTGGCGCATCGTTGACGTCTGCGAGCAACATGTACTGAATCGTGACGGGGCGGCGCGTCACGCGGGCATATTCGCGCACGGCCGGCATTAATGCCGACAGCGGCCATTTGCGGGCGACTGGAATGAGGCGCTGACGCAGCGTATCGTCGCTGGCGTGCAACGAAACAACCAGCGTCGGCGGTAAGGGGGATTGCGCCAGGCGCGCCATCTGCGGCGGGAGGCCGGCGGTCGAGACGGTAATCGCAGCGGGCGACAGCGACCATTCACGCGTGAGAACGGCGATTGCGCTGATGACGTGCGCCAGATTCATTAACGGCTCGCCTTGCCCCATGAACGCAGCTCGCATCACGGGGCGCGGGCTGCGCGCGCGTAAGGCGGCAAACATGGCGAGCATGTCTGAGGGCTTTAGCTGGTGTTCAAAACCCAAACGTCCTGTGCCGCAAAAGACGCATCCCAGCGCGCATCCAGCCAGGGCGCTCAGACAGGCGGCTGGCCCCAGGCCGTCGGCGTCTGGAATCAAGACGGCTTCGCTGGTGCGGCCGTCCAGGAGTCGGCAGCGTAACCTGAGCGACCCGTCGCTTCCTCTCGACTCTTCTACGGCCGTCAATGGCGAAAAATGATAACCCGCCTGAATCCAGCTCGCGTACTCCTCTGGCGAGAGCTGTCGCGCGGCGATTTCGGGCCCTTCTGCGTAAAGAGCCTGAGCGAATCGGGCTGCTTTTTGCGCAGAAAGCCCGAAGCCCATCCCAAGCGCGGCAATATCGTCTTGAGATTTGCCGATGGCAACAAACGGCGATTCCTGAGGCAGGGCCAGCAGACTAAACGATCCGCAAGCGCCTGTGAGAACCGGGGTTGCAGCGCTCTTCATTGAAGTTGCTACCGAAATGTCACGGCCAGCGCGTCGCGCAGATAATCCCGGATACGCGACACGCTTTGATCGATGCGCTCTTCGCAGAGGGTTTCTTCCGAGGATTGCAGCGTCAGGCGATAGGCCAGACTACGCCGTCCGGCGCCGGCCTGCTCACCGCGATATTCGTCAAACAGCGCCACGTCGCGAAGCAAGGGATCGCCGAGCCCGTAAATGCTTTGGACGATGCATCGGTGGGTCAGCGTATCCGGCGCAGAAAACGCCATGTCGCGCGTCACGGCTGGATAACTTGAAAGCCTGGGCGCTTGCGGCGTTTGCGAGACGGCCCCGCAGGCGGCGAGTAAAGCGTCGCCATCCAATTCAAAAGTGTACGCTGTTTGTCGGAACTTCAAGCGCTGGGCCAATTGCGGATGCAGCTCGCCCAGTACCCCCAGCGTCCGCCCGCTCCCATCCTGCACGCGCGCCGCCTTACCCGGATGCAGCAACGGCGAGTCCGTGAGCGCTTCGAATTGCGCATCCTCGATTCTGAGAGCCAGCAGTAGCGATTCCACCACGCCTTTAATGGCGTAGAAATCCGGCATGGACGTTGTCGCCACCCCCTGCCACGCGCCTTCTCGCCGCGTGCCGGTAATGAGCGCGCCCACGGTCATGGGTTCGCGGACCCCGGCGTCTTTTCGCGTCGGCTCATGGTCGCGAAAATACGAGCGCCCTATCTCATAAATCCAGACCGTTTCCGCGCCTTGCGCCTGGTTATGCCGCGCGATTTCCAGCAGGGTAGGGGTCAGGCTCTGTCGTAGCAGCGTGTGATCACGCGACTGAGAATTGGTGACGCTGACCAGACGGGCTCGATCGGTCGGAACGCCGGTTTTTTCAAGTAATGTTTCTCCGATAAGCGAGTTGGAAACCACTTCTTGCAGGCCGTTGGCTTCCAGCGCCCTGCGCATGGCGTCGACTGCTCTTTGGCGCGGCGTTTTGGCGGCGGCTCGAACTGTCTGAGGGAGCGCGTCTGGCGTTTGGCCGTAGCCGACGATGCGAACGACTTCTTCAATTAAATCGATTTCGCGCGAAACGTCCTGTTGACGATACGAGGGGACCCGTACGACGAGCGTCTCTGGCGATTCGCCATGCGTGACGGCGAATCCTAGTTTTTCGAGGATGCTGGTGACGGTTTCGAGCGTTACGCGAGCGCCCAAAACAGCGTCAATGCGAGCTATGCGTAAGGCAATCGTCGTCGAAGACGGCGCGGGCGGCGGCGATTCAATAAACCCTTCGAGCGTGGCGCCTGCCAATTCCTGATACAGCGCAACCGCACGGAATAAAGCCGACCGACAGGCCGCTAAATCCACGCCGCGCTCGAAACGAGCCGAGGCCTCGGTGCGCAGGCCAACGCTTTTCGCGCTGCGCCGATTGCTTGCGGGCGGAAAAAATGCCCCTTCCAAGAACAGCCGCGTCGAGCCCTCGTCAATTTCCGTTGATTCGCCGCCCATCAGCCCCGCCAGCGCAACCGGGGCGTTATTGGCGGTGATCACGACCGATTCGCCGCTGAGCGCGCGCGACACGCCATCCAAGGTGGTGAGTGTTTCGCCGGGCGTCGCGCGCCGAACGCCGATGACGCCTGAGCCCAGCTTGTCGGCGTCGAACGCATGCAGCGGCTGTCCCCATTCCAGCATCACGTAGTTGGTGATATCTACCACATTGTTGATGGGGCGTACGCCAGCGGCTTCCAATCGCCGCGTTAGCCACGTCGGGGAAGGCCCGAGCGTGAGGCCGCGCATCAGAACGCCCCCATAATAGGCGCACACGGCGGGATCCTGTAATTCAATCCGAAAACCACCATACCCCGGGGTTGGTTCCAGCGCAGGAGGCTCGCTGCGATGCGTGGGGCGATCAATGAGCGCGGCCACCTCGCGGCTCACGCCACGCATCGACATTAAATCGCCGCGATTGGCGGTTGGGGCGGTTTCCAGAATAACATCGGCGCACAAGCCCAACGTTGTCTGGAGCGGTTCGCCCAGCGTGCGGCCGATCGCCAGCGCATCCAGAACCCAAATCCCGTCTTCTTCCTGTTCGTACTGTTGTTCCAGTCCGAGTTCAGGGAGCGAGCAAATCATGCCTCGCGATTCAACGCCGCGAATGACTGCTTTGCCGAGGGTAAACGGTTGGCCGTCGCGTCCCAGCACGCAAGCGTCTTGCGGAGCGAATGCGATCCACAGGCCTGGCCGGACATTGGGCGCGCCACACACTACTTGGGGTTGGCTGTCGCCTAAGTCCACGTCCACCAGGCGCAGGCGATCGGCGTTAGGATGGGGATGCACTGCTAGAATGCGGCCCAGCCGTACGCCCTGAAAGACGGGTTCCCGGCGTTCGATGGCTTCGACTTCCAGCCCTGCGCTCGTAAGGGATTCCGCCAGGTCCTCGGGCGAAACGCCGCTCAGGTCCAACGATTCGCTCAGCCATTCCATCGAGATTCTCATGGGAGGAAAGTCCTTTTTGCCCGCGCTACATCTGAATGCGCCTGTATGGTACCGCAATCGCCGCGTCGCGCGAAGCGGTTTCACGCTAGAATAGAGCCATGCGTCTGATTCGCGTTGAACTGGAAAATATCGCTATCGCGGCGTCGCTCAGCGTCGGGTTTGAGGCGGGCTTTACGGTAGTCACCGGCGAAACCGGCGCGGGTAAGAGCTTGCTCGGCGATGCGATGAGTCTGGCCTTTGGCGAGCGGGTTTCCCCTGCCGATATCCTGCGCCATGGCCAGACGCGAGGACGCGTCAGCCTCACGTTCTCTTTTGCCGAAGACGCTCCAGATCGCCAGTCCTCCGTGCGCCAGCGCCTGTCTCAGGCCGGGGTTGAGCTGTTTGAAGAAGAGCGTGAAATTACGATTACGCGCGAATTCAGCGCCGCCGCCAGCCGTATCCGGCTGAATGGCGCGCCTGTCACGCGTGAAGCGGCACTTGCGCTGCGCCCCTCTTTACTGGATTTGCACGGTCAGCACGACTTGACGACGCTGTTCGATCCTGACTCGCAACGCCAGTCGCTGGACGCCTTGGGCGATCCGACATTTCAGGCGCTTAAACGCCAGACGGCTCAGGCTGTCGCAGATTGGCGCGAGCGACAAGCCGCTTTGGATCAGGCGCTCGCTCGGCAAGTCGATGCGCAATCGCGTCGAGAGGCGGCTCAGGACGATTTGGCGCTGCTCGTTTCGGCGCAGCTTGAGGCTCCTGACGAAGATGCGCGTCTACGGCAAAGCGTTCAGCGGCTGGGGCAGGGAGAAAAACTCATGCAACTGTGCGCCCGCGCGCTCGCCGCCTTAAGCGGCGAAGACGAACGTCAGCCCGATGCGCTGTCGCGACTGGCGGATGCTGCGCGTCATCTGGCGGCTGCCTCTGCGTTGGATCCAGCGCTTCAGACCGCCTACGAGACGGCCGTCAGCGCGTTGGAAACCCTAAAAGACGTTAGCGCAGAGTTATCGCAGTATTTTGAAACGCTGGAGCTTTCGCCTGAAGCGCTTCAAACGCAGGTTGAACGGCTCGATGCGCTGGAGAAAATCAAGCGCCGCTTTGGCCCGACGCTCGACGAGGCCATTGCCACGCGCGAGCGTCTATCCGAGATGCTGTTTGCCCTCCAAGACGTGGAAAACGGCCTCGAAACGCTCGCGCGCCAAGCGCAGACGGCTCATGATCATGCGCTAGTCTTGTCAGAAGCCTTGTCTGCTCAGCGGCGCGGTCTGGCGACGCAATTACAGGAGGCTCTGCAATGCGAGATGGAGGCGCTGGCCTTGCGCGGCGCGCGCTTTGAAGTGGATTTCGCTGAAACGGCGCTTGGTACGAACGGATCAGACGTCATCACATTCCTGTTTTCAGCCAATCCGGGAGAGCCGCTTCGGCCCCTGGCCAAGGTCGCCAGCGGGGGAGAATTATCGCGTTTTCTGCTGGCGCTCAAGGCGATTACCGCCACCTCTCGCGGCGTGTGCGCGTTGGTGTTCGATGAAATCGATGCAGGCGTGAGCGGACGCACGGCGCGCGCTGTTGCTGAACGACTTCAGGCCTTGGCCCGGCGCATGCAGGTGATTGCGATTACGCATCAGCCGGTTGTCGCCGCATTGGGCGAGCGCCACCTGCATGTCGAAAAAACCTGGATAGAAGACCCCTCGCAAGGCGGCCTGCGCGCCGACGTCCGAATTGACGACGTCAGCCATGATCCGTCACGACGACGCGCGGCGCTGGCGCAACTGGCCAGCGGCCTGGATTCGGACGACGACGATGAGGTGGTTCGACGCTATATCGATCGCCTGATGGGAACTGCGTCGCCTCCTGATTTCGCGAAAACCGAAGATTTGGCGGTGTGAACGCGCTCCCATCGTGTGTAAACTACTTATGCTCTATACACTTTGATCTCGTTTGGCAATACGGCTTCGGAATCCCTGCCGGTTACGGATTTTCCCCTCATCGGCTCTACATCGGGGCTCTGCGTCTTACAGGCTCTTTGCCTTAGAATGGGCGGCCTGAGTGACCGGGCATTTTTCAAGCTGGGTATGGATTCTTTCATTCAATGGGTTCGTCACCTCCCCTTAAAATCCTGGCGGCGGGATACGCTTCTCAAGAGGCGCCGGCTGCATGCAAAATACTGCTGGAAACGCGCCCACATGAATATTCCTGGACCTTTAGCGCCGACATAGGCGAGTCGTTGACGCGTTTTACCGCGTGCGAATGGGATGCGTGCCTATTGCCCTACCGTGCCGAACGATTTTGCGGAGAAACCTTCCTCAACGATCTGCAAGTCCTTGCCAGCGGCATTCCGCGAATCGTCATCATCCCGCCGGATCATTTGGGTCGCCTGCAAACCGAACTGGCGCAACTGGGCGTGAGCGAGTGTCTGGTCGGCATGTCGCTGGAGCCCGAACGCCTTGAGAAGGTTCTCCAATTTGTCGTCAGTCGTGATCGTGCTCAAAGCGCCCATCGACACCAGAATTTTTTGAATCGTCTCTCTTGCCTGTCCTCTTTTACGCTGGGCATGCTGCCGCCTGCGCTGGCAGAACCCCCGCGAGTCGCCACGCTCTACCCTCAACAGTTCCGGGATCTGGTCGACGAATACGAATCTCTGATCGAGCTGGCCTGCTCGCACCCCTGTTCGCAGGCGCCGACCGATATGGTGAGCCAGCCTCTGGCGATGCTGGCTGACAAGCTGATCTACGTCTCGGCGCACGCTTACGATATTCTGGATTTGCATCAAGAAGTCATGAAACGTCGCCAGACGCACGCGCTGACCGCTGATGCACGGCGTTTTAATGACACGGCCCTGCTGGCGCTGATTGGTCTATTATCAAACCTGTGCCTGCATTACCGGCATTACGTCACGGTTTCTTCTCGCCTGGGTGGGGCTGCGACTGCTTCCAGACCGCCCATCATCAGTAATTCTCTAAAAGCCTCGTCTGACACGGGCATCACAGATAGCCGCGACTGACGGATCAACGGCAGTTCCGCCAGTGACGGGCTTTGTTTGATCTGCGCCAGCGTCACGGCGTGCGGCAGGGGCTTCAGGGGTTCAATATCAACGGCCATCCAGGGAGAACCCGCCTGCGCCGTGGGATCCGGGTAGGCGGTTCTGGTGATACGAGCGATACCCACAATACTTTTGGGCCCCACGCTGTGATAGATCAGCGCCTCATCGCCGACCGCCATTTGCTTCAGGTGGCGTTGCGCCAGATGATTCCGCACGCCGTCCCAGCACGCTCGCCCGTCTCGCGCCAGATCTTCGTACGAAAACTCGTTGGGTTCGGTTTTCATCAGCCAGTAATGGGTCATCGAATCGCTCATTTTGTTGAGAGGGGGGACGTTGTATGCGTGCGGTTATTTTATCAGGACGTTGCGCCGGATAGAATGGCGGGATGACGCCCCGATCGCTTCGCCTTTGTTTTGTCGCCGACGCCTCTAACATTCATGTCCGGCGCTGGCTCGGCTATTTTGTGGCGCAAGGTCATACGGCGCTGTGTATTTCTGACAAACCCGGTACGATCGACGGGGTAGAAATGATAGAGGCCCCCACGCGCGATTCGCTGCTGGCCTCGGGGCGAAAAGCGGCCAAAACCGACGTGGTGAAGGCGCGCGCTCGTGTGATTCAAACTGTCGCCGAGCGCTGGCGCCCGGATGTTGTCCATGCGATTTTTCTGTATATGCGCGGCTGGTCGGCGGCGCTGGCCAACGTTCATCCGCTGGCGATTACGCTCTTGGGTTCCGACATCTTTTTGCCGATGGGGCAATACCGCAACCGCCTGCACTGGATGCGCGACGTGGCCCTGAATCAGGGCGCTTTGCGTCAGGCGGACCTTGTCACGGCCGTCAATGCGGCGCTGGCCACAGAAGCCCGGCGTTTGGCGGGCGAAGCGACGCCTCTGGCGCTGATTCCCATCGGCACGGATCTCGGCGTCTTCCAGCCCCAGGCGGATCCCGTGCGGCAACAGGCTCTGCGCGAGACGCTTGCGCTGCCGTCGACTGCGTGGATCATTCTGAGCCCGCGCCAAATCGCGCCGATCTATAACATTGAGATCCTGCTGGATGCGATGCCCGGTGTTCTGGCTAAAATCCCTAATGCCGTTCTGCTGCTGAAGGACGCGTTTGGGGATAGCGAGGCGCGTCAGCATTATGTCGGCGAGCTGAAAGCGCGCGCGCAATCGCTGGGCCTCCTTGACGCCACGCGCTGGATCGGCGAAGTCCCCTACGGGTCGCTGCCCGATTATTATCATCTGGCGGACGCGGTAGTCTCGATCCCCAGTACGGACGGTCTGCCTGTAACGCTGTTTGACGCCATGGCGTGCGGAACGCCGGTCATCACCGGTGATTTACCGTCTTACGATGACATCGCGATTCATGAGCGCAGCGGCCTTCGGCTCTCTTCTCTCACGCCGCAGGCGCTCTGCGAGGCGTTGATTCGCCTGCATGGCGATGCGCCCCTGAACGCGCGTCTCATCGACGGCGGTCGCGAAATTGCCGCCAGCGCCGGATGTTTCGAGACGCAAATGGCCAAAATGGAGGCGCTCTATCAATCGCTCGCGGGGCCGACGCCTGGGGGCGGGCTGAGACTGTCTTCGGTGTTTAACGATCTCGTGTATAAAACCCTGATTCGCGCGTGTTGAGCTGATTCTCGCGAAGAGATTAGACGAGAAACGCTACCAGCAAAAGCGCGACGATATTCAAAATCTTGATGACCGGGTTAATGGCGGGGCCTGCGGTGTCTTTATAGGGATCGCCCACCGTATCGCCCGTGACCGACGCCTGATGCGCCGGAGAGCCCTTACCGCCGAGATTCCCGTCTTCGATGTATTTTTTGGCATTGTCCCACGCGCCGCCGCCCGAGGTCATCGAGATGGCGACAAAGATACCGGTCACAATACTGCCGACCAGCACGCCGCCAATGGTCTTGATCGCGGCGTAATCGCCTTCTGGCGCAAACGATCCGAGTAACAGGATGATCACAGGAATCACCACCGGCAGCAACGCCGGCACCATCATCTGCTTCAGGGCATGACGAGTGACGATATCCACGCAGCGCGCGTAATCGGGCTTTTCAGTACCTGCCATAATGCCCGGCCGCTCGCGAAACTGGGCGCGGACTTCTTCCACCACGCGGCCCCCGGCGCGTCCGACGGCTTCCATCGCCATCGCGCCGAAGATAAACGGGATCAGTCCGCCGACAAAGAGGCCTACAATCACATACGGATCACTGAGCGAGAACAACGCTTTCAGCGAGGCCATATTCGCCAGCAGTGACAACGGCGCTTTCACAATTGCCGCCGCATTAAGATCCTGAACATACGACGAAAACAGCACAACAGAAGCCAGTCCGGCCGAGCCGATGGCGTAGCCTTTTGTCACGGCCTTTGTCGTGTTGCCAATTGCGTCCAGCGGGTCGGTTACGGCGCGGACTTCGTCGCCCATGTCCGACATTTCGGCGATGCCGCCCGCATTGTCGGTAATCGGGCCATAGGCGTCCAACGCAATCACGATGCCGGCAATAGAAAGCATCGCTACGCCCGCAATCGCAATGCCGTACAGGCCAGCCATAAAAAATGACGCCAGAATACCCAGACAGATGACCAACGACGGCGCCGCGGTCGATTTCAGACCAATGGCCAGTCCGGCGATGATATTGGTTGCATGACCGGTTTCTGACGCGCGCGC
Organism: Vampirovibrionales bacterium; assembly: GCA_016712355.1. Lineage (NCBI taxonomy): Bacteria > Bacillati > Candidatus Melainabacteria > Vampirovibriophyceae > Vampirovibrionales > Vampirovibrionales bacterium. The sequence continues at coordinate 46,805 of JADJRF010000005.1, read as the reverse complement.
CACGATATGAACGGGTTCATACTGGGTGGAAGTGTAGTAATCGGTGATCCAGAACATCGCCATGGTGACGAAAATACCCACCAGAGCTGAGCCAGATAATGCCCACGGGCCGTATCCGCCAAACCCGTGCGAGAAAAACAGCCATGTCGCGCCGACAATCAACGCGGAAGAAATCCCAACAACGGCGTAAAAGCCTTTATAAAGGGCTTTCATCGGATCATTGTCTTGCCCCACTTGAACGAAGAAAGTAGAGACAATGGACGCTAAAATAGACAATCCGCCCAGCATCAGGGGATAGGCGATAGCCTGGGGATCCTGGGGAAAGAGCAAATGCCCCAGAAACATTGCCGCAACGGCGGTCACGGCGTAGGTTTCAAATAAATCAGCCGCCATTCCGGCGCAGTCGCCCACGTTGTCGCCCACATTATCGGCAATCACGGCCGGGTTACGGGGATCGTCCTCCGGGATACCCGCTTCGACTTTGCCGACGAGATCCGCGCCGACATCGGCCGCCTTGGTAAAGATGCCGCCGCCCAGGCGGGCGAAGACGCTAATCAGGCTCGATCCAAAGGCCAGCCCCACGATGGCGGGAAACATCTGCGCCGGGGTTGGCGACGCTTGAATCATGCAATAGAAGCCCGTCACGCCCAACAAGGCGAGCCCCACAACCAGAATGCCGGTCACGGCGCCGCCTTTGAATGCGACGTTGAGGGCCGCTTTCATCCCGTGACGCGCGGCTTCGGCGGTCCGCACATTGGCGCGCACGGAAACAAACATTCCGATAAACCCGGCAAGCCCGCTGAGAAACGCGCCCAGCGCAAAGCCGCCGCCCATATACAAGCCGTATTCCACGCTGTTTTTTTCCACCGAGAACGCCCAGAACAGCAAAGCGGCCAGAATAATAGCGGCAAGCGTAATCGTGCGGTATTGCCGGCTCATATAGGCCTTGGCGCCTTCTTCAATGGCCGCGGCGATTTCCTGCATGCGCGCAGAACCGGCGCTCAGCCCCAGAATCCAGCGTCGGACGATCGCGCCGTATAAAATGGCGGCGACGCTGCTGAGGAGGGCGAAAACCAGAATACCGGTCGTCGTATCGTGAGTGGGGATGTTCATGGACAAAGACAGCTCCGGGAATTACGCCGAATCCGGCGCGCGGCTCAAGACGGATCGATCCTTGCGCCAGCGCCGTTTACACGTGAAAGGTCGCGGAAATCTGCTGGCGGAAGGCCCGAAGAACCAGTATACCGTGCCAACAGGTCGGGTCAATACGCGATCGGCGCGACATTCTCAGCGCGTGCGCCGGCGGCTGGAAGCCGTCCGTCATTTGGGTTATTGTGATGTTCATTGCGTGGGCGCTTCTGATAGACGGGCTTTGCTGCAGAACGCGTCGAATCAACAGGCGGTCTGATCCGCAGGCATCTGGAGGCGCGGCCGTCATTAAGACGTTTACATCGGGCGTTCCCTTGGGGACTTGAAAGGATTGGGCGAATGTTCACTGGATTGATTGAGGAAGTCGGCGTCGTTCAGGCGGTAGATGCCTCGCCCGCTGGCAGTACCATCACGGTCAGCGCGCGCGACGTGCTGCAGGACGCCGACATTGGCGCCAGCATCGCCATCGATGGCGTCTGCACGACGATTGTTGCCAAAACCCTTGGCGCATTCACCATTGAAGCGTCTCCCGAAACGCTCTCCAAAACAACTTTTGGCGATTACCGCTCCGGCGTGCGCGTGAATCTGGAGCGTCCGCTCAGGCCAGCCGATCGCATTGGCGGCCATTTTGTCAGTGGCCATGTCGACGGCCGCGCGCGCGTGGTCTCTGTTCAGGAAGACGGCATCAGCTTTATCTATCATTTTCGGCTGCTGGACCCGGCGCTGGCGTCGTATTTTATCGAGAAAGGCTCTGTCGCCGTTGACGGTATCAGTCTCACGGTCAACACAATTGAAGGGCTCGTCTTTTCGGTTGCGATTATTCCCCACACGCTCAGCCATACGAGTCTGGGCGATCGCGCCCCGGATACGCTGGTCAATATCGAAACCGATTTAATTGGTAAATATATTAAGCGTCTGGTCGAAACCGGGGCGCTGGGGGCGCTGAATTCGGCGGTGGGAGCCAGTTCGACTCCTCTGTGGGGGACGCCTATGGGGCCTTCGCAAACTATTGGAAAAAGCACCTTGCACGCTGGCGGCTGGTTTAATCTGGAGCCGCCGCAAGACTGAACGCTGGTATGAGGGGCATTTTTCGCCTTTCAGGACTTTATTCTGAAAAAAAGTTTAAAAAACCCGGTTTCTTTCGATCGCGGGATTATGATGCCATTGGTTACAGATGATAAATGCTGCCGGACGTAGGTAATCCCCATTTTTAAATAGACCCTTGTTCGGGCGTTGCGTCCGGGTTTCGTTCCCGTGTCTGAAAGGAGTTGAATTGCCATGATGATGACACTGCGCCCTATTACTGACGTGAAAGGCGATCTGTCACGGATTTTCGAAGAAATGGATCGCATGTTGGAACCCCTGTCGCCTGCCTGGCGTCCTGCCGGGCGCGCTCAGGGCCAGACGCCGGGCGTTCCCGCAATTAATCTGGCGCTCAGCGAGCAGGAACTCATTATAGAAGCCAGCGTTGCTGGGTATGCGCCCGAAGACATCGACGTGGAAGTCGAAAATAACGTCCTGATGATCTCGGCTCGTGGCGACAATGCGCGCGAACACGCCGGTAAGGTCCTTCACCGGGAGATCTTCGAAGGGCAATTTACCCGCAAGATGACCCTGCCGGCCGAAGTCCGCCCTGAAGACGCCAAGGCGAGTTTCAAAGACGGCTTGCTTACCATTAAAATCCCGTTGGCGGTTCAGACGCGTCGCACCAAAGTGGCGATTACTCAGGCTGAATCTGCCGTCGGGTAACGTCAGCATGTCGTCGCCTCAGGCCCCGTACGTGGTATGCGTGCGGGGCCTGCTGGTTTTGAAACGCTTTAGTTACAAGTCGTTTGCCGCAACACGCTGGCGGGAATAAGCCGGTTATAAGCTATCGCATCGATATAACGGCAAGGACTGATCCGGCTCTATGGTCAACTGGATGCAATTTTTTGACAATCAGCGACGCTATAACCGGGGGCAAGGCGTCGTCGAATATGCGGGCGCATTGACCATTGCTGCGGTTCTGACGTCTCTGGCGCTGGTTATTGTCCCCAACCCATTGGCAGACCTTTTTTTTCAAACGCTGGAAGCCGCGCTGACATTTTTGCGCAGCTTTATCCCTGCCTAGCGCCGCGCGCAGCGCTTCTCGCTAAAATCGTTGATTTTTTAGGGCTTGATTTAAGTACAATAAGAGGCGATAGGCGCTACGCCCCAGTAGCTCAGTGGATAGAGCAACCGCCTTCTAAGCGGTCGGCCGCAAGTTCGAGTCTTGCCTGGGGCGCTTAGATTTCAAAACACGATCCCCGATTCCCTTTTTGGGTCGTTTTCGGTTTTTCGTCGTTTTGCTGGAAGTGTGTGACACGTCACAGCATACTCCAAGGCAGTTTATAGCGTTTCAACGGGCTTGTTCTGCAAGCAAGGTAGGGAGGCCTGCGCAATCAGCCTCATGAACCGCCGCCTGTCAGCATCGCCTCTGACAAACGCCGAGCGCCGCAGATGGGGCAGCAACCGTAAGCATGAAGAAGAAGAGGCCTTGCGCCCTTCTGTTTTGGACATTTTTCCATCCGCGATATGATTAAAAACAGGTATAAAGCGATAAGGGCTGGAGATTGTTCACGACCTGGACAAAACGATTGGTAATCGGGCCATTCCAGAAATTCTTCCAACTTTCTGCATCTGGAGCCATTCTCCTGCTGTTGGCGGCATTAACCGCTTTTCTGCTGGCCAACTCTCCTTTGGCAGGGGGGTACAACCAATTCTGGAATACCCCCATTTCTATCGCATTTGGCCCCTTCTCCTCGGCGCATTCCCTGCACTTTTGGATTAACGATGGCCTTATGGCTATCTTCTTCTTTGTGGTGGGTCTGGAGATCAAGAGAGAATTACTGGTTGGAGAACTGTCCACCCGAAAACAGGCGATGTTCCCCATCATGGCGGCCATCGGCGGCATGCTGCTTCCCGGATTGATATTCTCTGCTTTCAATCCACCCGGCTCCGCCTACTTTACCGGATGGGGTATCCCCACCGTTACAGATATCGCCTTCGCTATCGGGGTGTTGGCATTGCTCGGCGATAGAGTTCCACTGGGGTTGAAAGTGTTTCTGACGGCGTTGGCAATCATAGACGACCTTGGAGCGGTTCTCATTATTGCGTTGTTTTACTCCCATGCTATCGAGTGGCATTACATCATTCTCTCCATCGCCTTAATTGGCGTGCTAATGCTGATGAACCGCTCCGGCGCCCGCCAGCTCCTGTACTATGCGATTCTTGGAGTCGCTCTCTGGTATGCCATGTTGATGTCAGGCGTTCACCCGACCTTGGCAGGCGTATTGCTTGCATTCACCATTCCGGCCAACTCCAAGATTCGGGCAGATCAATTTTGCGAAGATGGCGTTTCAACCTTCAATCGCATTGCAACAACATGCTCTCGCATCGAAGATTGTTCTATTCTCTCGGAGAAAGACTATCAGGAGAGTGTTCAGCATATCGAAACCCTATGCGAGGAGGCGCAATCCCCGCTTCAGCGCTTGGAGCATTCACTCGGTCCCTGGGTAACGTACTTTATAATGCCCGTGTTTGCCCTTGCGAATGCAAGCGTCTCCATTGGCTCTTACCATTTGACGGACGCTTTGTTGCATCCTGTTACGCTGGGCATCCTGCTGGGCCTGATATTCGGAAAGCAATTGGGGATTACCGCCTTCGCGTGGCTATCTGTCAGACTGGGGTGGACAACATTACCCGTTGGCATTAGCTGGGCTCAGGTGTATGGCGCCAGTTGTCTTGGCGGGATCGGTTTTACTATGTCCATCTTTATTACCAACCTTGCCTTTGCGGAGCCGGAGCTTATATCGGCCGCAAAAATAGGTATCCTTCTGGCATCGCTGCTTTCCGGAATCCTGGGATGCTTGGCGCTTTGGCGTTTCTTGCCGAAGCGCAGTCAAAATACGGAGACAATCGTTTGATGCGCTACTCTGGGTAACTGGAAAAGATAGGGGGGCGGGCCCAGATGTTATAAGCAGTCGGCGGCAAGTACGCCTCTCGTGTTGGGCGCTTGCGTCGGTTCTGTTTGTGGGGGATACGGGGCTAGCTTTCCAGCCACGAGGGGCCCGACTGGATATCCACGGCCAGCGGCACGCGCAGCGGTTGCTCAAGCGTCATGGCGTCCCGGATAAGCGTGTCTAAAAGCGTCGACTCCTCGGCCACGACGTTAAGCACCAGTTCATCGTGGACCTGAAGCAATAGCCTGCTGCGCGCGCCGTGCGCGTCGAGCCGTCGCATCAGCGCGATCATGGCCGCTTTCATCAAGTCGGCGGCGGAACCTTGTAGCAGCGTGTTAAACGCCGCTCGCTCCGAAAATTCGCGGATGCTGCGCACCTCGCTCTTGAGCCCTTCGCTGAGATCGCGGGCGCGCCCGCACAGGGTTACTACGCGGCCGGTTTCGCGCGCCTGATCCTGAACCCCCTCAATGGCGGCGCGCACGCGGGGATATTGCGCAAAATAGCGCTCGATAAATTCCGCTGCCTCCGCGCGCGGAATGCGGAGTTGTTGCGCCAGGCCATGCGCAGTTTGGCCGTAAATCACGCCAAAATTGACGGTTTTGGCCTTGTAGCGCATCTCCTTGGTTACGTCCGCGAGATCGACGCCGAACACCAGGGCTGCCGTCGCCGCATGAACATCCAATCCTTCCTCGAATGCGCGGGTCAGATGCGGATCTTCGCTGTAATGGGCGAGCAAGCGCAGTTCAATTTGCGAATAATCCGCCGATACGAGCCGATCGCCCGCCTCGGGATGATGCGGAATAAAGGCGGCGCGAATCTGACGGCCTTCTTCGGCGCGAATGGGGATGTTCTGTAAATTCGGGTCGCTGCTGGAGAGCCGCCCGGTGGCCGCCACGGTCTGATTAAAGCTGGTATGAATGCGCCCGTCAGCCGGGTTTACCATTGTGGGCAGACTGTCCACGTAAGTAGATTTAAGCTTAAACAGTTGACGATAATCTAAAATCTTCTGCACCACAGGATGTTCGCCCGCAAGACGCTCCAGAGCCTTGGCGTCGGTGCTGTAAGCGGATTTTGTCTTGGTTTTGTGCAGCGGCGCGATGCCCAGACGCTCAAAAAGAACATCTCCCACCTGTCGCGGCGAATTGATATTAAACGGCAAGCCCGCCAGCGCGTGAATTTCTGCTTCCATCGCCAACAGGCGCTCGCCCATGCGCGCGCTGAGGCTCCCGAGATAGGCGGCATCCAGATGAACGCCTTCTCGCTCCATGCGCGCTAACACGTCTGTCAGCGGCAGTTCAAGCTCATATAATAACGTTTGTCGCTCTGAATCCAGCGTGCGGACGAAATATTCCGCGAGTCGCAGCGTCGCATAGGCGTCTGCTGCCGCATACGGTGCCGCTTCGGCGATGGGCGCGTCACGAAACGAGATCTCTTTCTTGCCACTGCCAATGATGTCTCGCAGGTCGCGCATTTCAAAACGAAACAGCTCATAGGCTAGCGATTTAAGCCCATGACGTCGTTCGGCGCGCGCGACGTAGCTGGCCAACATGGTATCAACGACCAGTCCGCGCAGGCTCACGCCGTGAGAGAGTAACATCTGGCGCTCGAATTTGGCGTTATGCGCAATTTTAACGATCGCGTCGTCTTCCAGCAGCGGGCGCAGCGCCTCGCGCGTCGCCTCCCAACCCAGTTGCGGCGCGTCACTCTGCGAATGCGCCACAGGAATATACGCTGCGCGAATGGCGCGGGCTTGCGGCTCGGCAAGAGCCTCCAGCGCCATAAACTCTTGAGGACCATCCGCCAGCGTCAACGGCAGCGCGGCGCGTCGGGTGATTCGCGGCCATGCGTCGCCCTCAAAATAGGCCAACGATACGCCGACAATCGTATCAGCGAACATATCAAGTCCGGTGGTTTCCAAATCAATCGCAAACGCGCCCGCCGCGCGTAGGCGCGCCGTCCAGGCGGCCAACTGATCGGCGGAGACGACCAGCTCGTGCTCGATTTCGCTGATGGGCGGGCGGAGTAACGCCGCTTGGGAGGGCGGCGTTTGCGATGATTCCGACGACTCGGGCGCGCTGGCGAACAGCGAACGTTGCCCGGCCTGATCGCCGGTCGGCGGCGTCACAGCAAGCGACGTAACTGAGGCGGCAGAAACCGTCGAAGAAGTCGAAACGGCGGCAGGCGAGAAGACGTCAGAATCTGCGTCTGTCAGAAATGGCCGCAGCAAATCCGGGGCCTGTTGACGAAAGCTGCGAAACTCCAATCGATCGAGATACGCCAGAAAATCCGGCAGATCAGGGATCGACAGCCCGCAATGCGCAAAGTCTGCGCGAATCGGCGCCTGCCGATCGATTGTCGCCAGCCGTTGACTGAGAAACGCCTGATCGCGATACGTTTCCAATCGCTCGCGCAGCTTGCCTTTCTGCGCGTCCAGATTCGCATAAACGCCTTGCAGCGTCTGGTGTTGCGCCAACAACGAGGCGGCGGTCTTATCGCCAATCCCCGGCACGCCGGGAATATTATCCGAGGGGTCGCCCTTCAGCGCTTTGAAATCAACGACCTGTTCAGGATACACGCCGTACTTGGCAAACACGTCGTCGCGGGTCGCATAGGCGCGCGCCTCTTCTTTGGGCGTTCGCGCCGGAATCAGTACCGAGACGCCAGCTTCTGCGCTCACCAGTTGGAATGCGTCCTGATCGCCGGTCAAAATCTGGACCGCCCAGCCCTCTTCGCTGGCCTGGCGGGCGAGCGTGCCAATCACGTCATCGGCTTCAAATTGCGGCAATTCATAGACTGGAATCCCCAGTTTCTCCACGCCTTGGCGAATGAGCGTCATTTGCGAGCGCATTGACTCGGGCATCGACTCGCGATGCGCCTTATATTGCGGATACAGCTCGGTGCGAAACGTCTCGCGCCCAACGTCGAATGAGACCGCGATGGCCTCAGGACTCGTTTTGCGCAGCAGACTAAACAGCGCGTTCAAGAAACCATACACGGCCCACACCGGCGTCTTGTCCGATGCGCTCATCTGCGTGCGTTCCAACGCGTAATACACGCGAAACGCCAGCGAGTGGCCGTCAATCAGGAGCAGGTGTCCGGGCATAAGCGTTTACTTCCAGATAAGCAAGGGGAAAACAGCACGAACGCGCGACGCGTCAGCCGTCACGCCGGAAAAGAGCGTCTCACAAGCGACAGGCTTTCGCGCCAGGCAACAGTGCGATGTGTCCGGCAAGTTCCAGCATGGTCAGGGCCTGGCTCAGCGTGGCGGCAGGCAGACCGCTGCGCTGCTGAAGGCGTTCAGTGGGGGTCGGTTCAAACTCGATGAGCGCCAGAATTTCACGTTCTTCAGGAGATAACGCCTCTTGAGGCGATTTTTCCGCAGAGGCTGCGCAGCCCTCGCTCGCAACGTGGCCTGTTGCCTCAAACAGGCTGGGTTGTCGGGCCTGATCCGGCTTCAACCATCGTAGTTCGCTTAAAAGATCGTCGGCGCAAGTGAGCATCGCGGCGCCGTCTTTTAAAAGCTTGATGGGCCCTTGACTGCCAGGGCTGAACACATTGCCCGGAACGGCAAAAACGGCGCGCCCTTCCTCAAACGCGGCGCGTGCGGTAATCATCGAGCCGCTGGCGATATCGCCTTCTATGACGGCGACGCCGTAGCAGAGCCCGGCAATAATGCGGTTGCGCTGGGGAAACGTCGCCCGCGACCCCGGAGCGCCCGGCGGATACTCGCTGACCAGCGCGCCGCCGCTGGCCAGAATCTCGCTTGCCAGACGCTCATGCGCGCGCGGATAAATCTGATCAATGCCGCAGCCAAAGACCGCCACAGTCGGCAGGTGATTTGCCAGCGCCGCCTGATGTGCGCACGCATCGATCCCCATCGCTAGCCCGCTGATAATGGTGACCCCGCAGGGCGCCAGATCCCCAATCAGCCGCTCGGTCACTTGCCTGCCGTAGGCCGAGGCCTTGCGCGTGCCTACAAACCCGATGGTTTTGCCTTGCAGTGCGCCGGGGTTTCCGCGCGCGTACAGGACAATCGGCGGGTCGTATACATGGGCGAGCATCGGCGGATACAGGGCATCGCCGAGCCCTATCGGCTGAATCGATAGCGCCTCGCATTGACGCAGTAACTCTTCTGGCTGAATCCGCTGCCGCGTTTGCCGCCAGGCGGCGATGAGGGGTTGGGTGCGCGCCGAGGCGGGTGTGGCTTGCAAAACCTCGTCAAATTGCTCCCATAACAGTTGCGGCGAGCCGGTGGCCTCCAGCAACTTGCGGCAGGTGCGGGCGCCAAGGCCCGGAATTTGATCCAGCGCAAGCAGCGCCGTCAGGTGATGGGGCGTAAAGGCTTCATTGGGCGACGTCGGGACTCTCTCTCGGGTGGTATTCATGCGGCTATTCTGGCGCTTTGAACCCGTTATGCGCAAGCGATTGTAACGGCTCTCAAACACAACCCCATCCCCTGCGATTACGGACAGGAGGATTGCGAAAAAAACAGGCGCCAAAGTACTATTCTTGTCGTTCATATGGTCGCTGTGAGAAAGCCAGCCGCAGACGATACTTTAGACAAAACCGGGTTCCATGCGCAGGGCGCGTCAATAGGGGCGACAACCCGATGATTCCTGATAATGTAGCCAAGCGCAGTATTGAACCTATCTCAGAGGACGTGGGACAGGCTCTACATGAACTGGCCGATACGCTCGCTGTCACCTGTCAAGGTAAAAAAACCGTCTCCTTAAAGAGCCTCCATCAAGCCATTGAGCGTCTCAAAGGAGTCTCGGAGACGATGACTTCTGACTGTGGCAGCCTTGTTACGGGATCAGTAATCCCTTTGAATATCGCTCCCAACGCTTTCTTAACCAGCGAAAAACAGGCCACCGCGCTGGTCATTGGCGCCATGGGCTATATCAACGTCCAGATCAAGTCCGCGCTGCGCCGTCTTGGCTATGACATCGTGCTCGCAGAAAACGTGGAAGACGTGGGTCAGCTCATCACCAACCACGATTACCAGTACGTCATTCTCGATTTAAACATCCCCACCCCTCACGAAGGCTTGCGCATGCTGGACGATCTCAAAAAGAGCGCCATTTTACACGATCTCAGCTTTAAGATTATTGCCATGTCGTGCGGCGGGTCATGCGCTCATCTCCAGCAAGAGGCGGTCGGACGCGGCGCCGATCAGTTTTTATGGCGCGAAAACGACTGGCAAAACCGTCTGAGCCGCTTCATCGAAGCCGCTCGCTAAAACGCGGCTTCGCGCCTACGAAACGGACGACTGGGCGGCCTGCGCGTTCTCTTCTTCCAGACGTTTGCGGAGAATCTTGCCAGTGGCGTTTTTGGGGAGCTCGTCGTAGACGCGAAAATAACGCGGCGTCATAAACGGCGTAAGGCGCTCAAGGCAATATTTGCGCAGAGCGTTAATTTCCACGCTCTGGCCATGACGCAGCGCAAACGCGGCGAAGATATCTTCTCCCAGTCGCTCATCGGGCACGCCAAACACACAGGCTTCCGCCACAGCAGGGTGCGACAGCAGGGCTTCTTCAATGCGCAGCGGTGACAGGTTTTCGCCCGCCTTGATAATCAGGTCTTTTTTGCGCCCGCCGGAAATATACAGGTTCCCGTCGCCGTCCAGATGCCCCAGATCGCCGGTCCTGAGCCACCCATTGTCCGCCATGGCTTCTCGCGTAGCGTCTTCCAGGCCGTAGTACCCCATCATGACATTGGGTCCTTTTACCTGAATTTCGCCCAGCGGGGTCTCTTCTCCCGCCCGCCACTCAAACGGACGGTTGTCGTCGCCAACGATGCGCACCTGCACGTTAAACAGGGGCTTGCCGACTGACCCGGCGATATTGCCGCTCGCTACGCGATTCACGGCGACTACGGGCGAAGCTTCCGTCAGGCCGTAGCCTTCCAGCACCACCAGATTGGCCTCGTCTCGCAACTTTCGCAACAACGACTGAGGCAGACTGGCCCCGCCGGTGATGCACATTTTGAGAGAGCGAAAGAGATCCCGGTCGAGCGTGGTCAGGTTTTCGGCCAGAAAGCTCAGCACGGTCGGCACCAGTGGCAGCACGGTCACGCGTTCTTGCGCAATGAGCGAGATGATCTTGCGCGGATTAAACGACGGCGACAGCGCGATGGTCGCCCCCAGCGTAAACGCATAGAGGCAGACCGTCAGGCCATAGGCATGGAACAAGGGCAGCGCCATCAGCAGCACGTCGCTTTCCTCAAAGCCCACGGCCTCGCGGAAGCCCTGCGTATTGGCATAGATATTTTCTTCGGTCAGCATGACCCCCTTGGGGCGGCCTGTCGTACCGGAGGTATAGATTAAAAAGCTCAACGTGTTGGCGTCTCGCTCGAAGTCTGGCCAATAGGCGTCGTCGCCCGCGTCGGTCGCGGCTTCCAGCGATGGAAACTGGGGCGCGTCACCCTGATTGGCGACCAACAGCGGAATGCCTTTGCCTTCAAATAGCGGCGCGAATCGAGCGGTCGTCATCACCAGCCGCGCGCCGGAATTCAGGATCACGTAGGCGATGTCTTCCGGTGGGAGCTGAATATTAATCGGAACCACTACCAGCCCCAGGCGCAGGGCGGCAAATAGCCCCAGTAAAAACTCTTTCTGGTTCAGAAACATGAGCGCTACGCGGTCGCCGGCGCGTAAGCCCTGTTTGGCGAGGGTGTCCGACAGCTTAATGACCCGCTGACTTACCTGTGCATAGGTCCAGCGCGCGTCGTCTTCGATCAGCGCCGTCTTATCCGGATGTTCGGCGACCTTGGCGCGCAAGGCCTCAAATAACAAGCTCATCGCTCACCTCCTCATGGCTCTTTTGGGCATTTCATCAAGGCTATCATACTATCCCCCAGACTCCATCCCTTCTTGCCCTGCGAGGGGGATAGGATATAAGCCTTGCATGATTGAAAACGGAAATCTTCAGGCGCTGCTGTTGCGGTGCAATTTATATAGGGGTCTTGATAAACGTCAAGATCTACGTGATACGATAAATAAGTGGATTGGGCTTCCCCGGTCGGCGTCATAGCTTCGGTTTATACCGAGGCTTTTCGCTTTTTAGGGGGCAGGCGCTTCCAGGGCGAGTCGTAGTTTGCCGCCGACAGCGGCGAGGCGGGCGCGGGCTTGCTCGGGGGCCAGTCGCAGACGCGCGGCCAGGACGGCGGTTTTGACTTCCCAGTCGCAGGCTTCCAGAAGGGCGCTCGCCTGAGATTCGCTGACGGCAGCTAATTCGCGCACGAGCGAGAGGGCGCGGGCGCGTAGTTTCCGGTTGCTGGCGCGCACGTCGATCATCCGATTGCCATAGGTTTTGCCGAGTTGAATCATCGTGGCCGTCGAGATCATATTCAGCGCGAGCTTTTGAGCCGTACCTGCTTTCAGGCGCGTCGATCCGGCGATGACCTCCGGCCCGGTTTCAATGACGATTGCCTCATCCGCTGCCTGTGTCAGCGCAGAATCCGCCACGCCGACCAGGGCGGCCACGTACGCCCCGACGCGCCTGGCTTCGGCCATGGCGCCTAATACATAGGGGGCGCCCCCGCTGGCGGACACGCCGATGACGACATCGCCTGTGCGCGCCCCAGCGGTCTGGAGATCGAGACATCCCTGCTCAAAATTGTCTTCGGCCCCTTCCACGGCGGAGCGCAAGGCGGCGTCTCCGCCCGCGATAATTGCCTGAACCAGGTCCGGGGGGGCGCTGAACGTCGGCGGACATTCGGCGGCATCCAACACGGCCAGACGGCCGCTAGTGCCAGCGCCAACATAAAACAGGCGTCCGCCTGCCGTCAGCGACGCGACGACGCCATCCACCACGCGCGCAATGGCAGGCAGCGCGGCGCGCATCGCTTGCGGAACGGCTTGATCCGCATGATTCATCAGCCGCAGCACGGCTTCTGTTGCCATGAGGTCGATATTGGCGGACGCTGACAGCGTTGCTTCCGTGGGAGGCGTTGACGTCACTGAATGTCGAGCCTTCTAGCTCGCGGTCACGCTGGCCATGGCGCGCGACAGGGCGTTAATTTCGCGCATCATCGTTTCAAACTGCGAGAAGGTCAGCGTTTGCTGGCCATCGGACCAGGCGTTGTCCGGGTCCGGATGGACTTCGATCATCAGGCCGTGCGCGCCGCTGACAACGGCAGCTTTCGCCATGGTCGGGACAAGGTAGCGTTGGCCTGTGCCGTGGCTGGGATCAACCACCACCGGCAGGTGGCAGCGCTTCTTAATCACCGGAACGGCCGCCAAATCCAGTACGTTACGCGTAAAACCGCTGTCGAACGTGCGAATGCCGCGCTCGCACAGCGCAACATTGGGATTGCCGTTATGCATGATGTATTCTGCCGCAAGCAGAAACTCTTTGATGGTCGCCGACAGCCCGCGCTTGAGCAGCACCGGCTTGGATTGAGCGCCAACGGCCTTTAATAGCTTGAAGTTCTGCATATTACGCGCGCCGATTTGCAGCATATCCGCGTAATCGGAAATCAGCGGCACTTCCTGGCTGTCCATGACTTCGGTCACCAGCAGCAGGCCGGTAGCTTCGCGGGCGCGGGCCATCATTTTGAGGCCCTCTTCCTCCATGCCCTGAAAATCATAGGGAGACGTGCGCGGCTTATACGCGCCGCCGCGCAGGAATGTTGCCCCGGCGGCTTTCACGGCGCGTGCGATGGAAAACAGAATCTCGATATCGTCTTCCACGCTGCACGGCCCGGCCATCATGCACAGCGGGGCGTCGCCACCCAGGCGAACGCCATTGGGGAAGGTGATCACGGTGTCATCCGGGTGGGTTTCGCGGCTGGCCTGCTTATACGGCTCGCGAATGGGGACGATTTCCTTGACGCCGCCCATCGTGGCCAGCGTGTCGCAACTGATGCGCGACTTATCGCCAATCGCCGCGATGACGGTCATCAACTCGCCCTGATTCAAAATCGTTTTGAAGCCCAGCGATTCCACGCGGTCTTTGACGGCGGTAATCTGCTCAGGCGTCGCTTTTTGCTCCATAACGATGATCATGTCGGGGCATCCTTTCAAATCTGGCGGGGCGTAAGGCGCTTATCTTACCGGAATTGCCGCCTGCTGCCAACTGCGCGCCGTTTTTGAGGACGCGCGCGTTCCTCTTGCAAGCCGATCTTTCGTTGTCGGCGATGCATCCGCAGTCGATTGCGACGATAATGCGATTACCCGCGCGATCGCACCGCGCGTCTCTACTGGAAGGATTTTGCGGATGAGCCTCAAGCGTAACCGTCGCTGGCATGATGCGCGCGGCGACCTCAGCCAGATTATCGACTTGCTGACCACCTTGCCCGAAGCCTTTCTCGCCCCGGTCATTCAAGCCATCCGCGCGCGGGCAGATTCCTGCTGGGAAACGCGCGAATTGCTCAAATCGCTGGGAACCGAAAAAATCCTGGCCTTGCATAAGTCCAAGCGCAAGCGCCGCAACTACGACCAAAACCCGGACTTGCATCAAACCGTCAATCTGTTTCTGGCCTTGCCGCCGGATTCTCAGGACACGCTGGCGAGCGAGTCGCTTCAGTTTCTACAGGTCGCGGTCCAGTTTGTCGCCGGTTGCCAGAACTGGAACCTGGACCCTTCGCGCGAACTGCCCAAGCTGTCTTCGGCCTTTGTTGGCGGCGGGCCGCGCGCAATGGTAACGATGATGGAAAAAGAATACCCGTTTCTGCGCTTTCAGCGGATTGTTCAGCAGGGCGATGGCAGCGATATGCAGGTGCGCGTGAGCATGCGCCCCGACCCGTAACGTCAGAACCTGCCAGGACGAAACCTTCTTTAAGCGTTGGCTTGAAATCGGCGATTGCGCCGGGGCGATTGCTGCATGCCGGATTGTGCGCCGCTGCCGGAATCGGATTCAAAAGGCGGCGCGCCTTCACGGGCCTTGCCGCCCGCGACTGTCAGCGCCAACTGGGTATTCATTTGATAGGCCTGATCGAGTGTTGCGCCGATATCGCCCATTTCTGCCCGCGTCCGCGCCGGGCCCGGCCAGATGGGAATCGTGGGCAGAAAGGCGGAAAAATCGCCGTAAGGCCGTACGGGCTCACTGTAGGCGGGATGCGTCATCGTCGCCGCCTGCTTGAGCGCCCCGATATCTTCCAGAAAGCGCCCGGTCACGGCAAACGTCGAGCCCCCTTGCGGGCTTGAGAGCGCTCCGGCTCCCGTTGATGACGGCGAGAAGGGAGGCAGGAATGAGGCCGGGAAGTCTGGCGGCGAGGCGGACGTCGCGTCTCCTGCCTGTTCGGGCGTGCGGGGGCTGACAGGCGCTACGGGACGCGCCGTTGGAGCAGATGCCGCGGGCGACAGGATATTATTGGCGACCTGTGCAGGGGCAAACGCGTCAGCTTCGGTAAGAGACGCATTCACGCTGCCGGCGGCGCTGGGTGGTAAATCACCCGCATCTGGGTTGACGGGAGATGTCGGCGCAAGAAAGACGCCTGCCGCTGCGCTGGAGAGAGGGCCTTCCACGCTCAGATACGCGTTATTCAGCAGCGATTGCGTCGTGATCACGGTTTCCACGCCGTCAATGCCGCCTAGCCCATCGGTCAGCACGCGCAGGCCGAAGGGTCCGGCCTTGGGTATGATAAAGTCCGGGCCATTCAGCAAGGCGTCAAATTGCGCGTCCGTAATGCTGTAATAGCGCGTGCGTTCACTGAGCGACGCTCCCAGCGCGGGCGCCTGCGAGGGGACATGAGATCCGAAGTCGACGCGAAACCCGCCAACTGCGCTGGAAAACCCCAGCGACAATGGGCGGCTGAACGCACGCACGGCGTCGGCCGATATCAGGGAGGCCCCCATTCCGTTCGGCGAGGCGGTCACGACTTGCCCGCGGTCGTAGGGCGTCTGCGCTCCTCCCGGCTGAAATACCCGGTAAGACGGCGATAAGGCCGTCGCCGGCAATCGGAACGAATCCTCGCCCGACAGGGCTGCCGAGACGCCTCGCGTCGAGAGCGTACTGCCGTCAAATGCGTAAAGCGGCGCGACGTTCCAGCGTTGCAGCAAAATGCGCGTCAACGGATCAAAGCGATTCAGATTCAAGCCGTCAATTCCGTTGATCGCGTTTACTCCCATCCGGCGCCGTCTCCGCAAACATTCGGAGCCTTCATCGCCGTATCGGCTGGCGCCGCCGCTTCTTGAATGTTCTCGTCGCAGGACAGTACAATGCCATGCGACTGAGACGAGAGAACCCACCTGTAAGAGAGGCGAGCCCTGATGCGGCATTTGAGAGCGTTCTGGATTATCGGCGCGGCAGCGCTGGCTGTCTTACTGCCGATGGGCGCGGCCCATGCGCAAATCGCTTGGACGCTGACCGGCGCAGACGGCCAACAGACGCCCATTGCGCTGCAAAACCGCCCGCGCCCGGATAACGCGCTGGTGCTGTACACGTCCGATTATGCGCTGCGTACGGGAAGCAATCCCTACGGCGTGGAAGCCGTCCTGTCGCCGGATGCGTCGGCGGGCGCCGGACGCTATC
Organism: Vampirovibrionales bacterium; assembly: GCA_016712355.1. Taxonomy (NCBI): domain Bacteria; kingdom Bacillati; phylum Candidatus Melainabacteria; class Vampirovibriophyceae; order Vampirovibrionales; species Vampirovibrionales bacterium. The sequence goes on along the minus strand of JADJRF010000005.1, from coordinate 30,202 downwards.
GCGTCGACAGCGTGTCCAGCGTGTGGGATTGCGAACGCGAGCGCCGTATGAATACGTGCGGCGACGCCCTTATTCCGCCCAACGGCTTTGTGTTGTCGGCCAGTGGCGCGCGGCGCCAGGAGTTGCTGCGTCTGGCGCGCGTCGGCGATCGCGTCGAGATGACCCCGCAGTGGTTTGAAACCCTTTCCCGCGTGGTGAACGCCGTGGACCCCGCGCCTGCCAATAATACGCTCGCCTGCGCCTTCCCCGGATGCCGCGGCGGTCAGCAACTCGTGGTCTATACGCCCAAAAGCGGCCGCGCTCGTACCGAAACCAACGAATTTGGCTTTGAAGCGACAGTCGTCGATGGCATGGTGGTTGCGCAGGAAGGCGCCAATTCCACGATCCCGCCCAATGGCTTCGTTTTGAGCGGTCATGGCGTTAATCGCGACTGGCTCATCGCCCATGCGCCTCTGGGCGCGCGCGTCACCCTAAGTGATGACGGCAAGGCCCTCACGACCCAAGTCGATTCCTGGACGTATCGCTACCAATTAGCGCGTCGCGCCGATAACGCGCGTTGCGCCGAGCGCCCGAGCGTTTGTCCTGCAAAGGGCGTAGACGCTCAAATCGCCGCACTGCAAGCCCAGGGTGCGCATGAGCAGGCGGCAGCGCTGGCATCCAGTCAGCTCGACTCTCTTAATCAACAGCTTTGGCGCGAATATCCCGCTTTCCCGCCGCAGGCGATCAAGGCGGCGTGGCATCGCCCTGTCGAACGCTCTGCGGCAGAAATTGGCCGCACGCTGGATTTCCTGCAGTCGGCTGGCATTAACGCGGTCTTTCTCGAAACGTTTTTCCATGGCTATACGCTCTACCCCTCTGACGTGATGACCCGCTACGGCCTTCCCAGCCGTAATCCGCGCTTTGAGGGACCTGCCGATCTCCTGCAAACATGGATTAACGAGGCTCGGCGTCGTCATATGGGCGTTCATGCGTGGTTTCAGACGTTCTATGCGGGCAATCGTCAGGCGTCTGCGCCGGGAACGCCGCCGCAGGGGCCCATTCTGGCGCGATACCCGCAATGGGCCAACGTCCAGTTTTCGGCGCGCGCCGCGACCGCCCCGACGCCTTCTACGCTGGAAACCGGCGGTTATTTTCTGGACCCCGCGAACCCGGAGTGTCGCGCGTTTTTATTGAGCTTGCTACAAGAACTCGCGACGCGCTACGATCTCCAGGGAATTCAGCTCGATTATATCCGTTATCCGGTGAGCTTTCCGCCGGATCGCTTCAGTTATCTGGCGACCACGTGGGGCTATACGCCGACGGCCCGCGCGCAATTCGCCGAAAAAACAGGCTTCGACCCGCTTAATTTTACCAAGCCAGGCATCACGAGCGAACAACAGGCCTTGTGGCAAGACTGGCGGTCGTTTCGCGCGCATCAAGTCAGCGATTTTGTGTCCGTCGCATCGCAGAAACTCCACGCCGTTCGCCCCGATCTCGCTCTGTCCGCCGTGATTTTCGCTGCGGAAGAAGAGTCGCTTATCCGAAAACATCAAGACTGGCCCCTCTGGGCGCGCCAGCGTTGGGTCGATTTTCTTGCGCCCATCACGCTGACCAGCGCCCTGAAGTCTGTGGCCTCAGACACTGAGCGGGTCGTGCAGCGCGCGACGCCGTATGGCGTGCCGGTCGTTTCGGGCGTGTTCGCCCCGTTTAACGGCAACGCGGCTGAAGACCTGCTTGATCAGATTGAAGCCGCCCGTCGCGCTGGGGCCGCTGGCTTTGCGGCGTTCGACACGGCGCATGTGACGGCGAGAATGGCGCGGGCTCTGGGCTCCTCGCAAACAGGCCCGCCCCCGACGCCCTGACGCTAATTGCGTAAAAAAAAGGGGCCGAAGCCCCTCTCTCTAGAATCGTGACAATCAAAAAAAATAGACTCTCTCCCGCCAACAGTGACTTTCCCCTCTGCGAAAGCGCCGATAGCGATGGTTAAGGCATTCTCGCTCGTCGCTCGCTTGGTGAATGGGTCTTAGACAAGGCCGTTGCGGCTGTTCAGGTTATTTTCTCGCTCTTACTTAATGTTATTTCTGTACTTCTTCTCGTCTCGTCTCGTCTCGTCAGCAAGCTTAATTGCGCGAAGCGTCGGCCATCAACCAGGCCATCGCGGGTTGACGCTGAACGTGGTACTGAAAGCGCGCCGACAGGTCGTCTGCGATCCGCGTCGCTTCCTGCATCAGCGCGCGCAGCTCGGCCACGTTCGGATCGTTTTCAATACTCGTGCGTGGAATGTAAGCCATGGATAGTCGCTCCCCTGAATCACTGATGATGAACAAAAGGCGTATCGACCACTTTGCTGAAATCTTGAATATTTTTCCCTCAGTTGCGTAATTTTACTTTACAATTGGGGCAGAACTCCCGCAGACCGCTTGCCTGTGCCCGGGAGTCTTCACAGTGTAGGCAGGTTCGCGGAAATTGCATGCCGCAGACGATGGGACGGTTGAACGACTATGGGGCGACGACGCATCAATACCACGCGATTCGGCGCGATTGAAGTAGAAGACGAGTTGGTCCTGTCTTTCGTCTCTCCCATTCTCGGGTTTGATGAAATTCAGTCGTTCGTGATCCTCGATCATGCCGAAAACTCGCCTTTCAAGTGGCTTCAAGCGATCGAATCGCCCGAATTGGCTTTTGTAATTACCAATCCCACGCTCTTTGGCATGGAATACGACGTGACGATTCCGCCGCAGGCTGTCGAAAAACTGGGGCTCACCAGCGAAGAAGACGCCCTGGTCGTCACCATCGTGAATATCCCGCAAGACGATCCTTCGGGCATGACGGCCAATCTCCTGGGGCCGATCGTAATTAACCAGCAAACCCGAAAGGCCCTTCAAGTGGTGTTGGGCGAGGGTGAGTTCAGCACGCGGACGCGCCTGCTGCCGGACAATACGGCCGGATCGCGCCCGACGCAGGTCGCTGCCGCCGACAGGGGAGAATAGCCCCATGCTTGTGCTGACCCGCAAAACCGGTCAAAAGCTGATTATTGACAATCATATCGTCGTCACGGTGCTGGAAACGCGCGGCGAGACGGTTAAAGTCGGCGTGGACGCCCCGCGTCATATCAGTATTTATCGCGAAGAGCTGTATAACGAGATTCTTCAAACCAACCAGCAGTCCACCACGGCGCCGGCGGCGCGAGATCTTGACCAGATTGCCCGGCTCGTGGAGCCCGGACCCCGCCCGGACGCGCGCCCGCTGGGCTAGCGCGGACCTCAAGGCGCGTCTTGCGCGCGGTTTGTTAGAGATACTTAAGGTCAACATCCCACAAATAGCCCTCGCGGTTCGCCGCGGCTTTGGTTACACTACAATGGAAAGGCTGTTTTTTGAGGGGTTTTGAACCGACCGGTATGCCAAGCGCCGATTTCTACGGAACCTACGCCCCGTCGCGGGCCGAGCTCGAAACGCTGGGCCAGGGCTTGTTGGGCGAGTCTCGGGGCGAGCAGGCATTTTTGGCGCCATCGTTTATGCCATTGCCGGAGCAGGCAGCCCAGTTTGAGCGCTTCTTGCAGGCGGCGCGTTCACTCGACTGCGAAGACGACCGCGATTTGCGCGGCTGCGTCGCCAAACTGCTGGATTCCGACGAAGGTTGCCTCGCCGCCGCGTATCTGGCGACGAGCCGCGCACAGTCGATGAATCACTACGCCTTATGCAAGCGTCTGGCCCACACCCTGATTTTCAATCGCCCTGCGGCCCATTATTTGAACGACGCGACGGACTTTTTGACGGATATTCTGGCGCAACATCACAATACGACCCGGTTTTTTGAACGTCATTTCGGCTTTTCCGCCGATGAGACCGGTATTTTTGAAAGCTTTGTCGCACACTCGCTCCAGGCGATTTACGCGATGGGGTATCCCGACGCCGCGCATCACTCGTCTCAGGTCGCGCGTCTGTGCGTCATTAAGGCCTCCAAAAATCTGGCGACGCGGCCCCAATTGCTGCAATCGGCGCTGGTCGGCTGGATTCACGATCCCAAGCTGGAAATCACGTTGTCGATCGACAATCTGTCGACGCACCCCGTGGTGGCCAGCGCCATTGCGGCCGTGATTCTGGAAGGCCCGGCCATGCGCGCGTCGCTCGACGCGTATCTGCGCGATCAGGACATGACCGGCGACGATTTTATCATCGGCGCGCTGGGCGCGTTGTCGGTCAACAACGATTCGCGCTTTGTGGCCGAGCGTTTTATTTTCGATCAGGTCGCGCTGCAACTCATGCAACAGTGCGGCGAGACCGACGGCGCGCAACTGAAAGACATGTTATGGGATCGCCATCAACAGCGGTTGGCCGCGCCGTCTGCAGGGGAGCCCCCGCAATCGTTTCCGTCCGAGCTGGAGGTTGCTATCGCTCGCACGACGATGGATAGCGGCTTGGTTGGGGTACTGAAAACCGCATGGCGCGAGATTTGTCGTGAGACGCCCGGAGCAGACTCCCTCGAAAACCTCCAGGCAGACGCGCTCTATTACCGCGTGATTTCCGGCGAGCATGCCGATGCGGCGCTGGTCCAGACGCTCAGCGAAACGCTCTTGCAGCGGCAGGCCCGCCGCCATGACGCGTTGATTTTCTGGCCTGTCAATGGCCTTCGCCTGTTCAGTCATCATGAAGAAGTCGCCCCGAGCGGTCGCGTGGCCGCCTTGGCGCTGGTCAACTCCGATCCCTTGCTGTTAAGCCCTCATAAAGTGTTGGAAGTTCGCCCCCAGCAAGAAATCCTGATGGCGCGCCTGAAATCCTTCATCGGTTCGCTGGATAGCAATATCAACGATTTACCGAAAGACTGGCGCGAAAGCGCGCTGGCCTGGCAACGCGCTGTGTTTATCTGGATTCTGAAAACCGCTCAGGACCTGACCGGCGTCGATCAGCTCACGCGCTTTCACCAGAGCCATCGCTATACTCCGGCGCAAAGCGACGTGGATGAGCTGCGCCGCCTAATTCTCGAAACCCTGACCTGGCAGGATCTCGCCTTCCTGACGATGGAAGAAGACAAGGACCGCTTGCAGTTTCAGAAGCTGATTGACGCGATGCGCCGTCGTTATCTCGAAATGTGTCGTCACTATCGCGAATCGGCGATGGACCCCACGGTGAACGAAGCCAAGCTTCGCTAATCGCTGCTTCGATGCCCCGTATCGGGTTTTAATTGCGCGACGTGGCTTGAATTTTTCGCGCTAAGGCCACATCGTCAGCCAGGCGGCTGATAATTTCTGTGGCAATGCGGGCCGGGGGTTTTTCGACAGACCAGAAGCGATCCAGCGCATACAGGCGATAACTGCCGACGCGGGTTTGCCAGAGGGTTGGGCCATGAACGTTATTAAGCCGTAAATTGGCTTGAATGTGACGACACGACAGTCCTTCGCAGGCCAGCGTCAGCACGCCTTGCGCAGGCGAGGCGCTCGGCAGCGATGTTTCCTGATGAAGCGCGGTGCGTAAGTTGAGCAGGATTTCTGGCGGGACTTCCTGCTGCTGTAAGCCGAAATTCTCGTGAAACTGGGCGACTTCAAACGTCTCTACCGCTGCCAGCGCCGGATTTACCAAATGCGCTTCCTGCGCGTTGGCTTGAATGCTCAGGGCCAGCGTCATGAGAGCCGCCGCGCCCACAGCGCCGATCAGGGCTTTCAAGAACAGAGTTGCAAACCGTTTGCGTATTGCCGTCATGACGATCCTCCCGCCGGATGCGCGCGGGGGCATTTGGAAGCCTCGCCGCCTTTCCGTATTATGGGGTCGTCGCCCGCAATTGCGAACCCTCCAGATGCACGAACCCCACGCGCGAATCTCTGCCCCTCCTGCGACGGCCGCCTCTCTACCTGACGACGTTACGCCGTCTGGCGCTTGTGCGTCTGGCGCGCTGATTGCGCGTAACCCGGCCACCGGTGACGAAATTCGTCGCGTCCCCCGGCCTTCCGCCTGCGATGTCCATGCCGCCATCGCGCGCGCGCGTCTGGCCAGCGTCTGCCTGGCCCAGGCGCCGCTGTCTGTACGCGCCCGGTTATTGCGTCGAATTGCGGATGCGCTTGAATCCAACGCCGAGCCGCTCGCCCGCCGCGTCGTCGCTGAAAGCGGTAAGACGCTCGCCCATGCGCTGGAAGCTGATCTGGCGGGCGCCATCGCCGTGTTGCGTCATACGGCGCGCATCGGTCCGCACGCACTGTCGGAGCGACAGGAGTGGAGCCCCGCCGGCGCCCTGCTGGGCCGCCTGCATCGGTCTGAGAGCCGCCCGCTGGGGGTCGTCGCCCTCATTACCCCATGGAATTACCCGATGGGCATTGTCGTCAGCGGCCTTGCGCCTGCGTTGATGGCCGGAAACGCCGTGGTCTTCAAGCCCAGCGAGCTGGCGATTGATTGCGCCTATGCGCTGGCCGAAATAGTCGCCGACAGCCTGCGCGCCTGTAGTCTGCCGCAAGACGCGCTTACGCTGCTGCCCGGCGACGGCGCCGTCGGGGAGATTCTCACTGACGGGGCAATTGATCACTGTCTGTTCACCGGCAGCGCGGCGGTCGGACGCCGCGTTCGCGACAAGCTGACGGCGCGCGGAATTTCAACCTCTCTGGAGTTAGGCGGCAGTTGCCCACTGATTCTGCTGGAAAATCGCGGCGGCGATCGTCAGGCCGCACTGCAAACAGCCCTCAGTTACGCGCTGTTCGGGCGATTGGCTAATAATGGACAGGCCTGCGGGGCTGTCAAGCGCCTGTACGTCCCGCGCGCCGATGTCCCTGCGGTACTGGCGGCGCTGGAAACTGCCATGCGCGCCGTACGTCTTGGCCCGCCGCTCGATTCCGCGACGCATGTCGGACCGCTGATCAGCGACCGACAGCGTGCGACGCTTCATGCCCAGATCGAGGATGCCCGCGCCCGTGGCGCAAGGATTCTCTGCGGCGGCGTCATCCCTGAAGGGCCTGGGTGGTACTATCCACCTACGCTGCTCAGCGATGTTCCACCGGGCGCGCGCGTTCTGACCGAAGAGACATTCGGGCCCGCGTTGCCAGTCATCGCTTATGATGACGCCTCGCACGCCGTGGCGCTTGCCAACGACAGTCCGTATGCGCTGACCGCCAGCGTGTTCGGCGACCCGCAAGAGGCTGCCGCCCTGGCGCGTCAGCTCACGGCGCCGCTGGTTGCCATTAACGATCTGGCCCTGCTCAATTACTCTCTGCCGCAAATCCCGTGGCGCGGGCGTCAAGACAGCGGCTGGGGCGCAGGCGTTCATGGCGCGCCGATTCTCGACGCCCTGAGCGAGCGCCGCTATTACAGCCGCAATGTCACCATCCGCTGGCCCTTCTTACGCAAGCCGCCCTGGCACCTGCATCGTGGCGACTGTGCGCAGGATGCCGCATTTTCTGCGCGCGTGCTGGCCTTTACGGGCGGCTCCCCTTTTTGGCGATGGCTGCGCCCGTCGCTCGCGCGCGGCTTCTTTCAGCGACGCGCGTCTCGTCAGTGGTAACTTGTCGTTTTTAGGCCCCTGCCGCGTCGCCGCCGTTGGCAGCGGGTTTGAATCTGGGACGCGCTGAGCGAGCCGCTTGAACCAGACGACAGTCGCCCCCTGAAGCGTGGCGCGCGACAGGGGGCGACTGATCAACACTGCGATCGATTTATCTAATACGTCGTATACGGATTCGGGGCGCTTTGCCCGCCATAGGGCTGATACGGCGGATTATAGGGCTGGCCGTTGGGCTGCGCGTTATAGGGCTGCTGCGGCGCGCCGTAGTTGTAATACGGCTGCGAATCATACGATCCTGCTCCTGCGCCGCCGGGCGTCACGGTCAGCGGAGAATCCAGCGTGATGTTAATCGTTTGTCCGGCAGGCAAAATCGCGTCTTCGCCTTTCTTGGCGCCCGCGTACAGAGCGCCAAGGCCGCCGCCGACGGCCGTGCCATAAATGGCGCCGCGTCCGACCCGACCGCCCGAAAGCGGTCCCATGGCGGTTCCCAGCGCTGCGCCAAGACCCGCGCCGAGGCCGGTTCTCAGGGCTGCTTTTCCAGCGCGGGAAGCGGCCGTGCCGCCTTTAAGAATCCCGCTGCCGTCTTCGGTCTGAATGCGCGCTGACAACGGCACGCGCTGACCGCCGGGCGTAATGGCCGACGTAAAGCGGACGTCCAGCATCCCGTTGCGTCCGGCGCGTCCGGCAGCTTGCGCCGAAAACACCTGACCTTCCAACTGACTGCCTGCCGGCAGCACAATCGACCCGCCGGCTGCGATGTCGCCGCCCAGCGTGGCGGTAAAGCGGTCGCCGGGACGCGCAGTCTCGCTGGAGAGCGGCATTTGCAGCGAAGCGGTCATCGCCGTTCCCGCAGGGGCGGTTACGACGCGGCCTTGTAGGGGCTGAAGCTGCGCCAGTCTTAAGCCGCCGATACCTTCTGCACGGGCAGCGTCAAACGCTCCGAGCCCCAGCGTCATGCCGAGCGTGAGAACGGGAATCGCAAGAGCGAGCGCCCAAGGGCGCGCAAGCGGGCTGGTCTTGAAGTTCACGCGGGTCATCTCCTTTATTGATTGCGGAAATTTCAGAAATTGCAGAAAGTTATGGTGCGGGTGCACGATGCCGTTATCGATCCCAAAAATTCAGGGTCGATGGAAAACGCCTTATTAAGCCATCCGGCGACCGGCGCCGTCAAGCGAATCGCGCGACGCGTCAAGGCCGACAGACGATTGCCGGCGGGCAAAGTTCCGGGTTTTGCAGCCATGCGGCCATGTCGGCGGCAATTTGCGGGGATTCCGGCTCCATCAGCGCGTCGTGTTTTAACCCGCCATAGTCGTGCAGAATTTTAGGCGCGCGAATACGCTCGTACCCGCGTCGCATGGCGTTGGGATCGCAGACCTCATCGTCACCCGGGACGACAACCAGCGTCGGCAATGTCAGCTCGCTCAGCCGTTGAAACGCGGCGTCGGCGAAGGGTCGCGTTGCCAGCAGAAAATCCGTCGGCACGGTGGGCGGCGTAAACATCAGCTCTTTCGCATTCAGCAGCTCGGGATTGCGCGTGAGCTTTGCAATGGTATAGGGCATCGTCGTCTGGTGCGATTCGCCCCGCAGCAGGCGTCCTGCGAGCCGCTGTAACGCGTAATGCCAAGGGAATGTCGCCGCATGCGGCTTGAAAGCGGGCGATACGAGCATCATGCGGCTGAATTGCCCCGGATGCGCCAGAGCCCAATGCGTCGCAACAACCGCCCCGAGGCTGATAGCGCACAGAGTAACGGGCGCATGGGTTTGCAGACTTTTTTCTTGCCAGAATGCATCCAGATCGTCGAGATAGTGCACGGGTTGCGGCACGGTAACATGGCTATTAAGGCCGAATCCTCTTAGATCCGGTCCGTAGATTTCGCCGAAGAGGGGCCGTAATGCGCCGAGAAACGCAAGCGCGCCCTTCACCGATCCGCCTAACCCCGGAACATACAGCAACACGGACTCTGCCGGCCCCTCGCCGCGCAGACGCCCGTAACGCAAGGCCGCGCCGTCATATCCGCGAAAGCTTTCAATCATCAGCATATCGGCATTTTATCGTGAAGGGTTCAAGTTTTGAGCGTTTCATTCGATAAAGCCCCTACTCCCTGCCCCTACCCGCTTTATTCAAAGGAGCGATGATGAGCCTGAATCCGAACCGATCGCCTCTGCCTGACCTTGCGCCGGTGGGACCGGTAAGCGCAGACGCGCCGCCGTCTGCATCCCCTCACGCTGAAGACCGGGCGCATTTGGCGCGCGGGGCCAGTTGGTTTTACTGGCTGGCGGGCTTATCGCTGGTCAATACGATTCTAAGCGCCAGCGGCGCAAGCGTCGTCATGATTTTCGGGCTGGGCGCGTCGATCTTGATGAATGGCGTGGCCGCCGCTTTTGGTCCTGTCGGCGTGATGCTCAGCTACTCGCTGGAATTTTTGATGCTGGTCTTTTACTGCGTCATGGGCGCGCTGGCGCATCGCGGCCACGGGTGGGCGTTTGCGCTGGGGATGCTCGCCTATGTCGGAGATGCCGTCATTACGCTCTTCTTGCAGGACTGGCTGATACTGGCTGTCCACGGTTATGTGCTATTCCATCTTTGGCGAGGCTTTCGCGCCTGTCGCGCGATGCAAAAGGGCTGATTCGGCGACCGGGCGTCGCGGCGCCTGGGTATATGCGCGCATATGTTAAAAATGACTACTTCCGTATGTGGCGCAAGCCTTTGGGCTTGCCAAATTCTGAGACTGCCCCTATAATCGCCTTGTTCAGGTTGTCGATGGAGGATTCTCTTGTGAATAAAGAAGAATTGGTTCAAGAAGTCGCCAAAAAAACCAAATACCCGCAAAAGCAGGTTGCTGATGTGATTTCTGCGGCCCTGGACGCCATTGAGAAATCCGTCTCTAAGGGTAAGAAAGTTACGTTGGTTGGTTTTGGAACCTTCGAGCGCCGTAAGCGCTCCTCCCGCACGGGGCGTAACCCGCAGACGGGCGCGAGCATCCAGATTCCTGCTAAAAATATTCCTGCGTTCTCGGCGGGTAAAAAATTCAAGGAGCTGGTCTCCAGCAACTAAGCCGCTTCAAGCGCGCTTACAGACGTCATTACGGGGTCGGAAACGACCCCGTTTTGCGTGGGCGTCTTCCCGTTGGATTTTTCGAAGCGCTCCCTCCAGGCGGCTCCCTGCGACTGAACCCGGGGCCCGGGCTGCCCTCCTCCATCTGGCGTGTCGCAGGCGTTTGCTATTGTCGCCGGATCCCCCTTCGGTTACCATAGGCAAAGGAAGCGTCATGGTCCTGATGCGCCCATCCGGGCCGCGCGACGCGATCCGGCGCATGATGCGCTGTTTCACCGAACCCGACCCTGTTATCACCTATCGTCAAATCAAGAAGAGAGCGCGAGGCCGCCATGTTTGAACGGTTTACCGAAAAAGCCATTAAAGTCATTATGCTGGCGCAGGAAGAAGCCCGGCGGCTGGGCCACAACTTCGTGGGCACCGAGCAGATTCTGCTGGGCCTGATTGGCGAAGGCACCGGCATCGCGGCTAAAACCCTTAAAGGCATGGGCGTTAACCTCAAGGAAGCCCGCGCCGAAGTCGAAAAAATTATCGGACGCGGCAGCGGCTTCGTTGCGGTCGAAATCCCGTTTACCCCGCGCGCCAAACGGGTGCTGGAACTCTCGTGGGACGAGGCTCGCCAGTTGGGTCATAACTACATCGGCACCGAGCATCTGCTTCTGGGCCTGATTCGTGAAGGCGAAGGCGTCGCTGCGCGCGTTCTCGAAAATCTGGGCGTGGATCTCAGCAAGGTGCGCAGTAATGTCATCCGCATGCTGGGCGAGACCCGCGGCAGCGCGTCTGGTTCGTCCGCGCCGGGGCGCAGCAAGACGCCTACGCTGGATGAGTTTTCGCAAAACCTGACCCTCGCCGCGCAAGAAATGCGCCTCGACCCGGTGGTCGGTCGCGAGAAGGAAATCGACCGCGTTATCCAGATTCTGGGCCGCCGCACCAAAAACAACCCGGTGCTGATCGGAGAACCCGGCGTCGGTAAGACGGCAATCGCCGAAGGTCTGGCGCAACGCATCGTCAACGGCGATATTCCCGATATTCTGGTGGACCGTAAAATCGTCCAGCTCGACATCGGCCTGCTGGTCGCCGGCACCAAATATCGCGGCGAATTTGAAGAGCGTCTCAAAAAGGTCATGGATGAAATTCGCCAGGCTGGCAATATTATTCTGGTGATTGACGAACTGCACACCCTGATTGGCGCTGGGGCCGCAGAAGGCGCGATTGACGCCGCCAATATCCTCAAGCCGGCGCTCTCGCGCGGCGAAATTCAGTGTATCGGCGCGACCACCATCAGCGAATACCGTAAGCACATCGAGAAAGACGCCGCCCTCGAACGCCGTTTTCAGCCGGTCATGGTCGAAGAGCCTTCGGTGGAAGAAACCATCGAAATCCTGCGCGGCTTGCGCGAAAAATACGAGCAGCACCACAAACTGGTGATTTCCGATGGCGCGCTCGAAGCGGCTGCAAAATTGTCGTCTCGCTATATTTCGGATCGGTTTTTGCCGGATAAGGCCGTGGATTTGATCGACGAGGCCAGCTCGCGCGTGCGGCTCAACGCCAGCGCGCTCCCGCCGGAAGGCAAGGCGCTGGAAAAAGACCTCAAGGGCATCGTCCGCGAAAAAGAAGAGTCCATCCGCAAGCAGGACTTCGAAAAAGCCAGCGATCTGCGCGATCAGGAGTCCGAATTACGCGATAAAATCCGCGAAATGGCCGACGAGTGGAAAAAACACGTCGAAGACCAGAAAATCGAAGTCACCGAAGAGCATATCGCCGCCATTATCAGCAGTTGGACGGGCATTCCGGTTGCCAAGCTCACCGAGAGCGAGTCCGAAAAACTCCTGAAGATGGAAGATACGCTGCATGAGCGGGTTATCGGCCAGCACGACGCCGTGACCTCGATCTGTAAGGCGATTCGTCGCGCGCGAGTGGGGCTGAAGAATCCCAATCGTCCCATTGGCTCATTTATCTTCAGCGGCCCGACCGGCGTCGGCAAGACCGAGCTGGCCAAAACCCTGGCAGAATATCTCTTTGGCTCAGAAGACAACGTCATCCGCGTGGATATGTCCGAATTCATGGAGCGTCACACGGTCAGCAAGCTGATTGGCTCGCCTCCCGGCTACGTGGGCTTTCAGGAAGGCGGCCAGTTGACCGAGCAGGTGCGCCGCAAGCCGTATTCCGTCGTGCTGTTCGATGAAATCGAAAAAGCTCACCCCGACGTCTTTAACGTCCTGCTGCAAATTCTCGACGACGGGCGTCTGACCGACTCCAAAGGCCGCTCAGTCGACTTCAAAAACACCATCGTGATTATGACCAGCAACGTTGGCGCGCGCGGCATCGAGAACCCCAATCCGCTGGGCTTCTCGCCGGCCACCAGTGACGCCGAGGCCCGCTACGACAAGATGAAAGACATCGTGATGGAAGAAATGAAAAAGACCTTCCGTCCCGAGTTTCTCAATCGACTTGATGACACCATCATCTTCCACCAGCTTACGCGCGAAGAAATTCGCCGCATTGTGGATATCATGCTGGCCGACGTCACCAAGCGCATGTCGCAGCAAGGCATGACGCTGATTCTCACCGATGAGGTGAAAGACGCCCTCTCCAAGGAAGGCTACAGCCCCTCATACGGCGCTCGTCCACTGCGTCGGGTGATTCAGCGCCGCATTGAAGACGAGCTGACCGATCAATTGCTCATGGGCCACTTCAAGGAAGGCGACACCGTGCGCGCGACGCTTGAAGACAAGAAAATCGTCTTTGAGAAATCCGCCTCGGCAGAGCCGCCCGCCACCGACGAAACGGCTGAGAAGCCCGAAAAATCCGAGAAGTCGGATCCCCCTGCGACCGCCGCCGCTGGCGCGCCTGAGGGGAAATAAGCGCCCCTGGTTCAGGATTCGCCGCCCGTGGGTATGAACGTTCCTCCTGTCCATCGCCGATTCCCCGGCGCCGCCCCGTCGTCGGGCGCGGGATATGCGCCTGTCGCGCCGTTTTCTCCAGACGCCAGCGGATGGCTGGAAGCGCTCGCCCCGCCGCGCGCCTTGCTGTTGATTGCCCTGCTGCTGCTGATCGCGCCGGTCATCCTGTTGTCGGCCGAAAGCCTGTTCGTCCCCCTGATGGAAGCCTTCAAGTCGGCGTCGATGCCCGAGTCTGACGCCGTTCGTACGGTCTTACCGTTTCACTTCTACCTCAAGCTGATCGTCTTTTGCGTCCTGGCATTTTTTGGCTTTTTTCAGCTCGCCCTGCGCATTCGTCAATCGTATTATCAGGCATGGTCGCGGCGTTTTCCGCGCCCGGATGTCCTGCATGTCGATTATCAGCCCGATGCGCAGCAATCGATGCTCACGACCCTTGCGTGGACCCTCTATCGGCTGGTCGCCGTGCTTGGCCCGCCCTTGGCGATGATTCTGCTGACCATGGCTGTCGCCGGGGTTGAGATGGTCCTCTTTAACCAGTTTGCCGATTCTACCCCGCTCAGCCTGCCGACGATGATGATCGCCTTTCTGTTTGTCATGATGTTGCTGTCTGTCCTGACCGCCTACGCAATCGGCCGCGCCGTGTGGCTGGCGATTACCACTCTGTTTGGCGACGTGATCGCCATGACGGAGCCCGATTTGTCGGCGCGCGCCATTTTCGACCGCTGTCGCCGTCTGGCCTTCCAGTCGCCGCAAGTGTACCTGTTGTATCCTGCTTATGCGCTATTTGTAGGCTTATTCGTGTCGCAAATCGCGCTGTTGCTCTATGCGTATAATATGCAGGATATTCTTACCCTCAAAATGAATCTGCCACTGGTCTTTGCTATGGAAGCAACGCTCTTTGCCTCTTATATCGCGTTGTGTTATCTCAAATTCCACACCTACCACGATGCATTGGCGCGTTATTACCGCGAACTGCCGCCCTCTTTCCGTGACAAGTTTACGCCGCCGCCCAGCGTGCGCCGGGACGCGCTTTAGGCCGGATCCGCCCTGTGGATATTAAGAAATATAAAGCGATTCCAGCGCCCCTGAAAGCCGCTCTCTGAGAGGGTTCTGAAAAATCGTAAATATTGATCTCTATGGTTTTTTAAATGCATGATTCATGATCAGCCATGAATCGTAAATGCGATACAGCCGCGCCAAATCGCGGCCCGTCTAGACGTTGACTCAGACCCAGCCTGTTGGCCTTCCGTGCGCAACCCCGCGTGCGAGGGATTCGGCTGCGCGGGGTCTCGCTTTCCGATCATGCGCGATGACGCAAGCGCCCGGCGCTGCTCTCTCTGTGGCTTTTACGCGCAGCCATCTTCCTGATTGTTTCGGGGGACCCGTGGCATGGCAACCCACGCGCCCCCGGCCTTCAGGAGGCCCGCTCTCCAGAACATCAACGAGCGTCAGACTCCTCTGACCGACACGCTCTTCAAACCACCCTCTCGAACGCGCGATTGCGCGAGACGCTTTTCTTGCCGCCGCCGCCCGGACACCGGGGAGGGGGGCGCTTCTCGCGCGCTCAAAAAAGAACGGCCCCTTTCGGAGCCGCGGTAGGTAGGTTAGGTAGTAGGTAGGTTGGTAGGTATGGGTATGGAGGTTAATGCTAATCAGGCTTTATCGTCGCTGCCGAAGATGGCTTTGCCGAGATCCCAGACGAGTTGGCCTGCCATCAGAATGCCGACTCCTGTTGCAATAGCGCCCAATACGCCTACAACGACTCCGCTGCCGGCTGCTGCGCCCACTGCTGTTGCGGCGACTGCCAGAGCGCGTCCGATAATCCGGCCGCCCGGGACTTTGCCCAGCGAGCGCGCAACGACCTTGCCCCCGGCTTTAATGGCATTCCAGGCTTTGCCAGCCTTCGACTGAACCCGTTGCCACAGCCCTTTCGATTCAGACGCCGCTTCGGCCGCCTTGCCTGCTGCGCCCGCAGGGGGGCTGGCATGTACGTTTGAAGCGTTTGCGCCTCCCGCCGGAGTCGCTGCCGTCGTTTGAGCCGCTGCGAACCGGGCTTCCAGTTCCGGTCTTAGATCGTTTAGATACATAGGCCCGCCTAGAGAGCCTCTTGCATGGTACGTCGCCAATTCTTGCGGCGTTAAATGTTGTAGCAGATTTTTAGTGGCAGTCGCCGCGCCTTCTGCCGCCTTGCCTGCGGTTTGAGTGGCCTTGATCGCCGTTTCCAGCTCTGCGCGATTCATGTGGAGAAAGGCGCGTTGAGCATCGGGCCCGAGCTGGCGGTATGCATTTTGTTGTTCTGGCGTTAAATACTTAACTAAATCCTCGGTTTTCATTGTCCTAATAAGACTTGAGGCTTCATGTTGCGCCGCGCTTTGGATGGACGCTGCTGAAGGAGCTGATGGCGCCGTCGTAGAAACCGTTGGCGTCGCTGGCGCTGCTGTGGAAACGGATGGCGCGGGAGCGCCGGTCGTAGGAGTCGCTACGCTTTCAACAGGAATCCGAGACGCGCCGCGCCCGGCGGTGGTATGCTCTGCGGCTACTCGCTCCATACGCTCAGCACGGCTTTGGGCTGCATTCGCCAGAGCCGTTTCGCCTTTTTGGGCATAAGAAGCGGATAATGTCCGCTGGGCCGCCGCTTCTTCCAACATCCCTTGATTGGCGGCGGAATGGAAGTATTGACCTGCGCGGTTGTAGAAATTACTCGCAGAGTTGTAAGCGTTTCCTGCGCCCTGTTTCCACGCGATTGCCGCAGCTTGCGTCCCTTGGCTGCGCACTTTCCAGGCGTCGTGAGCGCCGGCGAAAGCGGGCTTAAGTCCTGTGAAGGTTGCTAAGCCCACCACAGGTTCTATGATGGAGCCGTTAGATCCGCCACTGCCGGATCTCTGGCCTCCCCGAGGCGTGTAACTGTCTCCAGTGGCGGCGGGCAGGCGGCCGCTTTGATTTTGAAGATCCTGCCACCCATTCAGACCCATGGGCCGCAGAAACTGATCTTCAAACTGTCGAACATCACCGGCAAAGGCCTGTTGCATCCCGAGCGCCTGGGCCATAATGGGATCGATTCCCATTTGCGGCATCCCTACGGCGTACTGATTTCCCATCTGATGAATCCCCCTCACAGCGAAGCTGGATCGCGGACACCGCCGCGATGCGCTCATAGCCACTCTCTCGATGCATCGCTCGCCCGGAAGCGCAACGCCTGCATCTTGATATTATCTGCCCGAGGCGCCAGACCCACTGACTTGGCGCTAATTCCCCTCACCTGCATAAAAACCCCGGGCGCCATTTTTGTGCGCATTTTATGAAAACTTTCGGAAGATTCCCGCAATCGCGGCGATGGCGCTGCTTTTGGCGAGAGGTCCATTGTCCTAAAGATCCGCCGCGATCGGTCGATGGACACTCATTGGCGTATGACGCGCCTGATCCCTGATTGCGAGGATGCCTCATGACGACGGTCGCCCTTCCCCGTCCCTGTTCGAGATGGCTGGGCGTTGCGTTTGTGGCATGGCTTGCCTTATCAGCGCCGACCTACGCGCAGGTCGAGGCTTCAGAAGATGTCAGCGCCTTCCGTAGCGGGGTGATGGCCTATCGTCAGGGCGACTATGCCCGTGCGCTGCCGTTTCTTCGCCAGGCCCAGTCTGCCGACGCGGGCAGCGTGAATATCCGCTACTATCTGGCCATCGTGCTGGACAAACTCGATCGCGGCGCAGAAGCATTGGCGCACTACGACTACGTGACGCGCTACGGCAACGAGGATCGCGTGGTGGCGTACGCCCGTCAGCGGGCTCAAGCGCTGGGCATCAGTCAGCGTCAGACTCCAGGCGCGGGCGAGCCGGTGCTGGCCGCGCAACAGGCGGTGATGACGTCTTCGCGCCAGTCTGTCCTGGTCCCCCTGCAGCCTCACCAGAACGCCCTGATGGTCGAGGCGCGGCTCAACGACCTCGTCAGCGCCAATTTCATCGTGGATACAGGGGCGACCTATACGTCGATTTCCCAGCAACTGGCCGATGCCTTGGGCGACAGCGTCAAGCCCCTCGGGACGGTTCGGATCACCACGGCTAACGGGCGAATCGAGGCCCGCAAGGTGTTGATCGAGCGTATCAGCGTCAATGGCGTGGAAGCCCATAACGTTGAAGCCACGGTGATTGACGTTCGCCCTGGTTCGAGTTTCAGCGGGCTTCTGGGCCTGAGTTTTATCCGGCAGTTTCGCCTGACCATTGATCCCCAAGAAGGCCTCTTGGTGTTTCAGCCTCATTAATAGAGAACTGATAAGAGTTCTTTATTAAGATAGCTTTTCTGCCTCCTGCGCATGAATCCGCCATTGAAGCCCTCGCCGGTTTCGTTTAGGCTGGCCTTGGCATGTATCATGTAGCAGAGGAGCGTGGATGATGATTCGACTCGCAATTTTAGGCGCCGGCGGTCTGGGCAAGGGCATGGCCCGTCTCGTCCCCTTTCGGCCTGATTTTCAACTGGTGGCCATGGCCGATAGCCGCGGCTACTGCTATGATCCAGAGGGTCTTCCCGTTGAGGCCATTCAACCGCTGGCGACAGTCGCGCAAGCCCCTTGCGCTGTGGCGGTCGGAAGCGATCGCGCAATTCTGGATCTCTTACAGGCGCACGGAGAGTCTATCGACGCTATCTTTATGGCGCTTCCGAATCTGCCCGTCTCGTTTTTCGCCGAGACGCTGCAAGCCATTCTCGATCACACGCCCTTTCGTGGCGTGATGGTCGACGCCCTTAAGCGAACTCAGGCTGTTGAGCGCCTGATGCCGCTGGGCCCAAGCCTGCGCGAGCGCGG
This sequence comes from Vampirovibrionales bacterium, assembly GCA_016712355.1. Lineage (NCBI taxonomy): Bacteria > Bacillati > Candidatus Melainabacteria > Vampirovibriophyceae > Vampirovibrionales > Vampirovibrionales bacterium. The sequence goes on along the minus strand of JADJRF010000005.1, from coordinate 11,993 downwards.
GGTGCTGTATATCACCGGCGCAGGCGCGACGCCGGGCTTTCTGACCACGGTGGCCGCGGTGGCCGCCCATTCCTTCGCCGAAGTGCTGTCGGTAGATGTGCGCTTTGGGGTCGGTATCGCCTGTTGGGACGCTTATCGCGCCACAGTACGAGAAGACTTGATACATCTGGACGGCTTTAACGCCGAGCGCGTAGCCGCAATGAGCGATGCTGACGTTGAAGCGGAGCTGGACCGCCGCCAAGGGCTCATCGAGCTCAACGGCATGGAGCATGCCGACGACATCATCCTTGAGCTGGCGGGCGTTTGCCCACGCGATCGCGTGCGGGTGGGCGGCCTGGTGGACACCCGAAACGCCAAAAAGCCTGTCAGCACTACGGTGACTGTGACCGGGCGTACGGCTGGCGGCGCTGTCAGCAGCCATCAGTTCACGCTGGGCGACGAAACGACGATGGTCGATAACGTGTGCGGCCCGGCGCTGGGCTTCTTGCTGCGTGGGGTGTCGCTCTATCAGCAGCAGGGACTTGCCGGATTGATGACTTCCGCCGACCTGATGCCGCGGTTCTCCTCCGGCGCGCGCGTTTCGACGAGCGCCGCATCTGGCGAGGCGCTTGTCGGGGCTGTTTCCTAGGTCGCTTGCGTGGCGTCCGCTCTCTTTATTACCGGAACTGGCACGGATGTCGGTAAGACGCTTGTTACCGCCCTTCTGGCTGCTTTTGCGCAGTCGCAGGGGCGCTCCGTTTGCGTTTATAAGCCGTTTCAAACTGGCGCGGCGTCGGATGCAGATACGGATCCCGCCACGATCAACCGCTGGCTCGCACAGCCGGTCGAAACCCGTATCGGCTATCGGTTTGCGCCGCCTGTTGCGCCGTTTGTCGCCGACGATCGCCACGAAATCCGTCTTGAGACGGTGTTAGAGCGGGTGGCTGCGTTACGCGCCCGCTTCGATCTCACGCTGGTGGAAGGGGCGGGCGGCGTGCGGGTCCCGCTGGCGCCGTCTCTGGAACTGATTGATGTAATGGCCGCGCTGGATCTGCCCACGCTGGTCGTCGCGCGCCCCGATCTGGGTACGATTAACCATACGCTACTAACGCTCGAAGCTCTTCAGACGCGAAAAATCCCGGTGCGCGGCGTCGTGGTGTCGCGCTTTGAGGCGGACTCGCCGGATCAGGCCATCGCTGCGCTGCCCCGCGTGTGGGATGCCTTTCTGCCGGTTCCTGTCCTGGCGTGGATTCCGTCTTTGGACCTGACGCCGGGGGCGCTGACGGGCGAGCATCCCGCCGTTCGTGCGATGGCGGCCTGTTTCTAAGCGGGCGACTCGTCGGATACCTTGGCGCGCGTGGCCTGAATCGGTAATCGCCTTCGAACGGCTTCTGCCACGGCCGCCTGAAGCGTCTCAATGGACTCGCGGGCGTCCAATGTCACAAACCGCTGGGGTTCCTGAGCTGCCAGCGTCCGAAAGCCTTGGGCGACGCGCTCATAGAAGGCCAATTGTTCAGATTCCAGCCGATCCGCAGCGCCTCGGTTGGCGACGCGCTGGCGAAGGGCTTCTGGCGGTCCGTCAAACAGAAACGTCAGGTCCGGCGCGCGTCCGTGAGTGGCTAGCGCGTTGAGCTGGGTAATCTCGCTGATATCAAGCCCGCGCCCAAAGCCCTGATAAGCGAGCGTCGAGTCGTGGTAACGATCGCATAGGATAATACGCCCGGCTTGCAGCGCCGGGGCGACGCATTCGTCCATGTGCTGGGCGCGATCGGCGATGTACAGAAGCAATTCAGCCGTCGGCGACACGTATCCCGGATGGTGCAGTAAAATCCGCCGAATCTCAGTCCCAAGCGCCGTCCCGCCGGGATTTCGGGTCAGCAGGACGTCGTGCCCTTCGGCGCGCAGCCACGCGTCGCAGTGCGCTAATTGGGTCGATTTGCCGCAGCCGTCGACGCCTTCAAAGGTAATAAACAGGCCGGATGTCATCGCAATACTTTCTGGTGGCGGGCTTTCTGGGCTGATATTTTCCCCCCAAAGAAGCCGCTTCGCCAAATCGGGCTTGTGATCGGGATCAGAGTGGTCTTTATTATGGTATTGCTGCTAATGTATTTCTATTTTGTTTGAAACGACAATCCTGATTCCCAATTTCTGAGAGGAAATTTAAATAGAGATTTTTGACTGTACTTCTGGAAGTATGCAAATTCTAAGTCGGCCTAAATTGTTTGCCAGCAGATTGGGTTTCGGAACGGTTAATAGAAATATTCTTGAAATTCATAATTTGTTTAAAGTGAAATTCGAAGATTCTATTGCGATAATAGAATATAGAGAACTGAGAGTTCTAAAAAATTTTTAATAAATCCTGTAAATGAGAAGCGTTTTTCCGGGCGAAAAAGGATATTAAAGCCTCGCGCTCTAGGCGAATGGCTCCAATTAAGCTTTTAGGGAGGGGGGTATCGACTTTGTGAAGAATACTGCGCTTTATGGAAAATCCTTAAACCAAAGCCTTAAAAGGGAAAAATTAAGAAGAATCGCCTTGCTAAATTGAACGCCCGCGCTCGATAAGCGAGAGCGGTCAATCGACGGGCCTTTATTAATAAAACGGGAGCAGGATCGCTGCTGGGGGAGAAATTAGCTCGCGGGCAGGATTTTAAGCCGGCGGCGGGGCTCGTCGCCCACGCTTACGCTGCGTAGGCCTTTGTTTTCGATGATCTCATGCTGCAAGCGCCGCACGAATGAGCGCTGAGGCGACAGCTCGATCGCATCGCCGCTGGAGAGCACCTGCTCGGCGGTTTCGAGCGCTTCTCGAAGGGCGGCGTCCGTCTCGTTTTCGGCGGCGGGATCGGTCAGCTTTTCGGCGAAGGACCCGGCTTCGGCATTCATGGCTTCGCGTAACGCCCGCTGGATATGCGGCATTGTGTTGGCTTTGGCGATATAAATAGGCGCCTCGTAGTCGGCTGCCAGTTGCGCGATTTTGGATCCCGGACGCGCGCTGCCGCGCAGGGCGATAATGGCGTCGGCATCGTGAATATTATTGGTGGTTGAGACGTTGGTGAGGCTCAAGCGCTCGATAATGCGGTCGACATAGGCGCGGCTAATGCCGTACAGAAAGACGCGGAAGGCCTTGTCAGCGGGCGGGCGGGCGAGAATCCCGCCGGTTCGCGTGAGGGCGGCTGCCAGCGCCTCGGTTTGCTCTGCCTCATTGACCAAATCGGGCAGCGAGCGCACGTCGGTTTGCAGGATGCGGGCGTCGCCGGTTTCGCTGTCCACGCGGCGCACCTGCGGAAAGAGCGTCCAGCCGCGCAAGAGGTGGTCGACCGCCTCGCAGACGTCAGGATAGACGGCGACCGTCAACTGATCGCGGATCTCGACGCAGACGTCAAATGTAGGCTGCTTTTCGCGCTCCAGCACTGTTTTCTGCGAGGAGCGACGGCGGGCTTCGTCATCGCCCAGCGTCACGGCCTGCACGCCGCCAACGAGATCCGACAGGACGGGATTCTTAATCAGGTTGTCCAGCGTACCGCCGTGGGCGGTCGCAATCAGCGTGACGCCGCGCTCGGCAATGGTACGCGCGGCCATCGCCTCTTCTTCGGTACCGATTTCATCGACGATAATCACTTCGGGCGTGTGGTTTTCGACCGCTTCGATCATGACTTCCTGCTGGCGCTCGGGGCTGCTGACCTGCATGCGGCGCGCGCGGCCCACCGAGGGGTGCGGAATGTCGCCGTCGCCGGCAATTTCGTTGGAGGTATCGACAATCACCACGCGCTTACCGCCGTCATCGGCCAGCAGCTTGGCGATTTCGCGCAGTTTGGTGGTTTTTCCCACGCCGGGCGGTCCTAACAGCAGCACGCTCTTGCCTGATTCAATAAGATCCTTGATACAGTCAATCGTCCCAGTGACGGCTTTTCCCACGCGACAAGTCAGGCCCACAATATGCCCTTGCCGGTTGCGAATAGCGCTGATGCGATGCAGTGTTCGCGGCAATCCGGCCCGGTTGTCGCCGGTAAACGCGCCGACGCGCTGGGTGACATGCTCGAGTTCTTCTTGCGACACGGGGGTATGGCCCAGCGTCTCGTAGCGATTGCCGCGATAGCGGGCCTCAGGGGGGCGGCCGAGATCCATCACGACTTCCATCAGTGTGGGGCGATCGGCGCGTGGCAGGCAGGCGTTCATGCGAGCCGGCAAAATATCAATCAGCAGTTGGAGTTCGTCGTCTGCGCTCAAAGCTTGGGCTTTTCCTGTGGGTTTTTCGCGGCTCTCGTCCCCTGATAGCCCCCTGGGTCTTAAAGAGACTCTTCTATTATAGCCGATGCGGACGAACGCCGAAATCCTGCCATCAGCCGACGGGCTCGCGCCACGGCGGCGCTTGGGTCATCGCTGGCGAGCGCATCCCACACGGCCCGTCGGGCGACGGTGCCCATACCCGCGCCCGAAATGAAGGCGTACGGAGATTGGCGTAGATAGTCCGCTGTCGCCGCGTTCACGCCCCCGGAAACCGTGATGAACGGAAACCGTGCGCCGTGGACTTGCCAGAATGCGCGTGCGGCTTGCAGCGACGGCAGTGCGGCCTGCGGGTCATCGGAGCCTGACATCGGCTCGCCGTCAATCTGCAGAATCAACGGAAAGTCCGGTTGCAGGCGTTGCGCAAAGGCTTGTACAAGGCCTAGAAATTCCAGCGCCTGCCTTTCCTCCAGACGTTGAGGCCGAAAGCACAGCGATAGCGCTTTTCCAAAAAGCGCGCGTCCGTAAAGCGCTTCAAATTCGGGCCACATATAGGGATCCGCATGCTGGGTATGAATCTCCACTGCCTGCACCAGCGGATGCGCCAGTAAGTCGCTGACGGCCTGTGGATCGGGGTGAATCGGGTTGAGCTTGAGGGCGTCTGTTGGGCAGACCGCGGGGCAGCGTCCGCAACCATAGCAGAGCGGTTGAGCGATTAGCAGCGCGTGCGCTGTCATTTCAATGGCGTCCGTCGGACAAACCGGCGCGCAAAGCCCGCACAGAATGCATTGCGGCTCGTTGAGCTCGATTTTTCTAAAATGCGGGTCGGGGTCCAGTGGCAGGGAGATCATCACCATCGGACGCGCCTGCGAGGCGGGCAGCGCTGAAAGCCCATTTTCTACGGCGTTTAATACGGCAGCGTCCGGCGCAATGTCGATGCAATCAGCCCCGGCGGCGGCATAGATGGCGCTAAGGCAGTCAGCCTTTTGCGTATCAGTAAAACTGCCGCCGAGAATCAGCTTGAAGAAGCGTTTTTCTTCAAGGGCGCGTAAAGCGGCTTGTTGCCAGGGGGAAAGTGGCGGTGGCGACGTCATCGCGGGACGATTCCAGCGGAGGGCGGCGGTTCAGTGTAGCGTGAAATCCGCCTGCGGGCCAACGCCTTTCGTCGGGGGCGCGCTTGCCCGCTTGTGTCCGGCGCGCGGATCGGGTATAAAATTGCCCACGCCGATGTAGCTCAGCTGGTAGAGCAACGGTTTCGTAAACCGTAGGTCACCGGTTCAAATCCGGTCATCGGCTAAATTCTTTAGAAAGTATAGTGAGGCAATTTACTTTACATGTGTCAACTCCAAAATGATTGGAGTACACATGATGCAAGTTCACGTTTCAACGCTCAAAGAAGCCTCAAAACTCTTTAATATCAGCCGGACGGAACTCTACAACCGGATCAACTCTGGGAAGCTTTTGGTAGAGACGTTTTACCGGGACAGTAAACGGGCATATAAGATATACCAAACCACTCCAGAGCTTGCGTTGGTTCCAGACCAGCCAAGGCCAAAAACTCCCCAAAAGGGCGCTCCTGGTATAGAAGGGGGTGATGTTGCCGTGCCCAAACAACAAGCGTTTCCTCGGCGGGGGATGCATGCCCAATACATCCCGGAATGGCTCAAATGGTATGAAGATGGGGTAGATGTAAATGCTTGGGCAGCGTCTCATCGAAAAGACCAGCTCCATTACATCAACAAGTACTTTGATCGGTTTGATGTCATTTTAGCCACGCATCTTCGGGTCTGGCTGGCGGAGGTGGATAAGAACCGGGTCACGCTTCGGCGTCACATGCATGGGGCTGTATCGTCCTTTGCCCGGTTTCTGTGTGAATCCAAAGAGTTGCTTAACGACTCAGAACGTGAGGAAATCCGACGGCTCTACCCCAAGGTTCCCAGAGGCTTCAAGCACCAGCAAAAGATTCTCCAACGGGAAGATATCCCCATCATCCTCAAGGCGTGCGATAAGGCATCAGGGGACGACGCCTACAAGCAGTTGCTTTTCCGAACCCTCATCATTCTGCTGTCCACCACCGCTCTTCGGCTGTCGGAAGTTTGCAGCCTCCAGTTTTCCAGTCTTCGCTTCCATGAGGATGTGACCAAGGCCGCCTTAACGGTGATCGGTAAGGGCAGTAAGGAACGAATGGTTCCTTTTCCCAAGATGGCCCAACAGGCCATTCTGGACTATCTCAAGGTTCGTCCAAAGCCAGAACAGCAAAACGAGCTGGCCCCGAATGCGCTGTTTTGGGTTCATAGCCAACGGTATGGCTACACCACCCTCAAAAATACGCCCTGGTCACTTACATTCGTGAGATCAGCGAGGCGAGTGGGATTGCTTTTCTGCCCACTCGTTCCGGCATTACCGGATTACCCAGTGGATGAACGACGCGCATATCAACCCAGTCCATGCCCAACTTTGGGCGGGCCACACGGATTTGAAGACCACTCAGGGCTATACCCATATTCGGGATGTGGATGCCTTGGCTTCGGCTTATCGGGCTGGGTGTGAGGACATGGAACTTCCGGTATCAGCCGGTCGTGAAAACACGCCCCCTTCAAGTACGAGCCTCATGGACCTCTTGGTGAAAGAGCTTCCCAACCTGTCTCCCCAGCAAAAGGCGCAACTCCTGGCCAAGATGGTGGGGGCGTAGCGCTTGTATGGATTGGTTTAAAAAAAGAAATATATCGGCACTATGAGTACCTTTGCACAGGTAAAAATAAACTACGTTATCCGGCGAGATTCTTGGCATCCTCTTGATTTGGTTTTAAAAAATCCATATACTGGTACTATGAGTACCGATAGACAATCAAAAATAAACCAATTCCTCGACGAACATAAGCCGGGCACAGTTTGCTTGGCTTCTTGGTTGGAGGCGCAAGGAATCTCATATGAGCTTCAGAAGCGTTACCGTCAAAGCGGTTGGCTTGAAAGTGTGGGGAAAGGCGCTTTTAAAAGGCCTAAAGAGGAAATCCAATGGCAAGGCGGGCTATATGCCCTGCAAAAGCAAGTGGATTTACCCATACATGCAGGCGCATTAACGGCGTTAGCCATGCAAGGATTGGCGCATTACTTCCGTGTTGCGAGGGAAAGGGTGTTTTTTGTTTTCTCCCTATAAGACCCATTTGCCAGTCTGGTATAAAAACTACACATGGGGAAATCCTATCAAGCATGTTCAAACGTCTTTCCTTCCACGCAAATTGGGGCTCACGGAAGGGAGTTGAAGACTTTTAGTATCACCATTTCCACACCGGAGCGTGCCATATTGGAATGCTTATATTTAGCGCCATCCCAGGTCGATGTGGTGGAATGTTATCAGGTGATGGAAGGGTTGGTAAATCTACGCCCGAAGCTGCTTCAGGAGTTACTGGAGCAATGTGCGTCGGTCAAAGTGAAAAGGGTCTTCCTGTATATGGCGCAAAAAAGTAGGGCATCAGTGGTTAAGCCGACTTGACCGGGACAAAATCGACCTTGGCAAGGGAAACGAAGCCTTGTTAAAGGCGGTGTCCTGGATGCGGAATTTCAAATTACACTGCCCAGGAATTGGTGAATTATGATTTCTGAAGCATATCGGGCACAAGCGGATCTCTTGCTTCAAATACTGCCCTTTGTTGCTCAGGAAGATTGCTTTGCACTCAAAGGCGGTACAGCCATTAATTTCTTTGTCAGGGACTTGGCAAGGTACTCGGTGGATGTTGATTTAAACTATCTGCCATTTGATGACAGAAGTACGGCTTTGCAAAACATCTCTGATGCTTTAGGGCGGATTAAAGCCCGCATAGAAAGAGCACTTCCCGGTATCCGGGTAAAGATTCTACCTCAAAGCGACGGTCAAGAAGCCAAGTTGTTATGCCAAAATCAGTTCGCCCAAGTCAAGATTGAGGTCAACACAACGATTCGAGGACACCTCTACCCACCTCGTCTGATGCAAGTCACAGAAAAGTGGAAACAGAATTGGGCAAGTTTGCTCAAATCCAGGTTGTTTCTGAAGCGGAATTGTTTGGCGGGAAAATTTGTGCGGCCCTGGATCGCCAACATCCACGAGATTTGTTTGATATCCATCTGTTGTTTGAGAACGAAGGCTTGTCGGATGAAATTCGCCAAGGATTTATTGCCCTGCTCGTCAGTAACCCCAGACCCATTAATGAACTGATCAGCCCCAATTTATTGGATCAGCGATCTGCTTTTGAGGGCCAATTTGCTGGAATGACAACAATTCCCTTTCGTTACGAGGACTACGAGGCGGCTCGTGAACGTCTGATTGCTGAAATTCACACCAAGCTCACGGATGAAGAACGAGAGTTTCTCATCAGCTTTAAAAAAGGAGAACCCCACTGGGATCTCATCCCTTTGCCAGTGCTTCAGGACATGCCAGCCGTTCAATGGAAGCTTCTCAACGTCGAAAAGCTGATCAAGCACGATCCCAAGAAGCACGCCCAACAGCTCAAGGCGTTGGAAGAGAAGCTGAGAAAGTAATCCCAATGGATATTATTGGGGCAAAAGGTATTCTATTACGCTTAACCTGCACTTGTGCGGAATGCGTCTGGTAAAATGCACAATATGAAAGCAAAAGATCTGGCACAAATACTGATGCAGTACCCAAACCTGGATGTTTTGGTGGACGGGTACGAAGACGGCTATGAAGAACTCAATACGGTTGTGATTGGTAAAATAGTGGAAAACTATCACACAGAAAGCTACTATGGCCCTCATGAATTACTTAAAACGGTTGAGAATGCAGGCCATAGGGGGGTGGTGGTAAAAGACGCCTTTATCCTTAAAAGGATGCAGCGGGATCAACTGAATGAACAAGCGTTTGAGAAGGTTTTATTTGAGGGATAAGCAAGCGAATCGCGTCATTTCCCCTTGAATCCCCTGTCAGTTTGTGACAATATCTGAAGAGCGGTAAGCAACTGCCAGAGTGGAGAGGGCGTTCTTTGGATAAACTGCTGACCTTGGATGAACTGGCCAAAGCTTTTCGGGTCTCCACCCGGACCATCTACCGTATGATGGAAGATGGAGAGCTGCCTTTTGCCATTAAGATCAAGGGCTCCTGGCGGTTTCGGGAAGCTGATGTCCGGGCTTGGCTGGAAAATCAGAAGGTAGGGGCTTGCTGATGGCGCTCAATGAAGCGGACACTTGCCGAAAATATGTGATTCCCAAGCTTCAGGGTGTGGGATGGATGATGAGCCTCATGTCATCAATGAGCAAAAGACTTTACAGATGGACGCATTCTGTTTTTTGGCAGTAAGGCAAGGCGCGGTAAACAAAAGCGGGCTGACTACCTCCTCAGATACACCCGAGACTTTCCGATAGCGGTTGTAGAAGCCAAGGCATCATACAAACACCCCTCCGAAGGTTTAGGTCAGGCCAAAGACTATGCGGAGATTCTTGGGCTGAAATTTTGCTTACAGCACCAACGGTCATGCTCGTGGAATTTGACTACCACGGGTCAACAGGCCGAACTGACGGACTTCCCTCCCCCAAAGCGCTTTGGGAGCGCTTAAGCCAAGCCGAAAACATTTCTGACGAACGATTGCTCACCCCCACTTTTCCAGATAAAGTCAAGCCGCTTCGGTACTACCAGGAAATTTCCATCAACAGGGCTGTTCAATCGATCTTGAGCGGCAATAAGCGATGCTTGTTGACCCTCTGTACGGGGGCAGGGAAAACGTCTGTTGCGTTTCAAGTGGCCTGGAAGCTTTGGTCTGCTGGTTGGAACAAGCGAGGCGATACTCGAAAACCTAAGATTCTTTCCTGGCGGATCGTAATGTTGGTCGATGACCTGATGGCCAAGGATTTCAGCGTCTTTGGCGATGCCCGATTCAAGATCGAAAACGGCCAGATTAGCAAAGGGCGGGATATTTCCTTTGCCATTTACCAAGCTATTGCCCAGGATAGCAATCGGCCAGGGCTTTACAAGGAATATCCCAAAGATTTTTTGATTTGGTGATTGTCGATGAATGCCATAGAGGCGTTCTCGGGATGACAGCAATTGGCGAGAAATTCTGGAATGGTTTGAGCCAGCCTATCAGCTTGGGATGACAGCCACTCCGCTCAAAGAGGACAACCGGGATACCTACACTTACTTTGGCTCTCCGCTTTACACCTATTCATTAGCCCAAGGAATTGCCGATGGCTTTCTGGCTCCTACCGGGTTCACCGAATCGTCACCGACGACTGTGACGCCACCGGATGGCGACCCGATAAGGACAACAAGATCGTTATGGGCGGGAAATTCCCGATGCCGAGTACGGCACCAAAGACTTTGAACGGGTCGTTGCTTTGCGGGCTAGGAACCGAAGCCATTGCAAAGCACCTGACCGATTTCCTGAAGCAAACAGACCGCTTTGCCAAAACCATTGTGTTTTGCGTAAACCAGGAGCATCCGCTGGATATGCGGGATGCTCTAGCCCGACTGAATAGCGATTTGTTGAGGGAATACCGGACTATGTTTGTCGGGTTACGGCTCATGAAGGCGATATTGGGGGCAGGCCACCGCGCCAAGTTTCAAGACGTTGAAGCACCAAAAGCCCGGTGATCCTCACCACCTCTCAATTGCTGACCACTGGGGTAGATGCCCCAACCTGTAAGAACATTGTCCTAATTCGAGTTGTGGGCTCGATGCCGGAGTTTAAGCAAATCATCGGGCGCGGAACACGGCTTCGCACCGATAAAGGCAAACTGGGATTCAACATTCTGGACTACACCGGAACCGCCACCCAAAAGTTTGCCGACCCGGAGTTCGACGGCGATCCTGTTACCTCAACCACCGGACAACCATTGATGAAGAGGGCGAGGTAATCATCCAAGACGTTCCTGAACCGTCGCCTCCTCCTGAAGATGAAACAGAAACTTGGGACGGATCTGGTGGTTCAAATAGTTTTGGCGGCGGCCTTGGCGATGACACCGGAAGAAGCCAAACCATCCAAGTTTTATGTGGATGGTGGCCAGGTAGAGATTATTCGTCATCTGGTCTATGAGCTGGATGCCCAAGGTAACCAGCTAACCTGCAAACAACAACCGATTACACGTCTGAAAACCTCCGTTCCATTTATCCTGATGCGATGGCATTCCGGGCACAATGGCTCAATAGTGAGAAGCGAGCCTTTCTGATTGACCAGTTGGAAGAGCGCGGGATTGATGTGGAGCATTTAGCGGAACACTCGGCAAACCGGAAGTTGATCGTTTGATTTGCTTTGCCACCTGGCTTATAACGCACCGTTGCGAACCCGACGGGAACGGGCCGAATGGCTCAAGAAAGAGCACAAGGACTTCTTTGACCAGTTTGGGCGGATGCGCTTTTGTATTCTGGATGCCTTGTTGGAAAAATATGCCGAGCATGGCACCCGCTCAGTTCAAATTGCCGGACGCCCTGGAAGTGCCGCCTTTGACCGAGTTTGGCAATGTGATTGGATTTCCAAACGCTTGCTGGCGGTGCGCCGAACCTCCGAAAAGCCATCGCGGATTTAAACGAAAGGCTTTACGCCAACCCACAAAGCTAGTTAGAAGTGATGTTGAAAGCTTGAAACCCCCACCTGATGCAAAATCCGCCAAGAAAACTGAAGTCCCCAAAACCACCGCCCAACGACTTGATTCCCATCATCAAGTCGGCCCGCAAATCATGCGGAAAGACAAAGGGCTGAGCGGCGACCTGGATCGTCTGCCGATGCTGACCTGGGTGCTGTTCTTAAATTTCTGGATGATATGGAGCTGGTGGAAGAAGAGCGGGCCACGCTGGCGGGTCAGGAGTG